>DATMOU010000013.1:0-10176 GCA_035568035.1 Chthoniobacterales bacterium | reverse complement strand
CGATCTCGATGCCGCCGTTTAGCCGGCGAAACCCGTCATGACAATTGAAGGTCTGGGCAAGAAATTTCAGGATGCGCGAATAGCTCGCGGGCTCACGCTCGACGAAGCCGCGCGGCTGACCAAAATCCGGCCTTCGCGGCTGGCGGAGATTGAGGCTGATGATTTTTCACAATTTCCGAGTCTCGCCTACGCCAAAGGCTTTCTATTGATCTACGGAAAGTTTCTGGATGTCGATGTCACTCCGTACCTCGACGCGTTTGAAACGTCTCAGCAGGTGACGGTGGATGGTTATTCCTATCTGCAAGACCAACCGGCTCCGAAACCGCGCCGCGTTCGGCCGACGCGTCCGCCAGCCGCCCCGCGAATGCCGCGCTCACGCGATCGCTCTTCGCCGTTTCCGTTGCTGATTGCGATCGGAGTGATCGTTGTCGGCTTCGTGGCGATGCGATTGATTTTGAATATCCAACGAATCTCGCCGCATCAGATGGTAGGTGTTCCGCAGCCGACCTCGTCCGAAGCGCCGTCGCCTCAAGCGGCCCCCCAGCAGGCGCAGGTTCCGGCTCAGCAAAGCGCGCCGCCGCAAGCGCCAGTGAAAACACCCGCAGCGACGATTGCGCCGGTAGTGCAAGCTCCATCGCGCACACCTTCGCCCGTGGCCCAGGCACCATCCCGAGCACCTTCGCAGGCTGCGGTAGCAGTGGTCGAAGCGACGAAGAAACCGGCAGCGCCAGTTTCGACGCCTGCGCCGTCGATTCCGATACCGACAGCGTTTGTGCCGGCGTTCGCGAATGCGAACCCGGCTGCAAAAGCGATCGTTGCGCCAACGCAAGAACCGGAAGTGCGCCGCGCCGAACCGGTGAGACCGGAAGACTTGGCGAAAGCCGAAGCGGCTCAAAAGCCACCGGAAGCGCAAGGTCCAAATCAGGTTGCGATCAAGCCGCTCAAGAAAACATACATTAAGGTTGTGGTGGACAACGGATCTTCGCAGCCCGCATTTGAACGCTGGATTTCACCGTCCGACGGAACGGTTGAATTTCGCGGACAAAAAATCGCGGTTCGCGTTTTGGATCGCGACGCTATTCGGATCACGAAAAACGGAAAGCCGGTGAGCGGTGACGACGAAGACGTCACCGTCGAGTAATTAGCCACGGCAGTGCCTTTCTCATCATGAGCACCAAGGTCGGCATGATCAGTCTCGGTTGCGCCAAGAATTTAGTGGATGCCGAGGTCATGCTCGGAAGCGTCTTGAAACGCGGCATGGAAATCACGTCGTCGGCTGACGACGCGGACGTGTTGGTGGTAAACACGTGCGCGTTCATCGATTCGGCAAAAGAAGAGTCGATTGATGCGATTTTGTCCGCGCATCAGGCCCGCGGCCTAAGTAAGCGGCCCAGTCAAAAATTGATTGTGAGCGGTTGCATGTCGCAACGGTTTGCGCGGGAATTACGCGAGGAAATGCCCGAAGTCGACGCCTTCATCGGGCTCGACGAAGTGAAAGAGCTTGGCGCGATCGTCGAGAGAGTGATGGCCGACGAAGATCTCGATCTTACATTCGCAGACAAGCGTCCGACTTACATCCCTGACTACGATACGCCGCGTTTTCGCCTAACTCCCTCGCATTCCGCGTATGTAAAGATCGCCGAGGGCTGCAATCACCCCTGTACTTTCTGCGTCATCCCGCAAATGCGGGGCAAGCATCGCAGCCGGACAATGGAATCGGTGTTAGCGGAGATCCGGGGGCTCGTCGCGGAAGGCGTGCACGAATTTAATCTGATCAGTCAGGACACGACGTTTTACGGAATGGATTTGTGGGACGAAAAAGCCGGCCCGCGCCAGCCAGTCGATTCAGCGCGCGGTCCAACTCTGTCGCGCTTGCTCCGTGAAATCGAAAAGATCGATGGCGATTTCTGGGTGCGGCTTCTCTACACTCACCCCGCCCATTGGAGCGATGAGTTGATTGAAACCATTGCTGACTGCGAAAAAGTGGCGCGTTACATCGACATCCCGCTTCAGCATATCCACGAATCGATGCTGCAGCGCATGCGACGGGAGACTTCGCGCAAGCATATTGAGCATTTGATCGATAAACTGCGCGCCGGAATCCCAGGCGTAGCATTGCGAACGACATTCATCGTCGGATTTCCCGGCGAGACCGACGAAGAATTTCAGTCGCTGTTGGAATTCATTCAACGCGTGCGATTCGAAAGGCTCGGAATTTTCAAATACTCGCGCGAAGACGGATCGCGCGCTGCCAGGATGCTGGAACAGATTCCGGCGAAAACTAAAAACGCACGCTACCGGGATGCAATGTTCATCCAGCAGAAGATCGCGCATGAAATCGCGCGCGAAAAGGTTGGCCGCGATTTGAAATTACTGGTCGACCAGCCGTTGATCGCCCGGACCGAGGCAGACGCCCCGGATGTCGACACACGTGTAATTTTGTCGAAGCCGGAACCGGTCGGACGGTTCCTGACGAAGCGAATCACCGGTGCCCGCGGATACGATTTGCTGGCTTAGTTCGCATAAGAATTTTCATTGCTGACTAACTTCGGAAGGGACAAGATCATCCATATAGGGCAAAGCCTTACTTTAACGTAAATCGGACTGCCCGTGACTGATTCAAACGAACCCCCCAAGAAAGAAACAGTACGGATCATGGTTTCGCCTTCGGCTGAGCCGCCAACGCGAAGGCCTCCCCAACCTCCGCCTCTCTCGGATTCACCCTCGCCTCTCTGGGCAGCTGCAGCTGCAATGACGATCCAAACACCCAAAGGCGAGATGACGAAAACGCAGCCCGTAGTCGACCTGCCGGCTGTCGAAACTTCGCCGGCCCAGATCACGGTCGCCCCGTCGCCGCAGCCGGGTTCGCAAATGCGGATCGACGACATACCAATGCCGTTTTGCTGGGCATTGCTAGCGATGTCAGCTGCGATTTTAATTTTGCAGATTTGGAATTATGTTTGCTGATGGCTACGGATAATTCGACGACAATTAAACTGGACGAATCAAACTTTGACCGTGAAATCAACAGCGAGAAACCGGTGCTAGTCGATTTTTGGGCGGAATGGTGCGGGCCATGCAAGCTGATCGCGCCGCTCTTGGACGAAATCGCCCGCGAAAAAGCGGACGCAGTCAAGGTTGCCAAGGTTAACGTCGACGAAAATCAGAGCTTGTCCTTCAAATACAATATCCGGGCGATCCCCTCCCTGCTCTTCTTTAAGAATGGCCAGCTGCGCGACCAGGTTACTGGAATGACGAGCAAGAAAGACCTGATCAGCCGGCTGGAGGCGCTGGTCTAAGAAAAAGACTGAGTGGCTCCGCCCCCCGCGTCCACCGGAATGAGATGTGCTACCAGTATACAGGCACACAATGGTTAACGAGCCGTTGCTTCACCAAATGAAGATCCTGGTCGTCGATGACGACCGGATGACCGTCAATCTGCTTGAGCAACTCCTGCAAAGACACGGCTACACCCACGTCATGAGCGTCACCGATTCAAGGTCGGCCGTTGAGACGTGCCTATCGTTCGATCCCGATCTCCTTCTTCTTGATCTGATAATGCCGGAAGTGGACGGCTTCGCGATTTTGGAGGCGCTTCGGGCCGACGCCGCGGAAGATTTCCTGCCAATCGTCGTCTTAACCGGCGACACGGCGGAAGAATCAAAAGCGCGCGCACTTGAGGCCGGCGCGACAGATTTCCTGGTGAAGCCAGTGAGCCAAACCGAAGCGCTGCTGCGCATTCGGAATCTTCTGGAGATGCGCCGTCTCTATGTCGCTCTGGAGAATCAACGAGCCGCGCTGGAGGAAGCCGTTCTGGAGCGCACGGCAGAGCTTCGTGAAACGATTTCCGAACGCGAGTCTGCCAATCAGTTTTAGATTCGCTGAATGCGTGGTGCTCGGCCCGAGAATGCAAATTCAGGTGAGGAAACCGGCTCGTTGTTAACAGCGCGGGCAACTGTCTCGACGGAATTCTTGCCATCGTCTGCTGCAAGACAGCTAACTGCTCTCAGCTAGTTTGAACTCCGGGTGATTGGCTCTCGCGACCGTGTAGAGCATCGTCAAGTGTGGCGAGCAATCGCTCTGTGTTGTAAGGCTTGCTCAGGAAATTTTTCACACCGAGGGACTGAAGCTCGGCCACGCCCGCCTGCTCGCCTTGCCCGGTGGCGGCGACAATCGAAAGATCGGGGCGCATCTTTTTAAGCGAGCGCACCAACGCGATTCCGTCCATGTACGGCATAGAGAGGTCCGTCAGCACGAGGCTAATGGATTTCATTTGTTGCGCGAAAATTGCGAGCGCTTCTGGACCGTCTCTGGCCGAGACAACATCGTATTTGTGCTTCTCAAGAATCATTTTTGTAACGCCGAGAATGTTCGGCTCATCATCGACCACCAAAATCAGTTCGCCATTTCCCCGAGTGGGCATGATCGAAGTTTTTGACTGTTGCAGATCTTCTCGAATCACAGTTGCCGGCAGGAACACCTTGAATGTCGTTCCTTTACTCGGCTCGCTATAAACAGAGATAAATCCACCGTGGCTTTTCACAATGCCGAGCGTCGTGGACAAGCCGAGGCCGGTGCCTTTGCCCAGTTCTTTGGTCGTAAAAAACGGATCGAAAATTTTTTCGAGCATCGCTCGCGGCATTCCACAACCCGTGTCCGTGACACGTAACATGACGTGAGGACCAGGTTTGGCGCCTGGCATCATGGACGCATAATTCTCATCGACATTGAAGTTTTCGGCCGCGAGTGTGAGCGAGCCGCCATTGAGCATCGCGTCGCGCGCATTGACCGAAAGATTGAGCAGCACCTGATGCAGCTGCGTCGGATCGCCTTTGATCGACCAAAGATCGTTCGGATAACGGCTGAGGATTTCGACTGTTTTCGGAAACGTCTTTTGCGCGATATCGATCATTTCCTGAATCAAGTGGCTGGGCTTGATCACGACACGTTCGCCTTCGATCCCGCGCGCGAAAGTGAGTACTTGCTTTACGACATTCGCACCGCGCCTGGCGCTTTCCTCGATCATGGAAATCAGGGGCGGTATATCCTCCCGCGTCGGATTGCCTTTCAGCACTTCGGTGCACATTAGAATCGGCGTGAGAATGTTGTTTAGGTCGTGCGCGACTCCGCTGGCCAGCGTACCGATACTTTCGAGGCGCTGGGCGCGCAGCAGATGCGTTTCGAGTTTCCTTTGCTCGGTCACGTCTGTGTTTATGATCAGAATGGATTTGGGCGCTGCCAACTTGTCCCGGACAAGGGTCCAACGACTGCGAACCGTGGTAGTGCCGCCGTTTTTGCATTTGTGCTTGCACTCCCCTGTCCATTTTCCCTTATCGATAACGCCGGCTCGCGCGGCGGCGGTGGAGGCAGGTTCATCTTGATAAAGAAAGTCAGACGCTTTCCTGCCTTGAACTTCAGCGGCGGTCCAACCGTACAATTCTTCCGCACCATGATTCCAAAATTCGACGCGATCTTCCATATCGCGAACCATGATTGCGTCCTGCGCAAGATCCAATAGTTTTGCCTGCTCGCGCAGGCGGCCTTCCGCCTGTTTGCGCTCGGTGATGTCTCGTATGAAACCCGTAAACATCGGAGGTTCTTGCGAACCAATCCGGGTGATGGCGAGCTCGATGGGAAATTCCGACTTATCACTGCGCATTCCCGTCAATTCGGTGCGCTTACCGAGGACAGGAGCCTCGCCCGTGGAAAGATAATGTGTTAAACCGCGCGCATGACGCTCGCGTAACGATGGCGGGATGATCAGATTCCCCAATAACTGGCCGACGGCTTCGTTGCGTTTGTAGCCGAAGGTTTTTTCGGCAGCTGAATTGAATTCAATAACGTGGCCCTGATGGTCCATGGTAATGACGGAGTCCAATGCCGATTCCAACACTGAGCGCATACGCTCTTCGCTCTCACGAATCGCGTCTTCCCTCTTTTTCTTCTCCGTGACGTCAATGGCGATCGCGAGGTGCGCCGCGCGGCCTTCAAACTGGATGTTCGCCGTGTAAATATCCGCTAAAAGAATTTCGCCGCTCTTCTTGCGATGGCGCCAAATGCCACTGTGTCTCGATTGTTCTCCCTTCCCTTTAACTGCAGTTATATTGGAGGCTTCAATCAGCGATGGGACATCTTCTTGCGGCCGAATGTCGCGAATCGTTATCTCCAGGAATTCCTCGCGCGAATAGCCGTAATGCTCAACTGCCGCATCATTGACGGCCAAGTAGGCGAGGGTCTCTGCGTCATATACCCAGGTCGGATTTGGATAGGTCTGGAACAGAATTCGATATTGCCTTTCCTGACGCCGTAACGCTTCCTCCGCCTCTCTGCGTTCGGTAATGTCGCGAAAAGTCACGACTCCGCCTGCGATCTCTCCGTGCTCATCGCGAAGCGGGGCGCTGACATAATCAACTGGGAAGCAACTTCCGTCCGAACGCCAAAAGAACTCTTCACTGCAACGTCGTACGACGCCGTCGCGCAACGTTTGATAGATTGGACATTCCTCTTTCGGATAAGCCGATCCATCTCCGTGCGAATGGTGAATGGTCTCGTGAGCTGGCCTTCCGATCAGATCTTCCGCTTGTCTCCCCAACAGTCTTGACCCTGTGGCATTTTCGAAGATTATCGTCCCATCCAGTCCGATGCCGTGAATTCCTTCGCCGACTGATTGTAGTATTAGTTCGTACTGCCGACGCAACGCCTGCAAGGTCTCATTGGTTTCTGCCAAATCAGCGGTGCGCTCTTCCAGTGCTTTCACCCGATCGACGAGAGTTTTCCGCAATGTCATCACGCGTAAACCGACCAGAATCCGAGCATGCAATTCGTCGGCATGGAATGGCTTCACCAAATAGTCGTCTGCGCCGGCGCGGAATCCTTCGATGATGTTTTCTTTACCACCACGCGCCGTTAGCAGAACGATATGCACCGGCGTACCAGCTTCTCGAATGCGCCGGCAGACTTGCAGACCATCCATTTCGGGCATCATCCAGTCGAGAATCGCTAAGACCGGACCTTGCTCGGCACGGATCGCAGTCATCGCTTCGTGTCCGTCTCGCGTAAGGATGATGCGAAAACCCCATTTGCTAACCGCTGTGGAGATTACCTCGCGCGAAACCGAGTCGTCATCAGCGATAATTATCGGGATAGTTTTAGGAAAGGGCGCTTCGCCTGCGGGATCGGTCGTTGTAGCAGCCGAAATCCAAGGTGGCGTGAATTGGGCCCAACCGGGATCGGCTTTAAAAGAGACGGTCTCCATAAATCAGGATTTACCGAAAGGGACGGCAAGAGTTTGATCATTGCCGTTTGCACAAGTGGGTTGGGCATGACCGGGCAAGACTTCGATTGCTTGCTGTTGAGCAATCTCCTTATCAAGAGAGCTCTTGAGATTTGAGGTAGAAAGTGACCGGTCGTTGCCCTTGAACAGCAAAATCAGCGTTTTAACCGCCAGCTCAATCGGGAGGAACGGTTTCGCGATAAAATCATTCCCACCGCTGAGGACCGATCGTGCCCGGCGCTCGAAATCAGAGTGCGCCGTCACAAACACCACTGGCGTGGCGCAGTTCGTAGCCATCTTCCGGATTTGGGAACACAGCTCCAGCCCACTTTGCCCAGGCATTTCGACATCCAAAAAGATGAGGTCGAAATGCGTCTTTTCCAACATGCGCTGCGCTACAATTGGATCGTCCACGCTCACAGGCCGAATGTTGGCCCTTTCGATCGCGGAACAGATAGCCTCCCGTGAAATGATTTCGTCATCAACGACCAGAATCTGCGGTGAAACGGGCACGTCTCCGCTGGGCTTGGTGGCGTTGTTGCAGGTGGCACCTAATAAGTCGATTGCTTGCCCGATGGTTCGATTGACTGACGGCGTAAAGCTCGCTGGCTTTTCGCAGACTCGAATGAAAAGAGATCCCAGAGCATCAGCCAATTGCGCGATCTCACGAAAGCCGGCGATCCCGGCTGCGCCGGCCAGCAATCGAGACAAGCGGTGCATCTTGCCGAGTTCAGCCAACCGGACGTCTTCGCCTTGATTGTTCACCAAAGCGTGATGACTGAGGCGCATTCCTCCGAGGTTTTGGCGCGCGCCGGCGAGGAAATCGGAGATCAATTTTGTCTGGTACTGCAATTCCAAGTGCACTGTTGTTTCAAAGTCGGGCGGGACCTCGCCACTTCTCGGGTTGGGGCTGGCCCCAAGTAATTCCCGCACGATCTCCACCATTTGCCGCGGGGTGTAATCACTTTTTCTGAGGCATTGGGTTGCGCCTGCTTCGGAGGCAGCCCGCACCACCTCGGGCAAATAAAAGTTCGTGAAAACGATGACCGGTAATGCCCGGGCGTCGAACTGCGAGCGAATGGTTTTGAGAATCTCCGCTCCATTCATTCCCGGGAGCGAAAAATCGAGAATCATCAGGTCAACCGGTTCTTTGGCAAGGCTCTGCAAAGCCTCTTCGCCAGTCCCGGCAATCGCGACCTTGAATCGTTCGCCCTGAAGTGTGTCTCGATAAATGTTCGCGACCACCTCGTCGTCGTCCACGATGAGGATCTTTTTGGGTTTGGTCGGGGTGTAAGTTCTCTTCATTGGATTATGACTTGGAATTTGGGACCGTTTGGAGAAACTCGTCGAAGGCATCCTGGACGCGGGGAAATTGGTGGCGGACATCTTCGAACAACGCGTTTGCGCGGGAGAGGTCACCTTCGTTACCGAGACGTTCCAACTCGCGTAGAGGTTGTGTGAATGCCTGCACACCGCAGGAGATGCTGGAGCCAACGAATTTGTGCGCGAGACGCGCGACCTCACCGCTTGAATTGATTTGAATGGCTGCATTTAGCTCATCCAGCATGGGAGCGGCTTGAATTAAGTAGAGATCGATCAAACGCCGTATTCGATCCGGCTCGTTGTCGGTGACGTCGCGTAACTGATCGATGTCCACGAGCACCTCCTCGGACGCAGGACGAGAGTCCGTAGGACTTGGTAGATGGTTTTCGCCCTCATTCGCATCCACCTCTGCGCATTCAAGTGCGCGAAGAAGATCTTCTTTCCGCAAAGGCTTGGAGACATAATCGTCCATCCCCGCCGCCAGGCAGCGCTCTCGGTCGCCGGCCATCGCATGCGCTGTCATCGCCACGATCGGCGTGTGACCTCCGGTTGCTTCTTCCAATTCGCGAATGCGTCGTGTCGCTTCCAACCCGTCCATTTCCGGCATCTGCACATCCATCAAAATCAAATCGAAGGACCCGTTCCTAAAAGCTTCCACTGCCTCGCGGCCGGTCGCGGCGTGCACAAGCACATGTCTTTGCTTTTCCAAGATGCCGGTCGCTACCGCACGGTTCACCAGGTTGTCTTCGGCAACGAGAATACGCAGACCCGATCCGGGAAGATTAGTTCCGGCAATGCCCGGGCTGATGTCGCGAGAATTCCCGGCTTCCGCGGTGTGGCTGACCGCAATCAAAATTGCGTCAAGCAGTTCCGATTGCGTCACCGGCTTCGTCAACAAACCTGCGATGCCCAGGGCGGCGCAACGCGCCGTACTCCCGGCCGGCATTGCGGAAGAAAGCATCATCACAGTCGCATCTGCCAGTTCCGGTTGCTCTTTGATCTTCTCCGCTAAAGCGAAGCCGTCCATTTCGGGCATGATCGCGTCGAGGAGCACGAGCTGATAGGCTGAATCGGATTTGGCGGCGCGCAGCATCTCCTCCAGACCCGCCTGACCCGATTTGACGAGAGTCGGACTCATCCGCCAATTCACCAGCATCTCGCGCAGGATGCGGCGATTCACCTCGTTGTCGTCCACGACCAACGCGCGCAGGCCCGCCAGGTCGCATGGGTCCGCGTGCTTCACGGTGGGCGCCGGCGTGTTACGCATGCCGAGACGGGCAGTGAAATGAAATGTGGTTCCTTCGCCCACTTTGCTTTCAATCCAAATCTCACCATGCATCTTGTGAATGAGGTGAGAGGCGATGGAAAGCCCGAGGCCGGTACCGCCATGGGTTCGTGTCGTAGAACCGTCCGCCTGCGCGAACGCTTCGAAAATCGCGGTTTGTTTCTCGGGCGGAATACCGACGCCGGTGTCCGCGATTGAAAAATGGAGTTGACTCTCACCGTTGGGCGCTGCCTGGTTGATCACCCGCACCACGACCTCGCCGCGTTCGGTGAACTTGATCGCGTTATCGGTGAGA
>DATMOU010000012.1:0-122316 GCA_035568035.1 Chthoniobacterales bacterium | reverse complement strand
CCCCATGGTGATGGAAAACCGCGACCTCTTGCAGGGCGAATGGAAAAAACTCGTTTGCGAGGATTTGATTCTGCCCTGCTTCAAAATCAGCAAGCTGGAAGCGATCGGGCGCCGGCTGAAGCGCAATTACGTTTTCATCTTCATCCTGATCCTGGTGGCGTGGATCACGAAAATCTTTTTGCACGCGCCGACGGCCATGGACGGCCCGGTCTCGTTTTATCACGCCTTGCGCGTCGGTCACATTCCGTCGTGGCTGGTCGCCCTTGTCTTTGTTGGCACGTTTGTCAGCGTCATCAGCATCACCATTTACGTCAGTAAAAAATCTTCGGGCGAAATCTCAGAATTCGGAACGCATCGGTCGCTCTGGCGGATCTAAAAACTGTGATCAGTGACGAGTGACAGGTGACGAGCTAAAGAATTCTTCATGTCTGATAACAGGTCACGGGTCACTGATCCCTTTGCGAAGCTGTGCGACATCGTAGCCAGGCTGCGGGCGACGGGGGGTTGTCCGTGGGACCGGGAACAGACGAACGAATCGCTCCTGCCGGCGACAATTGAGGAAGCCTACGAGGTTGCCGAAGCGGCCCGCTCGAAGAATGACGTCCATTTTCGCGAAGAGCTCGGCGATTTGTTGTTGCTGGCCGTGATGCACGCCGGGATCGCGCGTGAAGCGAATCGATTCAACATCAACGACGTGATCAGTGAGGTTACCGAGAAATTAATCCGGCGACATCCGCACGTTTTCGGTGAGAGCGATGCTCGAGACAGCGGCGCGGTCCTCAAGCAATGGGAAGCGATCAAGCGCGAAGAGAAGAAGAACGACGTCCATTATCTCGCCAGTTTGCCGAAAGCGCTTCCCGCCTTGCAACGCGCTCAAAAAGCGCAAAGCAAAGTCGCGCGAGTCAACTTTGACTGGACTAATCTCCACGACGTCATCGCGAAAGTGGAAGAGGAACTGGGCGAGCTGAACGAAGCGATCAAAAGCGAAGATCGGCCCGCGATTGAAGACGAACTCGGCGACCTGCTTTTCGCGGTCGTCAATCTCGCCCGGAAGTGTAAACTCGACGCTGAGACGGCACTTCAAGCGGCGACGGACAAGTTTGTGCGTCGGTTCAATCTGCTGGAGGACGAATTGACGGCCCGCGGGAAAAAGCTGGGCGAGGTCGCCCTCCCCGAGCTGGACGAGATTTGGAATCAGATAAAAATGACGAAGCTCGAATGACGAATGCCGAATTAATGAGGGGATTTGAAGTCAGGGCACAGAACCAGGTAGTGTCCTGGTTCGTCATTTGTCATTCGTCATTTAGCGGCCATATTGGCCGCTCCTCATGCAGATCCTGATTAATTTCCTGCTGGCGATCTACGTTCTGGTCGCGCTGCTGATGATCCTGGTGATCCTAATGCAACGCCCCAAGAGCGAAGGACTTGGCGCAGCGTTTGGCGGCGGCGTTACCGAGAATATTTTCGGCGCCCAAACCACCAACGTGCTGGTGAAGTTTACCTCATGGTTGGCGGGAATTTTTTTCGCCCTGACCTTTGCGCTGTCGATCTTGTATTCGCACAAGACGAGCAAGGATACAGGACTGCGCAACGAGTTGCTGAGACAACAAACTACTGCGCAACCGTCGGCTTCGGTACCGCCAGTTAATCCGAACGCGCCGGCAGTCCCGGCTCCGGGCGCTCCGGTTTTGCCAGCGGCAACTGCCGCGCCTGGCGCATCGGCCACCACCACTCCGCCGATCGTTCCGTCGGCCTCTCCCGCGGCTTCAAAGGCGAAGCGATAATCAGAATTGCCGGACTGGGCCCGACGGTCCAACATTCCGGCGATGCGTTTCAAGATCGTGACTCTCGTTGTCACAGCTATCTTCGCGCTTGGTGCGCCAGCGATTCGCCCACAGGACAACGGTGCCCTGCTTGATCTGCTGGTCCGTAAGAAACTGATCACCGAAAAGGAAGCCGCCGAAGTTCGAGCCGAATTCAAAAAACAGGCGGCAACAAATCCGGCGGTACCGGTCGATCAACCCAGAAAGACGCAGGAGCGATACGACGGCAAAACCTATACCGAGACCAGCGTCCCGACGGAAAAGGATCCCGCGACCAAATGGAAATTGTCCGCACCGATCACCGAGCTGGAACTCTACGGCGACATGCGCGTTCGTTATGAAATCCGTAACGGCGAAGACCAGACCGACGACACTCTCCAACGAAATCGTGAACGTTACCGCCTGCGTTTAGGATTACGCGGGGTTTAGGCAGAAGACTGGTTTTTCGGGGTCCGTTTGGAAACAAATATCAGTTCGCGATCGACCAACGTGACGTTTGCCGACGAAACGTCCGGCGGACCGTTTGCCAAAGGCAGCGACGAAATCAACGTCGGGCGGGCTTACCTCGGTTACAAAGGTTTCAAAGATATCACGCTGATCGGCGGAAGGATGCCGAACCCGCTGATCAGCACGCTGATGGTTTGGGACCGGACATCAATCCGGAAGGTTTGGCCGAACAGTGGAAGCACACATTCAGCTTTGGCAGCTGCCGCAGCAGAGACGTCTTCGTTAATGTCGCGCAGTTCGTTTACGACGACGCCAATCCAGAGAACCCGTTGGGGCACCGGGCCACAACAAATGCCAACGGCGGAGCCCAGTTAATTCCCAATACGGATGCGTTCCTGCTGACATGGCAGGTTGGCGCGAAGTTTGTGTTTCCGAACACGCTCTACGCCCAGATCGCGCCGACGTTCTATAATTATACCGGCAACGGCGATACATTTAACGTTCACTATCACGGTGGAGACCCAAAACTTTCGAACGCGGCGTCGCTCGCGCAAAACCAGACCGGCATCAACAGCCTGCTCCTGTTCGACATGCCGGGTGAAATTGGTTGGAAACTCGGCGATTTGCCGATGCGCTTGTTCGCGGACTTTGCGGTAAACCTGGATGGGGATGATCGCGCGGCTGCAGCCGGACATCCAAACAAAGGCGACCAGCGATACGCGTATCAGATCGGCGCCGGCGTTGGCCAACTAAAGAAGAAGGGCGACTGGCAATTGAACGTTTTCTGGCAGCGTCAAGACCAATACGCAGTCGATCCGAACCTGGTCGATACCGAGTTCTGGGATTCAAAAGTGAATCTGCAAGGCGTTGGCGTCACTCTCGCTTACATGTTGGGCGACGCAGTTTGGATCCAATTACTTTACGGCTACGCCGAACGCGCCGACGACTGGCTCGGCACCGGCGGCGTCGGCGACACCGCGGTCAATCCGCTAAGAAATTTCCAGCCGTTTCAGGCAGATTTGAACGTGAAATTCTGACTTGGTGATTTGTAGCTCGCATTTTTGCGTTCGCGAGTTTACGCAATTGTCACCTTGCCGTCATTTGACCGTAACAATCGGTTTCTAGCTTCTGCTCGTCGCGAGGACGGCGGAGGTGGACGGCGCCAACTCGCGATCCAACCCGGCCACAAGTGCCCCAATTCCAAAGGAGAATCATGTTAAAAAAAATCGCTCTCGTTGCAGTCTTCGCAGGTTTCCTGGTCCCCTCAACGTTGACCTTCGCGCAAGACGACAGCGCGTTGCTCAATCTGTTGGTGAAGAAAAAACTCATCACCGAAAAAGAAGCAGCCGAAGTGCGCGCCGAATTAAAAAAGGAAGCGGCGTCACGGCCACCGCCACCGGCGGAAGGACCGACGAAGATGCAGAGGACCTATGACGGAAAAACCTACGTCGAAAAAGAAGTTCCAGTTGAAAAAACAGCCGCCGACAAATGGAAATTGTCCACACCGATCACCGAGATCGAACTATTCGGTGACGTTCGACTGCGTTACGCCTACCAGGGTGGACAAACCGATGATAATTCACCGTTGGCCCATGCAGCCAACGGCGTAGCCGGTCGTGATGACTGGCAGGAACGGGATCGGGAACGGTACCGAATTCGACTGGGCGTGAGAGGAACACTCCTGGACGATTGGTTCTTTGGAATTCGCTTGGAAACCAGCACCAGTTCGCGATCAACCAATGTGACATTTGGCGATGACAACGGGGGTGGCACCGGCCCGTTCGCCAAAACTAGCGACAGCATCAACGTTGGACAGGCTTACCTCGGCTACAAAGGTTTTAAAGACATAACGTTGACCGCGGGCCGAATGCCGAACCCGTTGATTAATACGCCGATGGTCTGGGACCCGGACATCAATCCAGAAGGCCTCGCCGAGCAATGGAAACACACTTTCAGTTTCGGCGAAACCGGCGGTGGAACAGAGTCGTACAGCAAAGACGGCAAGAACATCGCGCCGGTGGTTGCTAAATCGGAGCCGTTGATCAAACTCGATATCTTCGTCAACCTTGCGCAGTTCGTTTACGACGATTCGAATCCAGAGAATCCACTCGGCCCACGGGCGACCACCACGTCGCAGGTCGGCCGGGTTCGGGGAACTCAGTTGATTCCGAATACGGATGCCTTCCTGATGGCCTGGCAGGCAGGAGCGAGAGTTACATTTCCGAAAGGCATTTTCTTTCAAGTCGCACCAACCATCTACAATTATACGGGCAACGGCGACTCGTTTAACATTCATTACCAGGGCGGTTCACCATTCGTAACTAATGCGGTCTCGTTGGCCCAAAACCAGACTGGCATCAACAGCCTGCTCGTGTTTGACATGCCGATGGAGCTCGGTTGGAAGCTTTGGAATCTGCCCATGCACCTCTTTGGCGACTTCGCGGCCAATCTTGAGGCGGACGATCGCGCCAAAGCTGCCCTTCATCCCGGCTTCGGCGATCAGCGTTACGCGTTTCAGGGTGGCGTCGGAGTTGGACAGCTAAAGAAGAAGCATGATTGGCAACTCGACGTTTATTATCAACTGTCTGAGCAGTACGCGCTCGATCCCAATCTGGTCGATGATGACATTTTCGATAGCCGCCAGAACATGCAGGGCATCGTAGTAAGGGCGGGCTACGCGCTGAGTGATGCTGTCAGTGTGAACCTCACCTATAACTATGGCTGGCGCTACGACGACAATCTTGGGACTGGCGGAACGCCAATCGCAATCGGCATCAATCCGCTTGATCAGTACCAACTCTTCTTTGCCGACCTAAACATCAAATTTTAAAGAAGACGGGGCGATTAACAGTCAAAGGTTAGGTCAACCAAGGCCCGCCGAAGACGGCGTTCCGGCGGGCCTTGCCCCAATAGGCGGCTCGACACGCGCCCAGGTAACACCGAGATTTTGATTAGCGTCGGTGAAACGAAACTGAGTGCGGCTCGATGAGAAGAAAAGTGCTTTTCATTTGCGTGCACAACAGCGCGCGCAGCCAGATGGCGGCGGCATTGTTGAAAAAACGCTGCGGCGATTTCTTAGAGGCCGAAAGCGCAGGCTTGGAGTCGGGCAAATTGAACCCGCTTGCCGTGGAAGTGCTTCAGGAAATCGGCATCGATATTTCCAGAAACAGAACCCAGGCCGTGTTCGATGTCTTCACATCCGGTCAACTGTTCGCTTACGCCATCACGGTTTGCGCCGAATCAGAAGCGGCCGCGTGCCCGATTTTTCCGGGCGTGACCACGCGCCTGCATTGGAGTTTCCCCGATCCGTCCAAACTGACCGGTTCGTACGAAGCGAGGCTCGAAGGCACGCGTCGAATTCGCGATCAGATCAGCGACCGCATCGAGGCTTGGTGCGCCGAAGTTTGCGTTCCGGAAGCCGTTTCCTGATCGTCACGCGCTTCTGACAATTTGTAACCTGACCGCTCGCGACGGGTGATTAGGTTCACTCATGCACGTAATTAAGATTCAACGAAGCATTCGCAAACGGGACAAGGAAAACAGTCCGACCACCTGCCGGTCCATTCGCCACTTCGGTCGAGACTTTTTCGCGAAAGAGACTCATGTGGAGTTTGCCATCGAGGCGCTGCTCTTTGGCGTTCTGGTAGCGGTCTCGGCGTGGCCGATCGTGGCGGCGGCGGGAGCGATCAACGAACTTTTGTAAAAAAACTATTTGCCAGTTTGGTGCAGCCTGCTAATATTTAACCAGATGGTTAAATATTACTCCGGTAATCTCAATCGCACCTTCGCCGCCCTGGCCGATCCGACCCGCCGTCGTATCCTCGCCCATCTTGCTCGCGGCGATCAGCGTGTTACCCATCTCGCCCGTCCACACGCCATGTCGTTGCCGGCGGTCTCCAAACATTTGCGCGTTCTGGAGAAAGCCGGACTGCTCCGGAGACGCCGATACGGCCGCGTCCACGAAATGCAGTTGGACGCCAGACCGCTGAAACAAGCCGCCCAATGGGTCGAGGAGTATCGAAAGTTCTGGGAGGGCTCGCTCGATCGCCTGGCTGCTTATTTGGAAAAAACAAACAAAGCTGCGGACAAGAAGGGAAATGAATAACCATGTGTCCCGTTTGCTTCGCCAATCTTGTTTTGGTCGCAATTGGCGCGACTTCGAGCGGCGGGTTGACGACGTTCGCGCTCGCGAAATTTCTTAAACGAAAGAAACAAAGAGAAAGTCAGAGGAACCAAGAATGAAACTGACGGAAATGAATCGAGAAACGGAAGGAGAGAAGCAATGAAGACACCCCCGATCGTATCAGCGAAGGACTGGGAGGCTGCGCGCCAGCAACTGCTCGTGAAGGAGAAGGCCTTAACCCGCGCCAGTGACGCCTTGGCGGCCGAGCGCCGCCGGATGCCGTGGCTGGCCGTGAAGAAGAATTACAAGTTCGACGGACCCAACGGCAAAGTGAGCCTGCTCGACCTGTTCGAGGGCCGTCGTCAGCTGATCGTCTACCGCGCGTACCTCGAACCCGGCGTGAAAGGTTGGCCGGAGCATGCCTGTGTTGGCTGCTCCATGGTGGCCGACCAGGTCGCACACGTCGCCCATCTGAATGTTCGCAATACCACGCTCGCGTTCGCCTCGCGCGCGTCGCAGAAGGACATTGAGCGCGTGAAGGCGCGGATGGGATGGAAGATGCCCTGGTACACCATAACGGACGACTTCGACAAAGACTTTGGCGTGGACGAGTGGCACGGCACGAACGCATTCATCCGCGATGACGACAACGTGTTCCGCACCTACTTCATCAACGACCGCGGCGACGAGCAGATGGGGAACACTTGGAACTACCTCGACATCACTGCGCTCGGGCGCCAGGAGGAGTGGGAGGACTCGCCGGACGGCTACCCCCAGACTCCGCCATACGAGTGGTGGATCTGGCACGACGAACCAAACGAGACGGATGAAGATCGACCCGGCCTGGTGCAACTCCGCGCCGCCCGGGCCTCCTCCAGGGGAGGCGAACAGAGGAAATCAAAGAAAGGAAAAACAAAATGAAACGGGCAGAAATGGAAATGACTCGAGAAGTCGTACCGGAAGCTGAGTGGCTCATCGCCCGAAAGGATCTGCTGGCGCGCGAAAAAGAGTTCAACCGTCAGCGCGACGCGCTCAGCGCGGCCCGGCGCAGCTTGCCGATGGTCAAAATCAACAAGAACTATGTGTTCGACGGCCCAAACGGAAAAGAGACGCTGGCCGATCTTTTCGAAGGGCGCAGTCAGCTGATTGTTTATCACTTCATGTTCGGCCCGAAGTGGGAGGAAGGCTGCAAGAGTTGCTCTTATCTAGCGGACCACTTTGACGGCGCCAACTGGCATCTGCCTCATCGTGATGTCACGTTCGTCGTGGTCTCTCGCGCGCCCCTTTCGAAGTTGCAGGCCTACCAGAAACGCATGGGCTGGCGCTTCAAATGGGTTTCATCCGAAAAGAACGATTTCAATTTCGATTATCACGTGTCGTTCACTGCCGAGGATGAAAAAAACAATAAGGCTTACTACAACTACGCTAAGGGCGAATACAGCAACGATGAGCTGCCCGGTCTGAGTGTTTTTTACACAAACGAAAAGGGCGATGTTTACCATACCTACTCCACCTACTCGCGTGGACTGGACCCGCTGGTTGGCGCTTACAATTTTCTCGATCTTGTTCCAAAGGGTCGTGATGAGGACCGTTTCGATTTCTCAATGGAATGGGTCCGGCGGCACGATCAATACTAACGATTCAGCGTAAATCTCGCAGGAAAGGAAAAATCATGGCACGCGTTAATCACTTTGAAATTTACACCGCGGAACCTGAAGCGGTGCAGCCGTTCTACCAGAATGTTTTTGGCTGGAAGTTCCGGAAGTTTGAAGGTGGTCCTATGGAATACTGGCTGGTCACAACCGGCGATGACAAGGAACCGGGAATTAACGGCGGAATGACACGGCCGCGAGAAGGTCAAAATCCCGGCACCATAAATACCGTCGCGGTCCAGTCGCTCGATCAAACGATCAAGAAGATCGAGCAGCGAGGCGGAAAAATCTGCGTTCCAAAGATGCCGATCCCAAAAATCGGCTGGCTTGCCTACGCGGAAGATCCGGCCGGAAACGTTTCGGGGATCATCGAACCGGACACGAACGCCAAATAGAGGAAAACGAAATCATGACAACGAAAACAGAAAAAACGTCACTCGAAATCAAACGATTCATTAATGCTCCGCCGGCGCGTGTTTATGCCGCCTGGACCGATCCTGAAGAATTGAAACAATGGTGGGGACCGGAAGGGGTCCAGACGCGCCAGTTCGCCGCGGATGCGCGCGTTGGCGGCAAGTATCGATGGGACCTGGTCAATCAAGAAGGCGAAGAGGTGAGCGTGTTTGGCGAATACCGCGAGCTCATTGCCGGAAAGAAGATTGTCTTTACCTGGAAATGGGATGACGACGAAGCCTGGGAGACAAAAAACAGCGTTGTGACGGTTGAGCTGTCCGATCGCGACGGCGGCACCGAAATCAAACTGACGCACGTGCAGTTGCCGAGCGAAGAATCGCGCGATCGTCACAACGAGGGTTGGAACAGCGTGCTCGATCGACTGGAGAAATTCTTCAACCAGTAATTGTCAATCTAAACGGAGGAAAACATGAATACAGAAGAAGTCGCACAAAAGGTTGTTGAACTCGTTCGCGAACAGGCGTGGTACGAAGCGCTCGACATGCTGTATGACGACAATGTTGTCAGCGTGGAGGCCTACTCGGCCGGGGGCGGTTCACCGGAAACGCGCGGCAAAGAAGGTGTGCGCGGCAAGATCGATTGGTGGGTCAACGCCATGCAAGTCCACAGCTTCGACGCCAGCGCTCCATTTGTTGGTCACGATCGATTCGTCGTGCAGTATGACGCCGAGGTGAGTGACAAGAAAACCAAGGAGCGCCGAAAACTGTCCGAAGTCGGCGTTTACACAGTCAAGAACGGCAAGATCGTGCGCGAAGAATTTCTGCCGCGCGTCGGCGCTTAATTCTTCCTAGATTCGCCCGGCACCGTTTGGGGGAACCGGTCTCGGTAACGAGATCTCGGCCACAGTTCCACCCGAGACGCGGTGGGCAGTGCGGCTCGACTGCGTCCGCGCTTCCTTCGGATTAAGAAAAACACAATCGGCGAACAAGATTACCGCCGTTATTGCAACGCCGGACAAAATCCGTTTCACTCGACCCAAGTCTGGCAGCACTTGCGATGAAACACACCAAGAGTCGCGAAATTGAGCGGAAGTTCTTAATCAAGCGCCTGCCCGTGCAAATTCTCCATTCCCGACATTTTCCTCTGCGTCAGGGTTATCTGGCGAACGAACCTCGGGGCCGACACGTTCGTTTAAGAAAAAAGGGCAAGGTGATGTCGCTTACGTTCAAAGTCAGTCGTGGGCGCGGCCCCAGCAGAGAAGAACGCGAGATCAGGCTGAGCGCGAAACAATTTGGGACGCTCTGGCCGGCTACGAAGGGACGTCGATTGAGCAAGACCCGCTACGAAATTCCCTGGAAGAAGCTGAAGATCGAGGTCGACATTTATCACGGCCGCAATCATGGTTTGATAGTGGCGGAAGTTGAATTTCCGAACCACTCGAGCCGTCGGAAATTTAAGCCTCCACGTTGGTTTGGCCGGGAAATCACCGGCGGGAAGCGCTACAGCAACGTGAGGCTGGCCCGGGAGTAAATCGATCATGAGCTATCAACTGCGAAAGGACGAAAAGCTTGGGCCCGGTCTTCGCAGGATTTGCCGCAAGCAAATCGAATTCGCGATCGTGATTGCGACGGGTGAAAAGAAATCCAGCGATACGCCGGTCCATGAAATGCGCAAGCATGTGAAGAAAGCGCGCGCCGCGCTTCGCCTGGTGCGCAAGGAGATCGGCGCTGGACTTTTCCGCGAACAAGACCATCGCCTGCGCGACGTCGGGCGCCTCACGTCCGAAATCCGCGACGCCGAGGTGCGCCTGCAAACAGTTCACGAATTTCAGGGAATCACTCAACGCCGCCGCCGCGGCGCGTATCCAAAGCTGGAGACGATGCTGATGATGGAGTTGGAGAATTTCATGGCCGCGTTTGCCGAGTGGCAAAAGCAGGCCGTCCCGATGCTCGAGCGCGCGTATGCGAATGTCGATTGCTGGCCGCTCGACCATTTTAATTGCAAGCAACTGCGATGGGCGGTGCAGCGGAGCTACAAGAGCGCAAGGAAAGCTCTCGCCTGCGCCCAAGCCTCACCAACCGCTGAAAATTTTCATCGTTTCCGAACCCGCGCAAAGAGACTTTGGTACGAGCTGCGCATTCTGCGCCTCGTGAACCCGGTCGTTCTCAAAAATCTAAGCGACGATCTTGACTCTGTAGGGAGTTTGCTTGGACGCGCACACGACTTGAGTTTTCTGGGCGATCGGCTTCGCCGGGAGGAGCGCAACTCCCAGTGGAAACGTGAAGGCCACAAACTCCTCGCTGTGATCGAAGTCACTCAGGGCGACCTCCAACGAGGCGCCGCGGAATTGGCGGAACACTTTTTTGCCGAGCGGCCACGGGATTTTGGTAATCGAGTCGCCAGCTGGCTGGAAGATTGGGAGAACGACGCCTCGCCATCAATCCCGGAAGAACTGTTTGCCTGAATTACGGGGAACTTGAATCGTCAGGCGGTCGCGATCTTAGGTGGAAAGAGCCAAAGCAATCGGCCGTTACGCCAGGAACGATTCAGTTCAACTAACACAGTGCCGGCTTTCGAAAGTTTCAGTGACGCACCTGTCAATTCAGAAATCACTTCCGTGAAATCCGGCTCGTGTCCGACAATCATCAGGCTTTCCTCGGCGTATTTCTTAAGCAATCGCTCCAAATCTGCTCGCCCGAAACCCGGCGCGAGCAATTTGTCCTCGCGATACTTGATCTTTAAACGTTCGGCGGCGATCTCCGCCGTCTGAGATGCGCGGGGCAGTGGGCTGGTCACGATCAGATCCGGCCGCGCTTTGACACGTTTTAGGAACGCTGCGACTTCGCGCATCTCCTTCTTGCCGTGCTTGCTGAGCGGACGCTCATCGTCCGGTTTTTTCCAGTTCGGCCAATCGGCCTCGCCGTGTCTGAGAAAATAAAGTTCCATTGTCGATCCCCCGCTTTCCTCTCCCTAGAAGATTTTCCATTTCGGCCGGCCGGTGCGCGGATCGTTTTGCCAGAGTCGAACACCACCGAAAAATGCGTTGCGGTTGTTTCCAAGCTCAGTGTCCTCCGGTAGTTCACGCATCTTTTTCGCCTTGCCTCCGCCCAGCACGATGTAATCCGCAATGACAGATTTTTTAAGCTGACCGACCGCAAACGTAACTTCGCGTTCCCATTCCTTGCCGCCAAGCTCATCGATTCCAGTCTTTCCCAAAAAATCTTCGATGATCCGATGATCGCGATACGGCAAGTCGCCTAACTCGAGCGGGAGAATCATGTCCGGCAGGACGAGTGTCGAGCCCAGTCCCGTGCCTAGTCCCAGAAAAAGCATTCGGCCGCCGCGATAGCTGCCGAGCGCTTGGAGCGCCGCGTCATTCAGGATTCGGACCGGCTTTCCAAACGCTTTTTCGAAATTAAATCCGACCCAGCCTTTTCCGAGATGCTTTGGCTCGCTCAAAATCCGGCCAGCGCGCACCGGGGCCGGGAATCCGACCGCGACCGCGTCGTATTTCCAACCCTTTAGCTCTGTCTTTATTTGCGCGACCATCTCGCGCGGCGTCATTTTCGGCCCTGACTTAAATTTCCGCCGTTTCTTGCGCGAGATCATTAACTTCACGTGCGTGCCGCCAACGTCGATGACGAGAATTTTTTTCTTCACGCTCTCTTTGGCGGCTCCGGTGCGACAGTGATCGGAATCAATTTGTCTGCCGGCGACGGTTTCTTGCGGCCCTGCTGTTTAGTGCGCTCGCGCGAAACTTCACGAAAATGCCATTGCGCCTGCGCCCGCGGCTCGGGGCCTTCCGGTTTCAAACGCCGATAACTGCCATCGGGCTGCAACTCGCGGGCCTTCACGCGATCGTCCAAAAACCGGGGCAGCACCTCATTGATAATGTTGTCGCGTAACTGCGGAGTCTCGATTGGAAACGCGACTTCAACACGGCGCAGAAAATTTCGAGGCATCCAATCGGCGCTCGAAAGATACACTTCGGGTTGGCCGCCGTTTTCAAAATAATAAATGCGACTGTGCTCGAGAAAACGGCCAACGATACTCACGACACGAATGTAGTCGCTCAATCCGGGAACTTTAGGACGCAAACAGCAGATTCCGCGAACAATCAAGTCGATTGTGACCTCGGCATTCGACGCTTCGTACAATCTTTCGATAATCTCCTGGTCAACCAGCGAATTGAGCTTGGCCACGATGCGGGCCGGTTTGCCCGCGCGGAGATTGTCTCGCTCGCGCTCGATTTTTGCGATCAAGCGTTGCTTCATGTCGAAGGGAGCCACCATCAGTTTTTTCAGGCCGGGATAACCGGCGAGGCCCGTGAGGGTGTTAAAAACAATGGCGACCTCTTCGGTCAATTGCGGATTGCTGGTCAACAAACTGAAGTCTGTGTAGATGCGCGCAGTCCGCTGGTGATAATTCCCAGTGCCGAGATGGACGTAGCGCCGGATCTCATCGGAATCCCGCCGGACGATGAGGATCGCTTTGCAATGCGTTTTCAATCCAACCACGCCGTAAATGACGTGTGCGCCCGCTTCCTCGAGTCGACGCGCCCATTGGATGTTCGCCGCCTCATCGAACCGGGCACGCAATTCCACTATCGCGGTCACCTGTTTGCCAGCAGTGGCTGCATCGATCAGCGCTTCAACGATGGGTGAATCGCCGCTTGTGCGGTAGAGCGTGATCTTAAGGGCCAGGACTTGGGGATCGCGCGCCGCTTCTTCAACAAGATCGACAATTGGGTCGAAGCTGTCGTAGGGATGATGCAAAAGCACGTCCTGACGTCGCATCACGTCGAACATGTCCGCGTGCGGCGGCAGCGCCGGGTCGCGCCCCGGCTGAAACGGTTTGTCTTTAAGCTTGGCAAAAGCATCGTTGGTCAAAATTGGCGAGAGATGCGTCATCGAAAGCGGGCCGTCCAGCTTATAAACGTCCGCATCGGTTAGATCGTAAAATTCGAGGAGCAACTCGATGAAGTCCTTCGGACAATCCGCTTCTACCTCTAGTCGGACCGCGTCGCCCTTGCTCGAACGTCGCAACTCCTGCTCGATCGTCCGCAACAGGTTCTCTGCTTCTTCGTCGTCAATGTAGAGATCGCTGTTGCGGGTGACACGAAACGCGTGGACAGCGTCGAGGATTAAACCGGGAAACAATTCGGCGATGTGCTGCTTAATGAGTGAGGCGAGGTAGATGTAATCCCACGGTTCGTCATCGCCCTGGCCGCGTGGCGCCAAAATCAAACGCGGAATTACGCGCGGCACCTGCACAATGGCAAAGAGAGGCTCGCCCCGCCGTTTCGTTTTCGCGCGCACCAAGAGGTTGTGACTCTTGTTCAGCAAATCGGGAAATGGATGACTTGCGTCGACCGCCAACGGCGTCAGCATTGGAAAAACTTCGTCCTGAAAATATTTGCGCGACCAAGCCGCCCGGCGCGTCCCTAGTTCCGAGACTTTGCGGATCCGAATCCTATTTTTCTCGAGCTCGGGCATCAGTTCCTTATTGAAAAGCTCGTATTCGGTGGCGACCAACTCGTGGGCGAGGCGCTGAATCTGATTGAAGGTTTCGGTTGGACTTAACCCATCAGGCCCGACATCGCTGGTTTCGCTCTCGATTTGCTGCTTGATGCCGGCGACCCGAATCTCGAAAAACTCATCCAAATTTGAGCTAAAGATCGAGAGAAACTTGAACCGCTCGATCAGTGGCTGGCTGGCATCCTGCGCTTCCTCGAGAACGCGGCGGTTGAACTCCAGCCAGCTCAGCTCGCGGTTAATGAAATTTTTCGGATCACCAAACCGCTCATGCGCACTGCGTTCATCTTTGATGGGAACAATCGCCGCGCTTTGCTCCATTTCGACCCTGGATTGCGCCTGCGGCATCTTTCAAAGATCGGCAATCAGCCGGCGATGACAAGCGCAAGACGTTCTAGCTGGCAGCGGCAACGGTTTGATGTCGAATATCCTCAGCCGCAGCAGCATACACCGCGTCCTCGGCAATGTTCGTCCCGTGATCGCCCACTCGTTCAAGACAGCGGGAAATGAAAATCAAATTGAGATAACCGCGCAGCTGCTTGGGGTCCTCTGCCATTCGATCGGTCAGGCGACGGCTGGCTCTCTTATTCATTAGATCGAGATCTTTGTCGCGCGCCACCACCGCCCGGCCAAGGTCGACATCTTCCCGAGCAAAAGCATCGATGGCGTCCTTGAACATCGCCATGGCGTGCGATTGAATCGGAGCAATTAATTCAACTTCCGGGAGCGGCGCGTGCCTGTTCAGTTTTCGCGCCCGGCGTGCGATGTTCGTCGCCTGATCGGCGATACGCTCGATGTTAGGCGAAAGTTTCATCGCTGCGACGACGCGCCGTAGATCCGATGCCACCGGCTGAAAGCGCAGCAAGACATCCACGCCGTCCTTATCGATCTGTTTCTCGAGCTGGTCGATCTCCTCATCGTCGGCGATCGCGGTAGTGCAAAGATTATCGTCGCGCTGAAAGAGTCCGCGGACAGCACGATCGAGTGTCCGTTCGGCGAGACCCGCCATCATCAGGACGTTGTTCCGCAACGAAGCGAGCGCTTCGTCGAAGGTTCCGAGAATATGTTTTGGAGTGACCATTTTCCTGTTTTAGATCAACCGAACCTGCCGGTGATGTAATCCTCGGTTTGCCGATCGCTCGGATTGGTAAAGATTTTCGTGGTCGGTCCAAATTCCACAAGTCGTCCGAGGTAGAAGAACGCGGTATAATCGGACACGCGACCGGCTTGTTGCATGTTATGGGTAACAATAACGATAGTGTACTTGGTTTTTAGTTCGTTAATGAGTTCTTCGATCTTGGCCGTCGCAATTGGATCAAGCGCAGAGCACGGTTCATCCATGAGAACAACTTCAGGTTCGACAGCAAGTGCCCGCGCGATGCAAAGTCGCTGCTGCTGACCGCCCGAAAGGCTCGTTCCGGGCTTGCGCAAATCGTCTTTAACTTCATCCCAAAGCGCAGCCATCCGCAGGGATTTTTCCAAACGCTCGTTTAGAAACTTCTGATCGCGCACGCCATTGAGTCGCAGACCGATCGTCACGTTTTCACCAATGGACATCGTCGGAAACGGATTGGATTTCTGGAAAACCATTCCAACGCGACGACGCACGATCGCCGGGTCCACACTCGGTCCGTAGAGATTTTCACCGAGCAAGAGGACCGTTCCTTCAACGCGGGTGCCCGGCACCAGTTCATGCATGCGGTTCAGCGAGCGCAAAAAGGTGGACTTGCCGCAACCGCTCGGACCGATGATGGATGTGACTGCATTCGATGGTATATCGAGGGTCACAGCGTCGATCGCGCGCTTTTCTCCGTACCAGATCGAGAGGTTTTTAACTTCGAACGCAAGGGTCACTTCTTCGGAGTCCGAGGTAGGTTCAGTTGTTCGATCGCGAGTTTCGAGAACGATTGGATCCGACGCGGGCATAATCAGATTAACCATTGTGAGGATTCTTAAGCGGAACTTCGAGCGCGCTCGCGGGTGAGGACCCTCACCAAAACGTTAACGCAAAAAATTCCAATGACGAGCACAAGTGCGCCCGCCCAAGCCTGGCGATGCCAATCGTCGTAGGGCGAGATCGCATAAGTAAATATCTGCAACGGAAGGGCGGCGATTGGCTGGCTAAGATCGTGGTTCCAGAAACGATTGCCGAACGCCGTGAACAACAAGGGCGCTGTTTCGCCGCTGATTCGAGCCAGGGCAAGCAAAATGCCGGTGATGATTCCTTTGGACGCTGTTTTCATCACCACGTGAACGATCGTTTTCCAGCGAGCGATTCCCAGAGCAAGGGAAGATTCTCGATAACCGTTCGGCACAAGCAGGATCACTTCCTCAGTAGTCCGCAAGATCAGGGGGATCATGATTAATCCGAGAGCAAGGCCGCCTGCGTATGCAGAAAAACCTTTGAATCGCAATACCACCATGCCGTAAACCACGACGCCCCACGTGATCGATGGCACGCCGTTAAGGACGTCCGCGATAAACCGCAGCATCGAATTGGCGCGGGCAGAGCCGTACTCGGCGAGATAAACCCCACCTAGAACACCCACCGGAATTCCGATTAGAGAGCCAAGCGCCAGTAGTTGGAGTGTCCCCACAATAGCGTTGACCATTCCGCCGCCCGGCGCACCGACCGGTTTTGGCAACTGGGTAAAGAAATCCCAGCTTACGGAGCTGGCTCCGTTCACCAGCAAGTGAAAGAAAACCAGGCCCAGCGGTGTAATTACCAGAACCGCTGCGACAAATGTGCTGAGCGAGATGAACGC
Source organism: Chthoniobacterales bacterium (assembly GCA_035568035.1). Taxonomy (GTDB): domain Bacteria; phylum Verrucomicrobiota; class Verrucomicrobiia; order Chthoniobacterales; family UBA10450; genus AV40. The sequence goes on along the minus strand of DATMOU010000012.1, from coordinate 105,558 downwards.
GCTTTTGAACTTGCGCCAGCCATGTTGATCTTTGCGTCTTGGATGCATCGCTACTGAACCGCACGTGTGGTCGAGCTGGTCGTCATCGTCCGGAGAAGAAGTTGCGCGAGGAGATTGACCGCAATAGTGACGCCGAATAACACGAGACCGATCTCAAACAACGCCTGCAGGTAAACGTCGGTCGTCGCTTCAGTGAACTCGTTGGCTATAACGCTGGCCAGCGTGTAACCCGGCTGGAAAAGCGATGCTGCAATCTGCGGAGTGTTGCCAATCACCATCGTAACCGCCATCGTTTCGCCAAGCGCGCGGCCCAGCCCAAGGATGACCGCTCCAAACAAACCTTTGCGGGCGTAACTGAGCACCGCGATACGGGTCACTTCCCATCGCGTCGAGCCGAGCGCGTAGGCAGCCTCGCGTTGGAGATTGGGTACGCTCCGCAGAATCTCGCGGGAAACCGAGGTAATGATCGGTAAAATCATGATCGCAATGATGATTCCGCCCGCGAGCATACTGGTCCCGTAGATTGGGCCGGTGAAAAATGGCGTCCAACCAAAAAGCCTTTTCAGCAACGGAAACGGATAGTTCCGGAGCCACGGGATCATCACGAAGATTCCCCATAAACCGAGGATGACGCTCGGGATCGCGGCCAGCATTTCGATTAGTGAAACGAGTGGCTGCCGAATCCACAGAGGCGCGAGCTCAGTCAGGTAAACCGCGGTGCCAATGCTCAAAGGCACCGCAATGAGAAGAGCGATCAGCGATGAAACGAGCGTACCATAAATGAAGGGCAATGCGCCAAATTGCTCCGCAACCGGGTCCCATGTTGAAGTTGTGAGGAATCGAAAGCCGAACTTCTGGATCGCGAGCGACGAGCCGCGCGCGAGCTGCCATCCGATCAAAAAGACCAGCAAAATGACGACGAGCGCCATTCCGAGCGTAAGCCACTCGAAAGCCTTGTCGCCAAACCGGGACGGCGGCGTCATCCTCGCGGGCGTCGCGCCCACTTGGATCAACGTCTGCGCAGTCGCAACCATAACTTTACCGGAGTCGCCCTCCAAAATGCCTTTCTGTTGTTAGAGTTTGATCTCGTCGATTCGCTTTAAAACGCGAGCCTGAAGAGACTCCGGCAACGGCGCGTAATCCAAATCCCTGGCCATCTTTTCTCCGTCCTTCTGCGCCCACTTCAGAAATTCGATCAATTTCTTTCCCTTCGCCGCGTCTTTTTGTTGTTCGTAAACAAGGAGCCAGGTCGCGCCGCAGATCGGATAGGCCGCATCGCCCGGAGCATTCGTGATTGAGAAACGGAAATCCTCCGGAATCTGTGCCGTTGCCATGGCCGCGGTGATCGAATCCAGGGACGGTTTCGCAAACTTACCAGACGCGTTTTTTACTTCTGCGTATGGCATCTTGTTTTGAATCGCGTAGATCAGTTCCACGTAGCCGAGCGCGCCCGGCGTTTGTTTGATTTGCCCGGCGACGCCCTCATTTCCTTTACCGCCAATACCGGTTGGCCAATTCACCGAGGTGTTGGTGCCGACCTTGGATTTCCACTCCGGGCTAATCTTGCTTAAGTAATCGGTCCAAATGTAAGTGGTGCCACTGCCGTCGGACCGATGCACTACTACAATCTCTTGATCGGGCAGATTGACGCCCGCATTTGTCGCCGCAATCTTCGGATCGTTCCACTTCTTGATTTCGCCGAGAAAAATCCCCGCAATTGTGTCAGCATCGAACTTCAACGCTGGATTGCCGGGTAAGTTGTAGGCAACTACATCTGCTCCTGCGACAGTTGGAATGTGAAGAATCTTTCCGGGCGCTTTCGACAAGTTGTCATCACTCATCGGACCGTCCGACGCGCCGAAGTCGACGGTTTGGGCCATGATTTGTTTCTGTCCTCCTCCGGACCCGATCGACTGATAATTAAATCGCACCGAAGGATCCACTTTCGTATAGGCATCGAACCACTTTGAATAAATCGGATACGGAAAAGTTGCGCCTGCGCCGTTGATCATCATCTGCGCCGAAGCGCTCGCGCTCAGCCCAAACGCGAGTATAAGCCCAAAAAGTTTGCCGCTGAGTCGGGAAAGTTTTGTCATGCCGCGAAGTTGCCGCACTCCTCTTCCGCGGGTCAAAACGTTTACTGTTACGTTTGTGTGACAACCGGCAGAATGACGCGAATTGTCGTTCCTTTTCCGGGCTCGCTCTCGGCCTCGATTCGGCCGCCATGCAATTGAACGATGTGTTTCACGATCGACAACCCGAGGCCCGTGCCGCCGAGGTCGCGGCTCCGGGCCTTGTCCGCCCGGTAGAATCTCTCGAAAATCCGCGGCAGATCGTCCTGACTAATACCGAGACCACTGTCGCTAACGCTAAGGATGACCTCGCCGTTGTGTCGTTCAGCCGCAAGACTGACCGAGCCACCCTTACCCGAATACTTCACCGCATTATCGAGAAGATTATCGTAAACTTCGCGCAATCGCTCTTCATCGGCGCGAATCGTTGAACAATCGTCCGAAACGTCGACGATTGTTTCCAAATCCTTGGTCAGGAATTTCTTTCCCCAATCGCGGACGAGATCGGAAAGAAAACGAAGCAGGTCGATCTCGCTCAATTGCAGGCTGGTGCCTCCAGACTCCAGGTGCGCCAGCGTCAACAAATCATTCGCCAGCAAGCCAAGCCGTTTTGAGTGTTGATCCATTACTTCGAGGATGCGGGTCGTTTCCCCTCGCGGCATTTTCGGATCATCGAGCATCGTTTCGATGTAGCCGCGCAAGATCGACAACGGCGTCCGCAGTTCGTGGGAAACATTCGCGACAAAATCACGACGCATCTCGTCGACCCGCTTGAGCGCGGTAATGTCGTGGAACAAAACAACCGCGCCGGTGATTGCGCCGTTATCTGTGCCCATTGGCACCGAAGTCATCTGGAATTGACGCCTGCCAATGAGGAGCTCACCGTGACTCGGTTTTCGTTGCCGCAAGGTTTCGGCAACGATTTGTTCAATCGCCGGATCGCGCACACTTTCCAAAAGCGGTGAACCTAACGAATCCTCTCCGACCCCGAACAAATCGCAGAATGCGGGGTTCATCAGGGCCAGACGGCTTTGACCGTCGACCACTAGAAGTCCATCCTGCATCGCGGATAGAATTGCCCTCTGGCCGGACGCTCGTTCACCAATCTGCCGGTCGAGCTCGCGCTGGCGCTTCAGAATCTCCTCCAATCCCACACCCACCCGTTGCGCTTCGATCCCGCCGTCGATCAAGAATGTGCGCGGTTGTTCACCGCGTCCGACCTGTTTCACGAGTCGTTCCACTTCGCACCACGGCTCAATCCATTTTCGGCGGACGAAATGGGTGGTGGCAATTATCAATCCAACGATCGCAAGAAGCAGAATCCAAAACATCTCGGTTATTTCTCGCGCAAACGATAGCCAAAGCCGCGGACGGTTTCGACAATATCCCCAGCTTTGCCGAGTTTTTCGCGCAACCGACGGACGTGGGTGTCCACCGTCCGGGTATCAATCACGCTTTCATAACCCCAAACCTCGTTCAGCAAACGATCGCGTTCCTGCACCCGGCCGCGCCGTTGCATCAGCGTGCGCAAAAGTTTGAACTCAAGGCTGGTGAGATCGACGCGTTTACCGTTTACCGAAACCTCGTGACGCGAGGGATCAATCGTGATCGGACCGGCTGAGAGACGATCATCCATTTCTTCGGCAGTGCCGCGGCGCAGGATCGCTCTGATTCGCAAAGTAACTTCGCGCGGGCTGAATGGTTTCGTTACATAGTCGTCCGCGCCAAATTCCAGACCAACGATACGATCGACCTCTTCCGCGCGCGCGGTCAGCATCAAAATCGGAATATGTCGCGTCGCCGGATCGCTCTTAAGAAGTTTACAAACTTCCAAACCCGGCATTTTCGGCAGCATTAAATCGAGAATGATGAAATCAGGCTTTTCAGTGCGCGCTTTGGCGAGACCGGACGCGCCGTCGCTCGCGGTCGAAATCACGAATCCGCCGGCTTTGCGCAGATTTAATGTGAGAAGATCGACAACGTCCTTTTCATCTTCGACAACGAGGATTCGTTTGCTCGACACCGCGTCCATTGCGCGCGAGACGTTAACGTTTCGCTACTTGGACTCGCCCGCCACCGCGGGTTTGATTCCGGCCTTCTCGTTCAGGAGCTGGGTAAACTCCTGCAAACTGGAAACGATTTGGGGCGCCTTGCTCAGCACCGTGGTCGCCAATTTCTCGGCATAATCGGGACGGCGCTGCGACATTTCCGAGAGCGCCATCATGACCGCGAGCGCGTTATTGATACCGTGTTTGATCTCGCTGAATTTCTTCTGCAACTGCGCCATTTCTTCAGGCGAGAGTGTGCGATTTGGTTCGTTCATAAATCGGGATTTTCGCTGGAGAAAACGCTCGGCTGTGCTTGACTGATAGGTTCGAGATTTGTCGTCCCGATGCCAGCGCAAGTTATCAAGATCAGTGGTGCGCGCCAGCACAATTTGAAGAACCTCCACGTCGAATTGCCGCGGGAGAAGCTGGTCGTCATCACTGGCCTGAGCGGTTCCGGCAAATCGTCGCTCGCGTTCGATACGCTCTACGCGGAAGGGCAACGCCGCTACGTCGAAAGCTTGTCCGCATACGCCCGCCAGTTCCTCGACCAAATGGAAAAGCCGGATGTCGATTTCATCGAAGGTCTTTCACCGGCAATCGCAATCGAGCAACGCAGCGCCGGCGCTAATCCAAGATCGACGATCGCAACCACGACCGAGATCTACGACTATTTACGGGTTCTTTTCTCAGCCGTGGGTCAACCGCACGACCCGAAAACCGGCAAACCGGTGCATCGCCAAACACCGCAACAGATCGTCGACCAAATCCTTGCCTATGAGCCCGGTAGCAAGATCATCGTGCTCGCACCGTTGGTCCAAGACCAAGTCGGCGAATTTCGCGATGTTATTGAAAGGTTGAAGCGCGAAGGTTTCGTGCGAGCGCGCATCGACGGAGAAATCGCCGAACTCGACCGCTCCGAGCCAGTCCGATTGAAGAAAGCTGAGCGTCACACGATTGAAGCGGTGGTCGATCGACTGGTCGTCCGCGACGGAATCCGTGTGCGATTGACCGACTCTGTCGAAACTGCGCTCAAATGGGGCGAGAACAAGTTGTCGATTCTGCGATCCACTGCGGATGCGAAAGCCTGGGACGAGCTGCACTATTCCACCAACTACAGCGCAGGCGATTCGGACTTTTCGTTGGGCGAGCTGACCCCGAAGCATTTTTCGTTCAACAGTCATCTCGGCGCGTGTGCGGCCTGCCATGGTCTGGGAACCCAACTGGTGATTGATCCCGACCTGATGATTTCCGATCAAGGGCGGAGCATTGCCGAAGGCGCGATCAAGCCATGGCGTAGCGGGACGAAAAGGATGCGAGCCTACTATCAGAAGTTGCAAGGGGCCCTGGTGAAACATTTCAAGATCGACGAGGACGCGCCGTTCGCGGACTTGCCAGATGAATTTAAGAACGCGCTTTACTTCGGGACCAATGGCACGCCGATCGAGATGAATTTCGGCGGAAATGGCGAGAAAAAGCGACCGTTCGAAGGACTGGTTCCGCAGATGCAGCGACTTTATGAGCAAACGCAAAGCGAATTCACACGCAATCGCCTTCGCGCATTCATGACCAGAGTGCCGTGCCAAATTTGCGGAGGCGCGCGGCTCAGGCCCGAGATCCTCGCTGTCACGATCAAAGATCGACAAGGGCGTGAGCTGAACATTCACCAGTTCAGCGAGCTAACCACTGAAACGGCTGCCCGTTACATCGACAACCTCGACCTCACCGCAGCCCAGAACAAAGTCGTCGCCGACGTGGTCCGCGAAATTCGCTCGCGTTTGCAATTCATGGTCGAGGTCGGCCTCGGCTATCTGACGTTGAATCGGGAAAGCGGCACGCTCAGCGGCGGCGAAGCCCAACGAATCCGGCTGGCAACGCAGATTGGTTCGGGATTGGCCGGGGTGCTTTACGTGCTGGACGAGCCGAGCATCGGTTTGCATCAGCGCGATAACTCACGACTGCTCGGAACGCTGCGCCGGCTGCGAGATCTCGGCAATTCAGTGATCGTCGTTGAGCACGATGAAGAAACGATTCGGGCGGCGGACCACATTGTAGATCTTGGACCGGGCGCTGGGCCACGCGGCGGCGAAATCGTGGCCCAGGGAAAACTGACCGCCATCCTAAATGCAAGAAATTCCCTGACCGCAGATTATCTGTCGGGTCGGCTGCGCATTCCGGTTCCGCGAAATCGAACCAAACCGCGATTCCCTCGAACCAAGGCGAACAAGAACGAGGAAGGCTGGCTGATCGTGAAGGGCGCGCGCGAAAATAACCTGAAGAATATCGAAGTGCCTTTTCCGCTGGGATTGTTCACCTGCGTGACCGGAGTTTCCGGCAGCGGCAAATCGACGCTTGTCGACGACATTCTTCGCCGCGCGTTGTTTCGACGCTTTTACAATTCCAAAGAAAAACCGGGTGCATATCAGGCGCTACGCGGGGTCGAGCAAGTCGACAAGGCAATCGTGATCGACCAAAGCGCAATCGGACGCACGCCGCGCTCCAATCCGGTCACCTACACCGGCGCTTTCGGCCCGATTCGCGAATTGTTCGCGCAATTGCCCGCCTCGCGAGTGCGTGGTTACGACGCAGGCCGGTTCAGCTTCAATGTTAAAGGTGGCCGCTGCGAAAATTGCGAAGGCGGCGGCTTAATCAAGATCGAGATGCATTTCCTTCCGGACGTTTACGTGCAATGCGAAGTTTGCCGCGGCCGGCGTTACAACCGGGAAACGCTCGAGATCACCTATAAAGGTAAGAACATCGCCGACGTGTTGGATCTCACGATCGACGAGGCAGCGCGGTTTTTCCGGAATGTTCCAAGCATTTCGGACAAAATGAACGCGCTGCTCGACGTCGGACTCGGTTATTTGCAATTGGGTCAGCCCGGCACCACCCTCTCCGGCGGCGAAGCGCAACGAGTGAAACTTGCGACCGAGCTCGCGAAAAAGGCAACCGGTCGCACTGTTTACATCTTGGACGAACCGACGACCGGCCTGCATTTCGCCGACATTGAAAAACTGCTCCAAGTGTTGATGAAACTGCGCGACGCGGGCAACACCCTCATCGTGATCGAGCACAATCTGGAGATGATCAAGTGCGCCGACTGGATCATCGATCTTGGACCGGAAGGCGGCGAACGCGGCGGGGAACTGGTGGCGGCCGGTGTGCCGGAACAAATTGTTAATGTTTCAGCGAGTCAGACCGGAAAGTATCTTCGGCCATTACTGGAGAAAAAATGAAGCGGACAGGACACTTCGCCGCGGCAACGTTCATTGCGTTCGCTTCATTTGCTCACGCGGAAATCTCAAACCAACTGGCAGAGGCCGCCCGGCCGCTGAACGAAGGCGTGCCGGAAGTCGCAGTCACTCGCCTGCAAGCGTTGCTCAAGCAAAATCTACCCGAACAGGACTGGCGCGCCATCGCCGAAAAACTCCTCGAAGCGATGGTCGCGGCGAATCAGACCGCCGAGGCACTCAAGTTGGTGGACGATCCGCGATTACGACAAAGCGCGGTTGCAACTTTTTGGCACGCGCAACTGCTCGCCATCGTGCATCGCGAAACTGAGGCGCTTGCGTTATATCGACAGATCGCCTCCGATCCGAAATCGAGCTTTCATTCAGAGGCGCTTTTTGGCGCAGCCGAAATGCTCCGAGCGCTGGGACGACGGGACGAAGCGCTGCAGGAGTTCAACGCTTTGTTTCGCGATCCAAAATGGAGTGTTCGCGCGCAGTTGCGAGCAACGGAACTTTATCTCGACAAGGCCGACGCCGGCAACGCACGGCGTTTGCTTGAGAAAACGCAACCGGCAACCGTTGCGGAAAAAAAAGAACGACATTTCCTGAGAGGACGACTCGAACTCGCGCTTCAACGACCGGACCGCGCGATTGGAACTTTCGATTCCATTCTGAAGCAACCGGAAGGCGCAACCCACGAAACGCTAATGGCGGTGCTGTTTGCGATGGCGGACACGCATCTACAGCTTGGTACGCCGGAAAATGGAGACGATTTCCTCGAGAATTTTATAGAACACCATCCCTACGACGTCGATCTTGCCCGAATATTTGCAAAGTTGGATCAGCTTTATCGGGCGGAACGGAAACCTTCACGCACTGAGCTCGATCGGTGGGCGAGGGATCCTGCTCAGCCGCGGCGCGCGATCGCTCGATGGTATCTCGCACGCTTCGATCTGCGCCTCGGCCGGCGCGATCGGGCGCTCGACTCGTTTATTGCGTTGCGGAAAAGTTATCCGCAGAATGCCGCGCTCGCCCCAGCGTTTCTCGACTTTGCCCGGTTCCAAGTGGAAGAACACCGGTTTGATGAGGCGCTGGAAATACTGAATGACGCACGCGCGCTACGCCCCGAGCCCGCTGCGTTGGATCGTGTAAATCTGCTCGCGGCCGAGATAAATTACCGGACCCGGCGATTCGATGCGGCAACTGCCGACTTCGAACAGATGGCAACTTCGGATTCGCAATTGGCCCCGGTGGCGATGTTTAACGCGGCGCTTGGCGCCCTGCAAAAGGGAGATGAAACGCGCTTCGTCGCCAATGTGGAACAACTTGGTACTAAGATGAGCGACGAAAAATCGAAGGCCGATCTGCGATTGGAAGCGGGCCTGACGGAAGCGGGAAAGGGCGATCCGCGTGCAGCTGATTCATTAAATAATTTCTTGCGCGAATTCCCGAAAAGCGAACGAGCTGCGGAAGCGTGGGTAGCGTTGGCTGAGCTTGCCTTTCACGCCACGCCGCCCAGGGTCGACGAAGTGCGCAAAGATCTGGGCCGCTCGGCGGAATCAAAACCGAATCCGGTTGCACAGGAACGCGCCGACTACCTGGCGATTTGGTTGGAAGACGCGACTCCCGGTCACGACGCAAAGGCGACCGAGCTCGCCAAGAAGTTCGTTCAGCAACACGACAAGTCCACCCTTCTGCCTTCGGTTCGCATGAAACTCGGCGAGATTTATTTCCGGCAGGAAGACTTTGCGAACGCGGAAACACAGTTCGAGTTACTTACCGACGAAGATCCAAAAGGACCGTTGACCGAACGGGCACTGTTTTTTGCAGGGGAAGCAGCGATGGGCAGCATAACGGCGCAATCGCTGGATCGGGCTATCGTATTGTTCGATCGGGTGGTGCAGCTGAATAGTGAGTTCAAGTGGGCAGCGCGAAACGAGGAAGCCGTGATTGAGCGTAAATTGGGCAAACCGCAGGACGCGCTTGCTCTTTATGATGAAGTTCTAAACGGAGCGGCACGGCCTGCTGAGAAACGCGAGGCGATTTGCGGAAAGGGCGACATTTTTTTTGAGATGGCGGCAAACGATCCCCAGAACTATCAGCGCGCGATTGAAGCGTACGATCGATTGGCAGCAGATCGGGATGCCCCCGCCCATTGGCGAAATCAGGCGCTTTTCAAGAAAGGGCTTTGTCTAGAAAAGAAATCCGACCGGGCCGGCGCACTGGCCAGCTTTTATACGATTCTGGAAGAAGGAATGCGTTCGGAACGGCCACGTGAATTCTTTTGGTTTTACAAGGCGGGATTCGATGCCGGTCAGTTATTGGAAGCTGACTCAAAATGGCAGGCAGCGGCGGCCATTTATGAGAAGCTTGCCTCGGCTGGCGGAAGTCGCAGCAGCGAAGCGCGAGAGCGGTTGGACCGGCTTCGGCTGGAACATTTCTTGCGCCAGGAATAGATCCCGGCCTAACGAGTGTTTTCGCTTGCCTTTACTCGCGAAAGGACTGATACTTTTTCTATGACAACTGTAACAAAGTTAAGTGGCTTGTGCGGTTGGTCGGTTCGGTGCGCGGCGGTCGCATTGTCGATCGCCTTTTGCGCATCGGCGTTTGCTGCTCCTGGCACAAGCGTCGCAACCTCTAAAAAGCAGCCCGTTGTAAAAAGTAAGAGGTGCGTCGCTGTAATCACAGGTTCTGCCGTCCGGCAAAACTGTGATCGCCTAGGAGTGATCCCGACCACAGCGTACCAGCTCGACCGCGTAGGCGGCCACTCGGCAGAGAACGAATAATCTTCAGCGAATACGTTTCGCTGGGAGAATTTTCCGGCGCCCTCACGCCGGCACGGTTGGTTATTTTTTGTTTCGTATTTGTCGGTCTGGGCAGTTTGCGACTTACTTTTCGACCGGACGCGAACCGACAGTGTGCAATTTGTCATGTTGAAATTCCATCGGCTCGCCTCTTGTTGAACTCGTTAGCACATTTGTAGAATTGGCGTTCCTCGAGGTGGCTTCCATCGCCTTGATTATCCGGATGAGACCATCATTCACCGGACATTCCAAGCCGTGACGGGCGCCTAAAGTGACGACGGTTCCGTTGAGATAGTCGATTTCCGTAACGCGGCCACGTAAGAGGTCCTGTTGCATTGAGACAACGTTTTGCGATCCGGCATAGGCCGCGTTGACCTCGCTCACGAAGTCCTCTTCAAGATGAACGCCTTCTGCGTCGGCGACTGCGAGGCATTCATCAATGATCAGCTGCTTCAGACCATCCAAATGCGAATCGACAATTCCGCCAACCTTGCTTCCGATTATCGTCGTGACCGGATTCACTACGCAATTGAAGATCAGCTTTCGCCAGACTTCGGTAGTGATGTCAAAGGAAATGCGGCAATCCAGTCCAGCCGCATTAAGAACGGCGGCGATGCGCGCACTGCGCGCGTGCTTTTCGAGCAGAGTAAAACCTTTGACCATGTATTGAATCGTACCGGGCTGCGCGAAAATTGCGCCGAACTGAGTAATGCCGCGGAGGACGATCCCCCGCTCGCGCACTGCGGCACGCGCAATTTCATTGCTATTCAATCCGTTTTGAAGGGCAACAATGGTCGTGTCATCGCGAATAAGCGATGCGACCGGCTCTAGCGCGTCGGCTGTCGCAGGAAGCTTCGTAGTCAATAGAATGAGGGCGCCTGGCGAAATTTGTTCGATATGCGTCGCCGCGCGGACTCGAACAATGTCCGACTCCAAGCCCTCGATGCGCAGACCGTTTTTTTCGATTGCGCGGACGTGATCAGGACGACCTATGAGAGTCACGTCATTCGCGGCAGCGAGCTTGGCGCCGTACAAACTTCCGATTGCGCCCGCACCGAGAACGAAGATTCGCATTAAACTTCGACGGTAACACGCAGCCGCCGAACCCGCGATTCTAAACGCCCGGACCGTTCAAATGCTTCAGGGCAGAAATTAAAGCGATTGAGATGGTGACGTTGCTGCCAACGCTCGCAGCCGGGTGACTTGGTCCAGGGCGGCGCGCGCTTCGTCATTGCGTCCCATCTTTTCCAAAATGTTGGACAGAAAAACGTATTGGCTTGGTTGATCCGGCTGACGTGCGATGGCGCGCCGTTGCAACTGAACGGCTTCATCAAATCGTTTTTGATTAACCCTTATCAAAGCAATGAGCCGCAGCGATTCGGCATCGTGAACGTCGAGCCGGCTGGCGAGACGAAGCTCGGCTTCGGCGCGCTCGGCGTCATTCTTTTGCGCATAAAGGTGCCCCAGCGCGACGGCGGCGCCATGATGCCACCAATTTTCGCGCAAGAATTGTTCAACCATCGGTATCGCGGCGTCCGGACCTTCTTTCACGCGCCTCAATTCGGACTCGAGACTGACCAGGTCCCAAACGTTTGGATAGGAAGCGCGCGCCTTTTCAAGAATCTTTAATGCCGCTTCATCGTCCTTCGCTTCGTGTCGGAGTTGGGCCAAATTGAGCGCGGCCAGCCAAGTACGCGGATAATCATGGCGCGCGATTTCGGCAAGTCTAACCGTTGCTTGCAAAAACGTTTCTGCTTCAGCTTTCTTTCCTTCAAGTCTCAGCACTGCGGCGAGAGTGTTTCGAGCCGTTGGATAGTCCGGCGTGCTCTGCAGGATTTCTCGCAACAATTTCTCCGCCGCAGGATAATCGCCGCGTCGCGCATAAATTTGAGCGAGATTAACCGAAACCCGCCCGCTGTTGCCGCCGGCAGCAAGTGTGCGTTTGTAAAAAGTTTCATCGTTCGACCAATCACCACTCCGGATAAAACTGCGCGCGCTAAGCGCGATTACGGCAATGACGACAGCATAGGTGATCACGCCACTCCACTGACGGGGCATTTCGATCAACCACCCCGACAGGAAAATAAGAATCCCTACGCTTGGAAGATAAAGCCAATGCTCGGCGACGGTGGCATTGAGCTGCACAATGTTTGAGATTGGAAGATATGAAACGAGAAACCAAGCCGCGCCGAAAATGCGGACCTTGTGACCAGGACCGCCCTTGCACGCACCGTAAGCCAAAATCACAAAACTTAACAGCCCAAGGACCGACAAGTATTCGATCCCGATTGTTCTTCGCCAGTCGGCGTTCGATTGCCAGCTGCCTGGTTCAACGATGGTTCGTTCCATGTGCAGGTTGGCGGGATAAACCATCAACCTGGCGTAATCACCGAGGGCACGCGCCATTAACATCGCGCGAACCGGTGCGGACCAGCCGGCTTGCGCGGGGGCACTCGACCGTTCCTCCGGGAGCTGACGGAGACCGGCATAAATTCCTACCAGGGCGATACAGCAAATGACTGCGGCCAAGCGTCGCCGGAGTACGACCCCTTTTTCGATACACAAGAGGTGCGCGATAAAGAGGACGATCCAGATGCAGGCGATTTCCCGCGAAAGTAAGGCGAACAGACCGCTGGTGGCAGCGAGTCCATAAAGCGGCAGGCGAATCAATCTGCGCGCCGTAACCTCAGCTTTCAGGAATAACAGCCATCCGGCTGCAGCAAAGAAGAACGCCAAACTATCGGCACGCCCCGAAATATAATCTACCGCGGCACTGTGTGCTGGATGGACAATCCACAGAATCGCCACCAGAAAGGAAACGTTCGAAATCCAGGGTAGCCGCCTTTCGACGCGTTGCCGCACAACGATCGCCCGATTCGGAAACAAGAGCGAGGCGAGTAACTGTCGAACCAAGAAATAAAGAAGAATTCCCGAGCCAGCGTGGAACAACGTGTTGGTCAGATGAAAACCAAACTCGTCTGTGTTCCAAAAGTAGTAGTCGAAAATGAAGGAGACGTTTTGAATCGGACGATAATGCGCAGAAAACGAATCAAGGAACAAATGGTGTCGAAATGCTTCCAGAATCAGCAGCGGGCTCTTAATAAAGGGATTGTCGTGAGAGAGGTATTGGTCGTCCCAGATTCGCTGACCTTGTAAAGCAGGCGCGTGGACAACAATTCCCGCCATTGTAAGGAGCAGACCGCGAAACCAATCGCCCTTCCAAATACGGCGGACGGTAGCTCTCAGTCGGGATTGTTTGGTTGGCCTAACGAGTGGGATTAAGGCGGGCATTGAAATCCAGTCCAGCTTTGGACTTCAGCAAAACGCCGAAGCGTCCATTCCTATGCGAATGGACGCTTCCAGCATATTGACGAACCAGTGAGCGACTATGGGCCGTAAGGCGACCAGAACCCAGTGCTGGCAACGTCCGAGAGGACTGTGTAGTCGGCTGGCGGAACCTGCGGAACCGTGTCCACGGTCTGAGCACCGTAGGCCGTTCCAAGGATGCTATTGCCATTATTATAAAGAAGCGAGCCTTTCTTAACGTAGTTTGTCCAGTCCGCGATGCCCACGGTATCACCCGTCTTGCGGCCGGTTTCGATGGCGTACTGGTCAACGGCGGAATCGATCATACGCAAGTCGTTGAGGATACGGCTAGCTTGGGATCTCTTCCGGGCACGAAGGAACCCAGGGACGGCGATCGCGGCCAGCAAGGCGATGATTGCCACTACGATCATAATTTCGACGAGAGTGAAGCCGGCGTGTTTAGTTTGAAGTTTTTTATGCATGATTGCGGTTATTTGTTCTATTTATTTGTTTCAAGAGTCGCGATCGTCGGAGCCTTCTCCGTCGCTCACGACTCATTCCCTGCCACTCCGGGTGGACCGCAATGACAGGAGAATGAATCGTCAGATTCGTTAAGGACCGTAGGGCGACCAGAACCCGGTGCTTGCTACGTCGGACAATACCGTGTAATCGGCTGGCGGAACCTGAGGAATCGTGTCCACGGTTTGAGCACCGTAGGCAGTGCCCAGAAGGCTCTTGCCGCTGTTGTAAAGGAGCGAACCCTTCTTCAAGTAGTTCGTCCAATCGGTAATTCCAACGGTGTCACCAGTTTTCCGGTTGGTTTCGATCGCGTACTGGTCACACGCTGAGTCGATCATGCGCAGATCGTTCAGAATGCGGCTGGCTTGTGAGCGTTTGCGCGCCCGAAGAAATCCCGGGACCGCAATCGCGGCGAGTAACGCGATGATCGCAACTACAATCATGATTTCCACGAGGGTAAAGCCCCCGCGGCGTTTGTTGATGGCGTTTAACATGCTATTGCTTTCTTTATCTCTTGTTTGTTTGACTGCGCTCCGCGATACGATCGCGAAGTGAGCCTGTAATCAGCAGTGTTAATGCCAATTGCCTCGAAAACTGAGCCGCAAACCTCTCGGTTCTCCCTGGAGCTCGGACATGGCATCTTCCTGGTGGCGCTTGGGGCGCGCCTTCTGGCCCTGCTTCGCCTAACCCATTCCTCGCTCCTGATCCCAACCCGCGGGGACATGCATTTCTATAGCGACTGGGCCAGGCAGATCCTTCACGGCCAGTTTACCCAACCCCTCGCTTTTTATGGGCTTCCTGGGTACGCCTATTTCCTTGCTATCCTTGGCCGGCTATTCGGTGAAAACCCTTTTGTGCCCGGTCTGCTTCAGGCCGGGATCGATGCCGGCACTGCCGTCCTCATCTATCGAATATTCATGGCGACGGTTGGAACTGACAGGTCGTCCGAAAGTCGGCCCTTCGGTCCAGGAGCTGTCCAGTTAGCAGCCACACTGGCCGCGCTCGGATGGACATTTTTCGTCCCAGCCGAAGCGTATTCAATTATCCTGATGCCGACGGCGTGGTTCGTTTTCGTCTTTTGGTTCGTCGTTTGGCGATTGGTCCACACGAGTGACGCGCCGCCAATTGCCGAATGTTTTTTCCTCGCGCTGCTCGTCGGCATTACCGCCACAGCGGTCGCGACGATTCTCGCCGTGGTCCCGCTGATATTGGCGGCGTTGATCTTTAGGCGAGCGCTCGACTCGTGGCGAACAGTAATCCCGCCCGTCGGCGTTCTGGTTCTCGGTCTGGCCATTGGGACTTCACCGTGCTGGGTCCACAACTACTTCATTGCCCGGGATCCGGTTCCGCTGTCCGCGCATAGCGGGATCAACTTTTGGATTGGCAACAACCCACAGGCGAACGGTTATCCCCGTTTCCCGCCTGGCCTGAGAGCCGGTCAGGCCGCCATGCTTCAAGACTCGATCGACCAGGCCGAAGCGACGGCCGGTCATTCGCTCAAGCATTCCGAGGTTTCCGCCTACTGGTCGGCGAAAGCGAAAGCATTTATCACGGATCATTTCGGCGCCTGGGTCCGGCTGATCGGCTGCAAGCTGCGCAATTTTTGGAGCGCATTTCAATATGACGACCTGAGCATCATTACGATCTTGCGCGAACAAGGCGTAATATTTCCGGGAATTTACTTCGGAATTGTCGCCGCATTGGCGATTCCCGGAATTCTTTTTGGATGGCGCATTGCTCCAAAGTCGCGTTGGGTTGTTGCCGCGGTCGCGTTGTCGATGATCGCGCTTCTGCCGGTTTTCATCACCGAACGTTATCGACTCGTTGCCGCGCCGGGTTTGCTCATTTTCGCGGTCATCGGATTGTCGATTTTCGGGCAAAAAATCATCGCGGACGAACTGCAACCCGCCGCGCTGTATTGTGTAATTCTGCTTTTCGCGACACGATTCGTGGCCTGGCCGCAGCGGGATCCCTCGCTCTGGGCTCTGGATGCTTACAACGCCGGATGGCAGGAGTTGGAATCAAACAACCTTTCGCTCGCGGAAAGAAAACTGGCGGTCGCACATGCCTACGTGCCCGACAATTCGGAAACACTTTTCGCGCTGGGCAATTTGCGCCTCGCTCAAAGCAACCCCGAAGCCGCGTCGGCTTTTTATCGCGCAGTCCTCAATCTCGACCCTAAACACAAAGGAGCCTTCAATAATCTTGGCGTTATCGCGCTCGACGCCTCCCAGTTCGACACCGCCGAAAAATGGTTTCGCCTCGCTGAGAACGTGGATTTGCGAAATCCAAAAACACATTTTCTTCTCGCCAAAACATTGTTGGCCAAAAACGAACGGGCGGCGGCACGCGCTGAGATCGATCTCGCGATTCAGCTCAAGCCGGATCAGCCGGAGTTCAGCGCTTTGCAGCGCGAGATCGAACAAGGTTTGCCGTGACGAGAAGCAATTTGCTGAAGCCCGTTGAATGGATCGTGGCAATTCTGCTCACCGCGATGACGGCGGCTCTACTCGCGGTGGCTGCAACACACGGCGGCGCGCTTTGGCGGGACGAATGCGCAGTCGTGCAATTGGCCCAAATGCCGTCCGTCTCAGATATTCTCCGTAATTTTCAGCACGAAGCCTTTCCCCCGCTCTTTCCGCTGATCGTTCGTAGCTACATGCTTGCGTTCAGATCGAGCGACGCTGCCCTGCGTATTTTTGGCTTTGTGATTGGATGTTCTTTGGTCGGTGCTTTCTGGATCAACGCCCGAACCCTTCGCCGCGATCTTCCGCTAGTCGGCCTCGCTTTAACCGTCCTCAACACGACCTTCTTCGTTTGGGGAACAACAGTCCGCGGTTATGGCGTCGGGAGCGCGCTCATCGTGTTGACGTTTGGTTGCATCGCCGGGTGGCTGCTCAATCCGAATTCGCGACGCGTTGTAATCGCGACCGTTGTTTCCGTATTCGCGGTCCAGATTCTTCTCTACAACAGCGTTTTGGTATGTGCGATCTGCGGCGCGGCGCTTTTGGTCTTATTCTTTCAGCGCCGTTTCAAACAAGCGTCCCTCGCCATCGGCATCTGCGGTATCGCCCTGTTTTTCCTTCTGCCTTACGTGCCATCATATCTGCGCGCCCGGGATTGGAACATTTTGGTGCGCGGTTGGCCCACTTCTTATTCGCTCTGGAAACATTTCGAAGTCGCACTCGGTAATCCTGGCTACAGCATACCGGCGCTTTGGTACTGCATTGTCCTCGGATTGATTGGTCTGTTCGTTCTGCGGCTCTACCAGAAGCGTGACGCTCAAACGGACGAGTCAGCGCGCCTAGTTTGGTTTGCCCTGATTGCTTGCGTGCTCGCGCTGATCGGGTGCTACGCGTTTCTTCGCATACTCAGCTACACGACTAGCAATTGGTATTATCTGGCCTTCATTTGCGTAGTTGCGGCAGCGATCGATTTAATCGCAAGTGTATTATCAACGAGCAACGGGTTGCGTTTGCTCAGGGTTGCTGTCGCAATTGTCGCACTAATTGTCGCGCCATTTGCAAATTGGTCCGCCATCACCGAGCGACATACGGACGTGGACCTTGCGGCGAAAATAGTAAGCGAGCGCGCAGACGCAAACGATCTGGTCTTGGTCGCTCCCTGGCCATTTGGGATCCCGTTCAACCGTTATTACCATGGCGCCGCGCGCTGGATGACGATTCCGAACATCCAAGACCATCAGGTTCATCGTTATGATCTGATCAAATCGAAAATGGTTTCCGAGCATCCCATTGACGACCTGTCCCAAACAGTGACCGCCACGTTATCATCCGGAAACCGCGTTTGGTTTGTCGGAGGTCTGAATCTCCCGTCGCCGCGAGAGGGAGCAATGACGCTACCGCCGGCGCCGGCGTCGCGATTCAAATGGGACAATCGGGCTTACACCGCCGCCTGGTGGCAGCAGCTAAGCGTGCTCACGGTGACGCACACGGACAAGATTGAGTCGGTTTCCCTGCCGCAACCCGGATCGCTGCGGGTCAATGAGTTGGAGCAAACGTCGCTCGCGGTTGCCCAAGGCTGGCACTGACAAAACCTAATTTGCGGCGATCGGCGGGTTCCGATCGAGCTCACTGCCTTTTCGCACCATGACCAGAAAACTCTGCGTTTCCAAAAAGGGCCGGTAATTTTCCCTGATCCAAATCGCGACCGGATGGCGAGGAGTCATCGCCATCGTAAGCTGCGCCGCAATCACGACGTCCGGCTGTTTCGATTTCAGTTCATCGAGGAGTCGCGAAGAGAGCTGCTGCGCGAGCGGGCCAGCCTGAGCTGGATACGCGAAAATCAAACCTGACGGCGGGTCTCGCCGAGTCGTGAAATAAAAGCCAGTCTCATTTCCCCATTCGAACAGACTACGATCGCGCGGCAGCATATGATCGATCCTCATCGCCAGCCGGTCAGCTTCCAGAAATATTTTGCCGTACTTTTGCAACGACCAACCTTTGGCAGGAATGAAGTAACATGGCACTTCCATCACGATTAGGACGACGCAGCAAACACTGGCCAGCGCATACGCAGACCAGGAAAAGCGCGCAGGCAAAACTCGCCGAAGCAGCTCGATTCCCCAACCGGCGGCAATCACCAGCGGCGGCAGCCAGAGTTGATAGTAGTGTGGAAAAAACCAACCCGGAAGCTGCACCGTGATGTAACTCGCGATCGCAAACGCCAGAAGCAAAGCCCAACCGCGCCGAACTTCTTTCCACAATCCAATCACGAGCCCAACAAACGCCAATGCCGCAATCGTGAAAGCCACTGCCAGCGCATCAGGCGACAAGCCAGGCCAATTCCACAATTCGTTGACCTCGCGCGGCGGTCGCGCCGAATACCAACGGTTATAAGTGAAAACGGCTTCAATGAACGCATCGCTCCGACCGACTGCGAAAAAATATCCAAACAACGCCGCCCACGCCGCGGCCCCGGTCGCAGCGATGATGCCGATCTCGGCCAAAGCTTTTTTTCGGTAATCGCGCGTCACGCAAAAGATGTAGGCCACCGAGATCAGCCCAGCCTGAACGACCACTATCTGTTTATAGAACGATGCGACGGCAAACAATGCGCCGACCAAAAATGCGCGAGCGAAGCCCAGCTGGCTGTTTTTTGAGCACGCAAAAATGGCGAATGCACTAGTCAGGAACGCGTTCAGGAAAACTTCTGTATTAGGTTGATTGCCCTGAATCGCGAGATCGCCCGAGACCAGAGTCCACAGGCCGGCCGCGATCAGACCGCCTAATGGACCACGACCATCACTGCCACCGGCAAAGTAACACGCGATGAGGGTCGCCATGGCCGCGACAACGTTCATCAAAAAGATCGAATTCCGTCCGTAGCCCGCTATCAATTCAGCGGTGGCGTAAGTCACATGGATTGCCGGAGGCTTATGATCCCACAGCTCACTGTAAAGGTGTTTGCCGTTCAACATTTCGTGAGCGATGACCGCGTAGGTCGTCAGATCACGCTCGAGCGGTTCGTCGTAGGTGTGCAACCGCATTGCGAAGATCAGCGCGCAGAAGCCGATCAGTGCCGCCACCGGCAAAAAGTCTTTCAATTTACCCATCGCTCGAACGGAAAGGGATGTTTCTTGCTGTTGGCGTGGTTTGGATCGGGGAACGTGATCTCAGGTTTGCCGTGGACGAGTCGTTCAACGATTTCGAGACCCTGCATGAATGAGTGGTCCTGATTGCTGACCTCGTACTTCCAGGCGCCAAACCGGCCGCGCGAATAAATGTTGTCGGCTTCAAGCGCCGGCAGGATTTCGCCAAGCGCTTTGTCCCGATTCAGTCCGGGCGTTGGGTAACCGTACTTCGCGCGGTAACTCCAGGTCGAAAGAATCTTGTCGCCATTCAACAGCTGAGTGTTCCGCAACCCATCGATTGTCTGCTGCACGAGCGCCTTATGATCGACTGCTTTCTCGTCGGACTCCGACGTCTCGGTCATGAGCGACCAATTGTTTTCACTGTCCGGCACGTTGTGGGGCGAATAATTGCTAAACACCGTTACCCGATAAAACGGACAATCACTTTCGGGAAAATACATCCAGCATTTCGTCCGCAGATGGTCGGGCGGTTTTCCTTTTAATCCGACGCCGACAATATTCGCGCTCGAGTGCTTCAATCCGGACTTCGCAAGATCGGAAAACTGATTGCAGCCGCAGAGACGCAGTAACTCAGTGAGAGGGATCGTGCTAACCAGCGCGTCGTACTCCCAAACGCGGCCATCGGCAGTGGTTACCTGCTTGAGTTTTGAATCGATCTTCTGGACCGCGCTCTGGAAATACATTCGGTCCCTCGGCAACCGCGCCGCGCAAGCGCTCCAAATCGCGCCGGTGCCGCCATGTTTTGGAAAATGAAAAACATTGTTTGGTCCCCATGACACATCGTCTTTTTGATAAACGAGGTTTTGCAATACTCGCGTCAGGTCTGTCACCGCGACGCGCTCGCCGACCCAACTATGCTGCATCTGGTCGGCCGGATAGGCCCAAACCTTGAAGTTGTAAGGCAACAGGAAAACTTCCGCGATGCCGGCACCGAACGTGGCCAAAATCCATTCCTTGAAATTCGCGGGTTGGTGATGGCCGTTCTTCTGGATTTCAACAAGCCCTGCCAAACAACGCACAATTTCCTCTTGCGGCAGTCGATGGAGATTGTTCTGAAACGGATACGGAACGAAACGGTTTCGAATCCATACCCACGATTCGCGCTCGTGGGTCAGCCATTCCTCCTTTGGAATGAGCTTGTGCATCAACGCATCGAAATATTCGTAGTGCGAGAATTGAACGTGTCCGCCGATGTCCCAGAAAAATCCCTGCTCATCCCGAAACGATGACGCCAGGCCGCCGGCGTAATCGTTCGCTTCCAGCAATTGCCAATCGGCGTGGCCGACTTCGTTAAGACGCCAGGCGGCGCCAAGCCCAGCGGGGCCGCCACCAAGGATGAGAATCTTCATGACTGATTCGCTGAAAATCACGAAGAAACCTGGCGCCCATCTTCGCGATCTTGTGGTAGTTGATGCTGTTTTCGCCGCCCTGCCTGGCGCGGAAATGAATCGGCACGTCTTTCCAGTGGACGTCCGGTTGCCGCGTCAGTGAAATCGTTAACGCGATGTTCTGAAGATCAACATCCGCCGGCACGCAACGAAGTGCCAAACGCAGCGGATTTGTGCGAATGAGGCGGTAGGGAACGTTGGCGTCGCGCATGAACGCGCCGGTCAAAGCCCAAAGTAAAACCCGGTACGAACGAGTGATCACGAGCCGGCCGAAGCCATCGTCGCGGGTGCGCCGATAACCGAAGACACAATCGTGTCCCTTGCGCTCGCTATAAATTGTTTCGAAGAATGCCGGATCGCACTGCCCGTCGGAGTCAATTTGGAAAACCCAGCGAGCCCCTGTCGCCAAAGCCAGGTCGTAGCCTTTCCGGCAACTGCGTCCGTGTCCGGAGTTTGGCTTGTTTACGACGCGGAGGCGTGGACCGAGTAGGGTTCCTAACGAACTTAAAACCACCGCGGTATCGTCTTTCGAACCGTCGTTAATCGCGAAGAACACGAAATCGGGTGCCACGCAGTCGAGACAGGCGAACCACTCCTCCAACACGGAGCCGATGTTCGCTGCCTCATTATAAATCGGCATCACGACGGCAAGCTCCGGCGCCATGAACTGTTGTGGGGACGAATCCATTGCCCGCCTAGAAAGCAACTTCCTGGCCTCGCCCCTGATTTTCTGCTTCGGATGAAGGCCCGGAAGTTGGCCGAGGCTTAGTTTTTGCTTGGAGCAGCCAAACCGGCTAAACCTCACTTCAACCCGATGGCTGAACCTTCTCGTCGCAAGATCGACATCATCCTGCTCGTCCTGATTCTCGCGGTCGGGATCTTCCTGCGGATTACCCCGGGAGCTTTCGCGCCCGGCGCGTCGCTCCATTTTCTGGCGCCGCTTCATCCTCAACCCGCCTGGTCAAAGGTTGGTTTCGACGAAGGCCTCTATCGGGAATACGTCAACGCTGTCAGCAAAACCGGAATCACTTCGTATCCGGACATCGTCGAGGGCTACATCGACGTCCAAAAGGATCTGCCGGGGTCGATCCTTCCGCCGCTTCGGTTTCTTTACATTTTCACCGCATATCTCTGGCACTCGATCTTCGGTTCGGAAGCGCTCGCAGCTCTGCACCAGGTCGCGTCGTTCTTCAGCATGCTCACCCTTGTCCTCGCCACCTATTTTGTCTGGCGGCTACGCCGCCTAACCTGGGCAATTGCAATTGCAGCGCTCATGGCCATTGCGCCAACGCAGCTTCACATGTCGCAGCACGCCTTGGTGGACGGTTTCTTCACTTTCTGGGCGACGCTGGTTCTCTGGTTGTTCTGGGAGAATTTGCAACAACCGCGCAACTGGCGCTGGCTCGTTGGCTACATCGTCGCGCTCGCTTTGCTGACCCTGACCAAGGAAAACTCCTTTTTTGTTTGGATCGCGCTGATCGCTCTGCTGATTGCGAATCGTTGGCTTCAAATTGGAAATGTTACCCGCGAACTTCTCGTTGCCACGTTCCTCGGCCCGCTCCTTGGCGTCGTCGTTCTCATTTTTCTAGCCGGCGGCATCGATATCTTCATTAAGAGCTACCAATTGTCCGTCGGCAAAAATTTCCAACTCCATTACGCCATCTTTACCGGCGACGGCCCGTGGTACCGTTACCTGGTCGATCTCATGTTAGTCAGTCCGATCGTTCTGATTCTCGCATTCGGCACGCTGTTCCGAATGAAGGGGGAAATGAAGCCCGAGCTCTTGATGACCATCTTCATCGCCGCGAGTTACTTGGTGATGTGCAATGTGAAATACGGAATGAATCTCCGTTACGCGAACATGTGGGACGTGCCGCTGCGATTCCTCGCCTTCAGCGAGATCGTCTGGCTGGCCTCGTTGGCGAAACGTTTCCAAACCAGCATCGTGGCTGGCGCCGTTGTGTTACTGGCGGCGTTTGAGTTTCACCAATATATCGTGCTCGCGGTCCGCTATCCTCTTTACGAACTAATCACCCACGACTTGCTCCAGGCGCTTTCGATCCTGAAATGATTATTGTAGCCACGGGCCTGGCCTGTCTGACGTCGCGTAGCGATGTGGCTACATCTTACAGCGGCCCGCCTGAAACGGCGGCCGCTCCAGCGGCGTTTCCCGTGTGATGCCCCAATGCTGAGTCGGCCGCGCGCAGAATGAACTTGTCGTCGTTGTCGCCCAGGCCCGATAGAAAATCTCGGATTCGCCGGAACGATTGGCGCAGGAACAATTCGGCCGCGGTATTGCTTGTCGACGGAGATTGGCCGTTCCGCTGTCCGAATTGAATCTCGGAATCCCACCGACTTAGCACCGCAGTAGACGCGAACAAATCCATCGCCGCGCCGGCGATCCGTTCCTGCACCAGTTGCATGTCGAGGATCGGTTCGCGATAGAGCACGAGCGATTTGTTCACTGCTAAGTTGAATCGCCAGATTAGCCGGCCCAACTGACTCGCGAAAGATTTCAGTTCCGCGCTTCCGACCGGGACATCGGGGACGCGGACCGCCGCACCGAGGCGACTCATTCCGGCGTTCCAGGCTTTTCCGATTCCGCCTTCGCGCGTTGGCTTGAGCATTGTGTCGTAGATTTCCTTGAATTCCATGCCCGGTCCACGCATTCCGACCAGCGCGATGAATGATTTCAAAACCTCATTGCTGCCTTCGCCGATCTGATTGATGCGCGCGTCTCGCAACATTCGTTCCAGCGGAAGATCGGTCATGTAGGCCGCGCCGCCGTGGATTTGAAATGCTTCATTGACGCATTCCCAAAGCAGCTCGGTGGTGAAAACCTTCAACATCGCCGTTTCCAGCATATAATCTTCAAGACCGCGATCGATCAGCGACGCAGTGATCGTCGTTATGGCTTCCATCGCGTAGGCGTCTGCGGCGATGCGCGCGATTTTCTTTCTAACCAGGTGAAAGCTGCCGAGCGTTTTGTTGAACTGCTTCCGCGTGTTCGCGTGCTTAACCGCCAATCCGAGGCAAGTTTTCGCCGCGCCCGTGCAACACGCCCCGAACGTAGTTCGCCCGAAATCCAAGACCGTGAGCGCCACTTTCAAGCCCTTGCCAAACGGCCCGAGGATATTTTCCTTGGGCACTTTCACATTGCGCAACGCGAACCGGCCAGTCGCCGTCCCGCGAATCCCCATTTTTTCCATTCGCGGCTCGATTAATTCAAAACCAGGCACGTCGGGCGTAACCAAGAACGCCGTAATCGCGTCCTTGCCTGGTTTTCCCGGAACTGGCGTCCGCGCCATTACGGTCAACACATGCGCGATGGCGGTGTTCGTGATGTATCGCTTCTCGCCGTTCAGAATGTAGTGCGAGCCGTCGTCGCTCGGGGTCGCGGTCATTTGCACATTCGCTGCGTCGGAGCCGGCTTCTCGTTCCGTCAGCGCGAACGCGCCGAGCCACTCACCCGTGCAAAGTTTCGGCAACCATTTCTGTTTTTGATCGTGCGTGCCGAACAACAATAGTGCGCGGATCCCGATCGAGTGGTGTGCGTTCACGAACACCGATGTCGATGCGCAGCGGGTCCCGAGTTCTTCCAAAATTTTCGTGTTCGCCAGCTGGGAAAAACCGTGTCCGCCATAATCGCCCGGCGCCGTCATTCCCAAAACTCCAACCCGACCCAGGCCGTCGATGACTTCGCGCGGGATGTCCGCCTGTCGATCAATAGCGGTTGGATCAAGCTTCGTGTCGAGGAATGCGCGCAGCTCCTTCAACGTTTGATCGAGTTGCGATTGTTGAGCGGCCGGAATGCGAGGATACGGCATCACCCAATCGGACACAAAATGGCCGGCGAACAATCCTTTAACAAAACCAAGCGCCTGCGGGCCGGTGAACAACAGTTCCTCGGCCTGCTGCATTTCCTTCTGTCTTTGGAGTTCTGCTTCAGTCATAGAAAAATTTAGCACGCGCAGGTCGCCGCGGCGACCGAAGGCGAGCAAACCGCCGTCGAACGAACGGCGGTCACGAATTGTAGCCAACGGGGCGCGTCTGTCCAACGCTGAGCGCCTAGTTATTTGGAAACGTAACTTAGCTGCAGCCCTGGCTGGTGCCGCACTCGGTGCAAACGCCACAGGCGCCGGCGCGGATGACCTTGTCGCTGCCACAGTGAGAACAGATGATGTCCATGAACATGTTCCCCAGTGCTTCCTGGACGCGATCAGCGTGGCTCTGACCGTTGCCGGCAATCTGTCCCGCGACCGCAGGACCATCGTTCGGAATATGATTTGTGATCACGTCGAGAATTTCTTTCTCCCCCGTGCGGGCGAGATCCGAGACGGGACGATTGAGCGCTTTCTTTTCCATCTCGGGAAGTTCTCTTAGCGGCAAGTCAGCCTGTCCGCGATTTGGCGAGGTCGCTTCCTTGTAACCTTTGATAAACTGGCAGGCCAACCAGCGAAACACGTAGTCGGTGATGCTGGTCGCGTTGCGAATGTCCGGATTCTTGGTGAAGCCGCTCGGCTCGAACCGCTGATACGCAAATTTCTTCGCCAAGCTTTCCAGCGGCACGCCGTATTGAAGCGCGATCGACGTTAGCGTTCCGACCGTGTCCATCAATCCGCCGATGGTGCTGCCTTCCTTCGACATCGTGATGAACAGTTCGCCGGGTTGTCCATCTTCATACAAACCGACCGTGATGTAACCTTCGTGTCCGGCGATTTCGAACCGATGAGTCAATGACATGCGTGTGTCCGGCATGCGGTGCCGAATGGGTTTGTCGATCTTGCCGCGCAGCTCGGTCAATTCTTGTTCAAGCTCGAGAATTCGTTTTTGAAAATCTTCGCGATCGACCGTGATATCCAAGGCAACATCGACATCTTCGGTGGTGCCGCCCATGTCGCGTGTCTTGCGCGTATTCAATGGTGCGGACCGCTTGGAACCTTCGCGATAAATCGCGATCGATTTTAGCCCGAGCCTCCAACCCTCGACGTAGCTGTTCATGATGTCGGCGACAGTCGCCGTTTCCGGTAGGTTCACCGTTTTCGAAATCGCGCCGCTCAAGAACGGTTGCGCCGCCGCCATCATCCGCAGGTGCGCCATATAATTGAGAGAGCGCTCGCCTTTGAATGGCTTGAATGCGCAATCGAAGATCGGCAAGTGTTCCGGTTTCAGTCCGGAGGAAATTCTCGTTCCATCGGAATCGATGACGTTCTCGATGGTGTCGAACGCGTCGATGTGCGCGATGATCCGATCAATCTCTTCCGAATTGTAGCCGAGTTTTTCCAGCGCCGGCCGGACCGTTTGGTTCACGATTTTCAACATGCCGCCGCCAGCGAGGAGCTTGTATTTCACCAGCGCGATGTCCGGCTCAATCCCGGTCGTGTCGCAATCCATCAGAAAACTGATCGTGCCTGTCGGCGCGAGCACCGTGACTTGCGCGTTGCGATAACCGTGACGCTTTCCGAGCTTCGCCGCGCGGTCCCAGGTTTTCGCCGCCTCTTTCTTCAAATAGGCAAACTCATCCGCGTCCGCGATGTCGTTCACGGCGCAGCGATGAAGATCGATGACTTCGAGCATCGAGGCGACATTGCTCTTGGCAACCGGTTTCGGGACGCCGCTGCAACGCGCATCTTCGTAGCCCGGAAATGGTCCCAACGCCTCCGCCATCCGCGCGCTTTGTTCGTAAGCTTCGCCGGTCATGATCGACGTGACGGCGCCGCAGAGGGCGCGACCTTCCACGCTGTCGTAGCCGTAGCCGTAACTCATTACCAGCGAACCGAGATTGGCGTAGCCGAGACCGAGAGTGCGGAAGATGTGCGAATTCTCGGCGATCTCTTTGATCGGATAACTAGCGTTATCGACCAGGATTTCCTGGGCGGTGATGAAAATGCGCACTGCGTCTTTAAATCGTTCGACGTCGAACTCGCCATCCGCTCTCTTAAATTTCAATAGGTTCAGCGACGCTAAATTACAGGCCGTATTATCGAGAAAGAGATATTCGCTGCACGGGTTCGTTGAATTTTGCCGGCCCGTTGCTTTGCAGGTGTGCCATTTGTGAATCGTGGTATCGAACTGCATCCCGGGATCGCCGCAGATGTGTGTGCCTTCGGCTATTTTTCGCAGCAACGTTTTCGCGTTTTTGCGTTCGCATGGTTGCCCATCAGTCACTCGGCGAGTCCACCATTCCTTGTCGGCTAGCGCAGCATCCATGAATTCGTCGCTCACCCGCACGCTCAGGTTTTCGTTCTGATACATCACCGAGCCGTAAGCATCGCCGTTATAACTACCGTCGTAACCCTGCTCGATGAGCGCCCACGCTTTCTTCTCTTCCCTTTGCTTCGCATCGATGAACTCTTCGATGTCCGGATGCCAATCTTTGAGCGTGTTCATCTTGGCGGCGCGCCGCGTCTTACCGCCGCTCTTCACCACGTTCGCGACCTGATCGTAAACTTTGAGGAACGAAAGGGGGCCGCTTGGTTTGCCGCCACCGCTCAGTTTTTCCTTGGTCGATCTCAACGTGGTAAGATCGGTGCCCGTGCCGCTGCCATATTTAAAGAGCATCGCTTCGCTCTGCGCGAGACGCATGATGTCTTCCATCGTGTCTTTGACATCCTGGATAAAACAGGCGCTTCCCTGCGGATACTCGTATTGAGTCGGAGCGCGCTCCGCTTTTCCGGTCGCGCGATTGTAAAAATAATTCCCCGCACCGGCGCCTTTGCCGATACCGTACTCGTGATACAGGCCGACGTTGAACCAGACCGGTGAATTGAACGCGCCATGTTGATTCAAGCAAAGCCATGTTAAGTCGTCGTAAAAAATCTCCGCCGCTTCCGCGTCCGCAAAATAGCCGTCCGCAATTCCCCAATCGGTGATCGTCCTCGTGACGCGATGAATGAGTTGCCGCACCGAACGTTCGCGCCCGCCTTTGTGCGGGTCCGTTCCGTGCGCGATGTCGCCGTAAAAATATTTTGAGACTGCAATCTTGGTCGCCAGTGCGCTCCAATTTTTCGGGACCTC
Organism: Chthoniobacterales bacterium; assembly: GCA_035568035.1. Taxonomy (GTDB): domain Bacteria; phylum Verrucomicrobiota; class Verrucomicrobiia; order Chthoniobacterales; family UBA10450; genus AV40. The sequence continues at coordinate 77,563 of DATMOU010000012.1, read as the reverse complement.
GACGTTTTCTTGTTTGAAAATGATCTGGCCGCTGTCGTCGGTGATCTCCGCGGTGCGATGTTCCCATTCCACCTGATCAAACGGTTTCACCGCCGCGTCGCTGAACACGCGCTCGAAATGCAAACCGCGCGTCGATTTCTTCGCCGACCGATTCTGACGTCGATCGGTTGTCTTACGCGGTTTGTTCAAAGCTGATGGCGGGATTCCGGGTTTGAGCTGGATCATGGTGGGGCGTCCTTTTTCGTTGTGAATTGGCGGTGAATTTCCGCGAACAGCGAGGCCAATAACCTGTTAATTCTGGCGAACAACAAGGAATAGCGTTGGCTGCTCGGCGAACACACAATATGCGGTGCAAAATGCGGCCGAATCAAGCCCTTAATTGTTACATTTTTGCTCGACCGACCTCCAAAACAGGTCCTTTGCCGCGTTGCTCCTAACGCAGGGCCGAAAAGGTCGTTGGATCCATGAAATACCGGTCAATATGGTCCACCAATGGCCCGTTCTTCTCTGACTCGGCCTTCACCTTTTGCCACTCAACATCCGCCTGGAAAGCGGCCCAGTTCTTCTCCGCCTCTTGCCTGCTCGGGTGCTCCAAAACGTAAACAAACAGATTTTGAGCGCTCGGCGCATCTTCAGGCACCCAATATCCAACGCTTTTCATGTTATATTGTTTGAAGATGGCGTCGGTGTGATTTCCAAAGCGAGCTACTAGCTCATTCATTTTGCCCGCGTTCACATGGTATAGCCGCAATTCGTAAACGTGATGCGCAGGTTCTGCGTTCGAGCCGCGGAGCGTGTTGAACCCGAGCATCACCGCGACCCCGACGACAAAAGAGATAAGATGGGCTGCTTTCATTCGACGAAATTACGACGTCGAATTATCGGCGTCGAATGATGTTAGCTGCCCGGCTCGCTGTAACGTTGGCGAACGCGGCGCGGAAGGGGTGGGATTCGAACCCACGGTGGGTTGCCCCACGCTCGATTTCGAGTCGAGTGCCTTAAACCGGACTCAGCCACCCTTCCTGCGAAACCACAGAAAACTTCGAACGCCGAACTTCCGACATCCAACGTCGAATGCAAACCTGCTTTCGAAAATTCGATGTTCAGAGTGGGGAGTTCATGTTCGGCGTTTTCTTCTGGTTCACGAGTGGTTCTTGACTAACGCCCCGCGCCGAAATAAACGTCGGCTCGAACAAAGTTGGCTGCGGCATTGTCAATGCTTGGGAAGGGAAGTCGCGATGATTAGGGCGAATTGTCGGGAACGCTTTACCGCCGCGGACTTTGATTTTATCGTTCGCACCCTCTCCCGCTCCCGTCGCGACAGCGTTTCGCTGGTCGATCTCCTGAGCGATTCGCAAACGCGCGATTCCATTCTCGATCATCCCCTCTTGGTCGAAACGATCCTTTCCAACGCCGGACATCTGCACATCTCGTCCCAATTTTATTTTTACGTCCTCGCCCGGCACGTCCTGCAACAAGCCGGCATCGGCAATCGCAAGCTCTCCGACTATATCGGTTCGCTTTTGGAAACTTTCTCTCGCGCCAGCCAGCTTCAGAGTCCGGACAAAATCGGTGAACTCGCACACGAATACATCGCCGACATGCTCATCGCGCTGACTCGCGCCACGCCTGAACAAACATTCCTGCTCCGGGCGCACGTCGGAAATTATTCTCTCTTCATCACTGGAATTTTTCACGAGAACACTCAGCGACGCAGTTTACGCGGCGCGCCCGATATCGAATTCTACGAACAAATTGGACGCACCAATTATCAATTAGTCGCCTCCCACGAAACCGCGCGCCGCTGCGAACTAACCGACGTCTTCGCCGGCCTGGCTAACCGCTTCCACGATGTCCGTCTCGCGCTGAACGATCTTTCCGAGCGTTTGCTTCATCTGGATGAAGATGCTCGCCCACCGCTGGTTTTGTGAACGAAACGCTCTTCAGTCAGATCCAAAAACTTTTCGAGCGCACCTATGCGCGGGTCGGGATCAATCTGGAAGACTGCTTGATCGATCGACACCGTTGCCGCCAGTTGTCAATCCTGGCCGGGAAATCGGCCCGAGAGTTGAGTGAGCTGGCGCGCACATTTCTCCGTACCGCGAATGATCAGCTTTACGTCGGCATTTATTATTCGCGCTGGTTGATCGAACAGCTCGAGCGCCATGATCCGCGGGCCGGCCTGAGCGATCACAATATTCGTTCGCTGATTGCGTTCGTGGAAGAAATCAATCATGCGCTCCATGCCGCGCTTCAATTTAAGAACGGTGCGCGCGAAATCGCATCGGAGGATTTCGCGCGAAATCTGGAACTGCAGGCCCAGGTGGACACTTACCTTGTCTTGCTCTTGTTCGTTGCCTTCTTTCGAAAAACCCAGCGGGTATCACGAAGCGATCGCCGGTGGCTGCGTTTTCATCTTTTCAATCGTCAATGCCCGGACGCGTTCGCCGACCGAAATTTGCGCGCCCGTTATCTTGAAACGGCCGATCTGGCCGCGAGTTACACGCAATACCTCGATACCCTCAACGCGATTCGCCGGGTTGAAGAAATCCGATTATTTCGCTCGCTCGAGTACACCGATAAGAAAGAGCGCATTCTCGCATTGCCGCCGGCGAAAGTTTGGCCATTGTTGCGAAATTAATTTGCGAAAACCGACACGCAGTCGCTAAATACCGATCGTGTTCAGTTTAACGATGCTCGGGAGCGGCAGTGCCGGAAACAGCGCCCTGATCACGACCAATCATTGCAAAATTTTGGTCGATGGCGGATTGAGTGCGCGTCAGATCGTCCTTCGACTCGAGCAATGCCGTATAACGCCGGAGCAGCTCGACGGCGTTTTGCTCACGCATGAGCACGGTGATCACGTTTGTGGTCTTGAGGTTTTGTGCCGCAAATTGGAGACCCCGATCTACGCAAACTCACAAACGGCGGAAGCGGTTCGCTCCGGTTGTTCTCTGAATCGACATCCGAACTGGCGGATCTTTCGCACAGGCGCGGAGTTCAAGATTTGTGACATCATCGTGCAAACGTTCCCGGTGCCGCATGATGCCGTCGATCCAGTCGGTTTCGCTTTTTATGCCGGATCGAGCGGCCTCGGTTTCATAACCGATCTCGGTTACGCGACCAAGATGATCGTGGAACGGCTGCGTCACGTGCACACGCTGGTCATCGAGACCAATCACGACGAAAAACTTTTGCAAAACGACACCCATCGGCCCTGGCCAGTGAAGCAACGGATCCAGTCGCGTCACGGACATTTGTCAAACAACGCAGCGGCCACCGTGATCGAAGAACTGCTGCCGGGAAAAATCGATCGCGTCGTGCTCGGACATCTCAGTCGCGACTGCAATACGCCGGAGCTAGCGCTCCAGACCGTGCACAACGCGCTCGCCAAATCTGGCAAGAGCGACATCGATCTTTTTTGCGCGACCCAATCGGCAATCAGTCCGCGCTTTCGAATCGGCGAAACGGTGCGCGGACATTTTCAGCCGACTTTTGAGAACGCGTTTTTCCCAGCAGCATGAGTGCGGCGATGGCGACAGAAAAGCCGTGCCGAAGAGCTGCGGCGAGGAGCGAAACGAAGATCCGGAATGCGCGAGAAACCGATCTCCCGTCTATCATTAAGATTTACAATGCCGCGATCGCGACGCGCATGTCGACCGCGCAACTCGAAACGGTAACGTTGGAAGATCGTCGAAACTGGCTGAGTGATCATTCCGCGGGCCGCCATCCATTTTGGGTATTGGAAATGGATGGAACAGTCGCCGGCTGGTTAACTTTAAAAACGTTTCTCCCGCGAGGTGCCTATCGCGACACCGCCGAAGTAAGCGTTTATGTCGATAAAAAATTCCGCCGTCGCGGGGTGGGCGGCGCGTTGCTGAGCGAAGCGATTGCGCGTGCCCCGGAGCTCGGGATCACGGCAATGGTCGGGCTGATCTTCGCGCACAATCAACCGAGTCTGCGGTTATTCGCGCGCCTCGGATTTGAAAAATGGGGTTTGCTGCCGGGCGTTGCGCGTCTCGACAATGTTAATCGCGACCTGACCATCATGGGTTGGCACGCCTGAAAGTGGGAGCGGCCTCAGCGCCGCGATAATGCCAGTCCGGCTCGGACTCGGGACACTGAGGTCCCTCCCACATTCTCAGACCTCTTCCGGGCCGACGACGAGATGAACCACGCCTCCGGGTTCGGAAATGAAAAAACCATTGAAATCTTCGCGTAAATTCTCCACTTCGTCGCGGCGCGCGACACCGTGAACTTTTAGGAATGCTGCCGCTGCCTCGGTATCATTGGTCTCGATCTCAAGCCAAATGTCCGGATGACTCAGGTTCGGCACTTTGTCGATCCAAAGACGGTTCGGACCGAATTGAAAAATGCAGCCGTCCGCTTCCTCCTCGATCAAGGGCAGGCCTAGCGTGTCGCGATAAAACGACACCGTTTGGTCGTAAGTATGCGACGGGCACTTGATCGCAATATTGGCGCCGCCGGAAAATTGCGGTCCATCAAGCTTGGTCACCATATCGTCGATCTAACCTCGCGACGCGTTGCGGTCAAAGGTGGTCAACCAGTTTTTGGGCGACCGTTTTTGCTTTCTCGAGCGCGACGGCATCGTTGGCGAAACCGCTCACTCCGATCGTGAGAAACGCGTTGCCCTTTACCACGTAAAGCATCAAGACGCGCGAAGCGAATCCGCTCTCGCCACCGGTCGTAAACATTTGCGCCGCATCGCCAACTCCCGAAACGCTTTCCGCAGAACCATTCGCCTGCGCGACCAGTTGAAGTTCTTTGTCCGGAGCAATTGCATTCGGGCCAGGTAACTGGAGACGAATGACCAGCGATTTGCCGCGCCGCATGCTGTAGTAATTGCATTTCGAATAGTAGCCGTCCGCGCCTTCACCGCTGCGCGGGCTAGGGTCCTTGACCGCTTCGCCCAAAATATCGGCCGCTTCCGCTTTGGTGACGATCTGCGTCACGTCAGGACGATTGTCCGCGGCCAAAACCGGACTCGTTAGGCCGGCGCACAGAAACAACAGCCCCGCTATTTGGCGGAGTGGCATCGTTAACCGCCGCCGGGTTCCGTCATCGAAACCGGATCAAGCGCGGTCTCGAGTTCTTTTTCCGGCAAGATCTTCTTCTCCCGGCAAAGTTCGCGCACCGTTTTGCCGGTGCGAACACTTTCTTTGGCAATCTCGGCCGCCCGATCGTAGCCGATTTTCGGCGCGAGAGCAGTGACCATCGCCATCGAGAGTTCGACCAATTCTTCGCAACGCGCCTTGTTCGCCGTGATTCCGGTAACGCATTTCTCGCAGAACGCGTCGACCACATTTGAAAGAATGCGGATCGATTCAAGAAGGTCCCGCGCCATCACTGGCATCATGACGTTGAGTTCGAAATTTCCGTTGGCGCCGGCCCAGGTGATCGCGGCGTCGTTCCCAAAAACCTCAGCGCAAACCATCATCATCGATTCGCTCATCACCGGATTGACTTTGCCGGGCATGATGGAGCTTCCCGGTTGAGTGGCCGGCAATTGAATCTCGCCTATTCCACAACGCGGTCCGCTGCCTAACAACCGAATGTCGTTCGCAATCTTGAACAAGCTCGTAGCGATTGTTTTCAACTGGCCGCTCGCCTCGACCACCGCGTCCTTGCTGCCCTGTGCTTCAAAGTGATTTTTCGCTTCGTAAAATGCGATCCCGGTTCGCTGCTCGACGTGGCGCAACGCTTTTTTCGGAAAATCAATATGACGATTCAAACCAGTGCCGACTGCCGTGCCGCCAAGGGCGACTTCGCGCAAAACTTCGATCGCTCTCTCAGCGCGCTGTTTTCCGTAGGCTGCCTGTTGCGCGTAACCTGAAAATTCCTGACCAAGGCGAACCGGAGTCGCATCCATCAAATGCGTCCGGCCAATCTTAATAATATCCCAGAATTCCTTCGCCTTGGCATCCAGCGCGGAATGCAATCTTCCCAGCGCGGGCACGAGATGGGTCTTCAATTGTTCGGCCGCGCTGAGGTGGATGGCCGACGGGATCACATCATTGCTCGACTGACCCATGTTCACGTGATCGTTTGGGTGCACGAGCTCGCGCGAGCCGATCGGTTTGCCTGCCAGTTGCGCGCAGCGATTCGCAATCACTTCGTTCGCGTTGGTGTTCGTGCTCGTGCCGGAACCGGTCTGGAAAATATCGAGCGGAAAATGCTCGTCGAGCTTGCCTTCAATCACTTCCTCGGCTGCCTGGACGATCAGCGCCGCGCGTTCGGCGTCGAGCAAACCGAGATCATGATTCGCCTGCGCGGCAGCCCATTTGATCAAGCCGAGCGCACGAATAAACGGTCGTGGAAAACGGTAACCGCTGATTGGAAAATTGAGCACCGCGCGCTGGGTTGACGCGCCGTAAAGCGCCCATCCCGGGAGCGACATTTCGCCCATCGAATCTTTTTCCGTCCGCATTCCGCCGCCGCCGGTCATGCGTTATTTGCGGAAGCTGGATGTTTCTGCTGCGATTGGGACTTCACCGTTTTCACCGTTTGCTCTTTCGAAAACGGTGATGAACATCGGTGGAATATTTTGCAGGAAATACTCGGATTTCGCGTGCTCGAAAATCTTGGCGTGCTGTTTCAGCTCGTTGGTGACTTGGTAGATAATGAATCGCCCGCCCGGCGCAAGCGCGTCGTGCGTTTGTTGCAGAAGAGCCCGCTTCTTGTCGATCTGGAGAATGCTGAATGGAATTCCCGAAATGATGTAATCGCAAGCGGGGATATCGCGACGATGGAGTTCCCGTTGTAAATGCGCGGCGTTGTCATTAATCACGTGCACGCGCGGGTCGTCGCTGAATTGGCGGCGCAAATCCCGCGAAAATGCCGGATCGATCTCGAAAAGGAGCAGCTGGCAATCCGGTCGCATCCGGCGCGCGATCTGGCGCGAATGAACGCCTTCGCCCGGACCGTATTCGGCAATCACTAGCGCCCGGTCGAAATCGATCTTATCCGAGACCCGCTCGACCAGCGCCTTTGAGCTCGGAACAATCGAGGCAATTTGAAACGGCCGTTTCAGGAATCGCTTGAAAAAAAGCGCGCTCATCGAAGATCGACATAGTTACCCTCAGGCAGGGCATTGTCCAGTCGCTAGTGCCTAGGAACCGGTTGGACTGCCCTGCCTGGACCCTGGTTTTTAGAGGGAAAAACTCGTTAGGGCCAAAGAAAGGATTGACACCGATTCTAGAATTTATAATGCTATAGCGAGCGAAATGTCTTGCCCATTTTCCCGCCAATTGGTGATTTTCCAGCTATGCACAACCTCCTAACGGTAAAGGAAACGGCTAAATACCTCCGTATTCCGTTGCCCACCGTTTATTATCTGGTCCAGCGCGGACAGCTTCCAGCCATCCAGATCGGCGGCCGTTGGCGTATCAAGAAATCCTCCCTGGACAAAGACATTCTCAAAGAAGACAAGTCCGGTCAGCCCACCGTGCTGGTGGTCGATGACGACGAAAGCCTCCAGAACCTGTTCAAGGTGTTCCTCCGCAAAATCGGATTCAGCCGCGTCGTAGTTGGAACGGTCAAAGAAGCCCTCGCCGCGCTCGAGAAACAGAAATTCGATCTCGTTTTTCTCGATTTGAAATTGCCGGACGGTCCAGCAGACGACGTCTATGACGCGATCAAAAAGGACCAGCCGGAATGCTCGATCATTATTATTACCGGCTATCCCGACAGCGCGATGCTCGATCGGATTCTGGCCAAAGGCCCCATCACAGTTCTGAAAAAGCCGCTCAAGGTCGAGCAACTCAAAGAGACCGTTCGCATTCTCGGCCACAAGGAAGCGGTCAAACTGGCCGCGTAGCCGCCATCCTGAACGAGCAAAGAGAGTCGAAGGATCTTACCTTGCTCTGACGGTAGCCTTCCTAGAAACCTCGAGTCTTGACTGATCACTGATCACTCGTCACTTATCACTTCGCTTGCAACGCGCGGTTAGCTCAGTGGTAGAGCACTACCTTGACACGGTAGGGGTCAGAGGTTCGAAACCTCTACCGCGCACCATTTTCTGACGTTCCACTCCCGACCATGCAACAATTGTTTTTACAAATGCAACTGATTGTCTTGGCGACAACATTTTTACACGCCCAAAACAATTCCCCTCAGACTGATGGAACGCACATGGTCTTCACCACGATTTCCGGCGAAGTACGCAATGCGGTCCTTTACGCGCCGAACCCAGTGATTCGCGGTTCCGCACTTCCCGCGCACCTAAGCGCTCGCGGCGTCTACAAGCTAGATCTCGATAACGGAATCCCGTATGACGTTCGAATCGTGCACAGCACCGGATATAAAATTTTGGACGAAACCGCCGTCGAAACGCTGCGGAACTGGCGCTTTCGGCCACATCGATTGGTCTGGGCTACAATTCCCATCGAGTTTCGGGCCACGAATTCGTCGACGAGATACTAACTGATGCGCGATAGCTCCGAAATTTTGAAAACTGCGATTGCCGCTGGCGTCAAAACCTTGCAGTCGATTGCGGAGCTGGAGATCCAAATCGCCAAAGCGGCCGATCTGATTACAGATTGCCTAACGAATGGCAAAAAAGTGTTGGCGTGCGGAAATGGTGGTAGCGCGGCGGATGCGGCTGACTTTTGCACCGAGCTCGCGTGCCGATTTGTCGAAGATCGGCGGCCGTACCCCGCAATAAACCTTTCGCAGGGCGGAAGCTTAATCACTGCGACCGGAAACGATTACGGTTTCGACGAAATTTTCGCCCGCCAGGTGCGCGCCTTTGGCAATTCCGGCGACGCGCTTGTCGCCGTTAGCACCAGCGGCAAATCAAAAAATATCAGACGAGCGATTGAAGAAGGATGCGCTCGAAAATTGAAAACAATCGCGTTACTTGGGCGCGATGGCGGATCGACCGGCGGGCTGGCCGATGTCGATCTTATCGTGAAAGGCGACACGACCGCGAGGATCCAGGAGGCGCACAAATTTATCCTTCATGTGATTTGCGAGATCTGCGAAGGGCGCTTGTCGAAATAGCTGCATCAATCCCGCGACTCGTTTCTTTGCAAACGCCGCCAACTCCTGTAGAGCGTTTCGATATTATGAAACGCACGTTGCTTCTCTTGGCGGTCCTTCTTACAACCATCACGGCAATCACGTTCGGCGCGCCAGTTCGATATGAGGCAAGAGTTTGGCGGGCAGTGCAAACCTACGACCTGACTACGTTGAGCAAGGATCTGGACGCGCACATGCGTGAGTTGGTGGCGGTGAAATGCAATTTTCGCGGCAAAGACATCCATCACATGAAACCGAATTGGTATGAAAGCTCGATCTGGCAACCAATTGCCGGCCAAAGCGGAAAGTTCGCGCACGTCTCGGTGATGGTGGCCAAGCCGGACTTGAACGCATTCAAATCCATTCCGACCGACTCGAGCGGCGCTGAAATCACTTTGTACGGACGGGTTGAATATGACGTTGCGGCCAAGTTTAAGTTCTTGCGTTTGGTTGGTCGCACTGCGGCGACCGACTCCGCCGGAAACGCGACCGTCACCTGGTAAATTCGCCGCCGCGGCTCGCTGATGCTAGAGAACGTCATGCGCCGAACCCTCGTCGTCTTCTTTGTTTGTCTCGCAGGCACAAGCGCTGGATGGGCGGCCGATTATCCGCTGCCGGCTGAAGGCGATTACACGATTCACAACTTCAAATTCACTTCCGGAGAAATGTTACCGGAACTGAAAATCCATTACCGGACGCTCGGCAAGGTCGACAAAGACGCGAACGGCAACGTGACCAACGCGGTTCTGATCATGCACGGGACGACCGGGAGCGGCGCGCAATTCATCCGACCCGAGTTCGCTGGCGAACTTTTCGGCAAAGATCAGCCGCTCGACGCTACGAAATTTTTCATCGTGCTGCCCGATGGAATCGGTCACGGGAAGTCGAGTAAGCCAAGCGATGGACTCCACGCCAAATTTCCGCGTTATGGCTATGTCGACATGGTCGACGTGCAGTATCGATTGCTCACCGACGGACTCGGCGTCAATCACGCACGCCTGGTGATGGGCACTTCGATGGGCGGAATGCATAGCTGGCTGTGGGGTGAAACGCATCCCGATTTCATGGACGCGCTCATGCCTCTGGCGAGTTTGCCAGCTCAAATCTCGGGACGTAACCGCGGCTGGCGGCGAATGATAATTGATGCGATCCGCAGTGATCCCGCTTGGAATGGCGGCGAATACAAGACTCAGCCGCCAAGTCTGCGCACCGCGGCCGAAATGCTCTGGTTCATGAGCAATAATCCGGTTCTTCGTCAGAAAGAAGCGCCGACGCTCGCTAAAACCGACGACGTGCTCGACAAGTTCGTCGATCAAATCGTGAAGATGGACGACGCCAACGACGTTCTCTACGCCCTCGAAGCATCCCACGATTACGACCCCGGCCCGAACCTGGAGAAAATTCGCGCGCCATTGCTCGCGATCAATTCCGCCGACGATCTAATCAACCCTCCCGAGCTTGGAATTCTTGAGCGCGAGATCAAACGCGTTCCGCACGGCGGCGCGATTATCATTCCGTTGAGTGAACAATCGCGTGGTCACGGCAGCCACACCGTCGCCGCGCTTTGGAAAGACGAACTGGTGAAGCTGCTCCAGGAAACAGAGAAGAATTGACCGCGGGTTACGCGGATAAACACAAATCTGTAGGGGATGCTGTTAGCGTCCCATTCTCTTGACAAACGGGAAGCGAACCGCTTCCCCTACAGAAACCATGAAACGCACGCTTCTTGTTTTGCTTACATCGACAATCGCCGGCTTCGGTTTTGCGCAGGATTACGACGTCATCATTCGAAACGGCTCAGTTTACGACGGCAGCGGGGGCGAAGCGCAACATGTTGATGTTGCCATCAAAGGCGATCGCATCGCCGGGCTGGGCGATTATTCGAAAGCGAGCGCGAAGACAATCGTCAACGCTACCGGCCTCGCGGTCGCACCTGGCTTCATTAACATGCTTTCCTGGTCTACCGAGTCGCTGATCCAGGATGGCCGATCGCAAAGCGAACTCCGACAAGGTGTTACGACGGAGATTATGGGGGAAGGAGAATCGATGGGACCGGTGAATGATCGGCTCCGCGCCTACATGGCGAAGCAGCAGTCCGATATCAAGTACGACGTCAAATGGAACACACTTGCTGAATATCTTCAGTATCTCGAAAAGCGCGGAATTTCCTGCAACGTCGCTTCGTTTCTCGGCGCGACGACGGTCCGGGCATACGTGATTGGGTTTGATGATCGCGCGCCGACGCCGCAGGAGCTCGATCAGATGCGCGAATTGGTACGCAAGGAAATGGAAGCTGGCGCACTCGGTATCGGCACATCGCTGATTTATCCGCCGGCGTTTTACGCCAAGACAGACGAGCTGATCGAGCTCTGCAAAGTCGCCTCTAAATATAAGGGCAAATACATCTCGCATATGCGCAGCGAAGGGAACCAACTCTTTGAAGCGCTCGATGAGCTGATTCGCATTTCGCGCGAAGCGAACATTCCGGCCGAAGTTTATCACATCAAAGTCGCGGGCCAGAAAAATTGGCCAAAGGAAGATGAGTTGCTCGCGCGAATCGAAAAGGCGCAAAAGGAAGGGCTGAAGATCCGGGCCAACATGTACACCTACACCGCTGCCGGCACAGGACTCGACGCCTGTTTCCCGCCGTGGACTGAAGACGGCGGTTACGACGCGCTGTTCAAGCGTCTGCGCGATCCGGCGACGCGCGAGAAAATCAAAGCCGAAGTGAAAATCGACAGCGACAAATGGGAAAATCTTTATCTCGCCGCCGGATCCCCCGACAAAATTCTGCTGATCGGATTCAAATCGGACAAACTGAAACCACTGACGGGCAAAACGCTCGCCGAAGTCGCCAAAATGCGCGGCAAAGATCCGATCGACACCGCGATGGATTTGGTAGCGGAAGACGAATCACGTATCAGCACGGTTTACTTCATCATGTCGGAAGAGAACGTGAGGAAGGAATTACAGAAACCGTGGATCTCGTTCGGCTCCGATGAAGCATCCCAGACGCCGGAGCCGCCGTTCACCAAATCGAATCCGCATCCGCGCGCCTACGGAAACTTCGCGCGCGTCCTCGGCAAATATTGTCGCGATGAAAAAGTGCTCACATTGCCGGAAGCCATCCGACGGTTAAGCGCGCAACCGGCGCAAAATCTCGAGCTCGATCATCGCGGGATGTTGAAAGAAGGAATGTTCGCCGATGTCGTGGTGTTCGATCCAAAAACGATCACCGATCACGCGACGTTCGAAAAACCGCACCAATACGCGACCGGGATGAAACATGTTTTCGTGAACGGCGTGCAAGTGATCAAAGACGGCGAACACACCGGTGCTAAACCTGGCCGCGCCTTGTGGGGTCCAGGCAAAACGAAATGAAGCCAGCAAGATTCCATCGCTTTATCCTTCCGGCTCTAGCTTCGATTGTTATTTCATCGGCGCTCGCCGCACAGCAGCATGCTGCAAGCGACCTAATCGAGCGTTATCAGCACGAGAGTTCTGAACTCGTAAAGCGGGATCTTGCCCTGAAGATGATTGACGCTGGCGTTCTGAAACGTTCTGTCACAACAACCACGGATGTAGCCCAGATTTTTGGCACTGATTGGACGCAAGACGTGGACGTCGAAGAATATCAGTCTTACGGAATTGTCCATTTTGCCAAGCAGCCTACCGGGCCATCCGACGGCCAAGTTCCGTTCGTTGGCTGGTATCTAGTCATCCACTACAACACAAAGGATCCGGTTGTTGTTTCGTGGGAGCTATCGAACGTCCACAAGTAGGTATTAAGGCCAAACCGTTTGCCCCGGCTCCCTCGAAAGAGACACGCATTGAGTTCGCGTTCCGCGTAACTATTATAGAAGCAGGTGGTTTTGTTGAAATGGACCCTATTGGCAGCATCAAGTTGCGCTGGCTCCACGGCGCGTTGCATGACGTCACTTACGAGCTGGCGCGGTCGCAGTTTCAGTTCGCGCCTCATACCTGGGAGCCGGCGATCAATGCCTACCGCTGCGAGAAATGTATCCGGATTTGTGTCGATCTGGCCGGGGTCGAACGGTCGCAAATCGATCTAATCGTCGAACCACAACGGGTCCTGATCCGGGGTGAGCGGGAATTACCTGAGCCCTCACACGGCGAAGGCCGTGCGGTCCGATTGCTGGCCATGGAAATCGACTACGGGCCGTTTGAACGCGAAGTGTCGTTACCGGTCGAAGTGGAAATCAACGAGGCGAGCGCCGAGCAACGCAACGGTTTGCTCTGGGTTTCCCTCCCGATCAAACAATGAACGAACAAGATTTTTCCCTGGAACCGGCTGAGCTGGAAATGAAAGCCGGCGCCGATCCGACAACGGCGATCGCCGCCGACATGTCCGACGACAGCAAAACGCCGAAGGTTCCTGAGGAATTATCGATTCTACCGGTGCGCGGATTCGTAGTTTTTCCGGGAACGATCGTGCCGCTGAACGTGCGGCGGCCGGCTTCGATCGCATTGTTGGACGACACGTTGCCGCGCACAAAAGTGATCGGTTTGCTGACGCAGCGGGACGAAGCGAAAGAAGATCCGGGATCGCAGGATCTTTATTCCGTTGGAACGGCGGCACTGGTCCTGAAGATGATTCGCCAGGCCGACGATCATGTGGTCATCATCGCCCGCGGTCTTCAGCGATTCACTTTGCGCAAGATCGTGGCGACTTCGCCGTTCATTCGCGCGGAAATCGATCTCATGAAATCGGTTGCGCCGCCGCCGAGCAAGGAATGGGAAGCAACCTTCCGAAACCTGCGTGATTCGGCCGCGCGATTGTTCGAATTGAGTCCGGAAACGCCGGAGCAAGCGCGCCTGATGGTACTGAACATCACCGATCCAGAACAGCTCGCCGATTTTCTGGCGCCGAACCTGAATGTCGATGTCCCGCAAAAGGAGGCGATCCTCGAGGAACCGGACGTCGCGAAGCGTGTCGACGTTGTGCAAAAGCACATTTCGGCGCAGCTCGAGATCGCGCAGATCCAAGAAAAATTGCAGAAGGACGTCGCGTCCCAATTTTCCGACGCCCAACGCCGTGCCTATTTACGGTCTCAGATCAAAGCGATCCAACACGAGCTCGGCGAAAACGAAAGCGGCAGCGAGGAACAAGTGACGCAACTTCGCGAGCGATTGCAAAAAGCCGAGCCGCCCGCGGATGTGATGGCACAGGCAGAGCGCGAGTTGAAGCGCCTGGATTTTATTCCGCCGGCCAGTCCGGAGTATTCGGTGATTGTCAGTTACATCGAAATCATCGCCGACCTGCCCTGGAACAAACTGAGTGAGGACCACATCGATCTCGATCAGGCGCAACAAATTCTCGATCGCGACCATTACGATCTCGAGAAAGTGAAGCGGCGACTGATCGAGTATCTCGCCGTGCGCAAACTCAATCCGAACGGGCACGGACCGATCCTGTGTTTTCTCGGGCCACCGGGTGTTGGCAAGACCAGTCTGGGCCAGTCCATCGCCGACGCGCTCGGGCGGAAATTTGTCCGAATCAGTCTTGGCGGGATGCGCGACGAGGCGGAGATTCGCGGACACCGGCGCACTTACATCGGCTCGATGCCGGGCCGCATCATCCAGGAACTGCGCCGCGCTGGAACGCGCAATCCCGTTTTCATGCTGGATGAGCTCGACAAGATCGGCGCAGATTTCCGCGGCGACCCCGCGAGCGCGATGCTCGAAGTGCTCGATCCGCGCCAGAACAACGCGTTTGTCGATCGTTACCTCGATGTCCCGTTCGACTTGTCGCAGGTCATCTTCATCGGCACGGCTAATTACATCGATGGAGTTCCCGAACCGTTACGCGACCGGATTGAAGTGATTTCGCTACCGGGTTACACCGAGCGCGAGAAATTGGAGATCGCAAAACGATATCTAATCAGGCGACAGCTCGAGGAAAACGGACTCAAACCCGATCAATGCGAATTCCAGGAAGAAGCGATTAGAGGCATCATCAACGATTACACGCACGAGGCCGGCGTTCGCGAACTTGAACGTCAGATCGGCGCGATTTGCCGGTCCGTAGCGGCCAAGTGCGCCCGCGGCGAGTGCCAGCGTGTCGAGGTCACATCGGAATTTGTGGCCCAGGTTCTCGGGCCGGCGCGCTATGTGCGCGAGAGTAAGTTAAAAACAAGTCAGCCGGGCGTTGTCACCGGGCTCGCCTATACGCCGTACGGCGGTGAAGTGCTGCACATCGAGGCAACGCGGTATCCGGGCAAAGGCAACGTCACGCTGACCGGACAAATCGGAAACGTGATGAAGGAATCGGTGCAAGCCGCCCTCAGTCTGGTCCGAAGCCGCAACGGCCAGATCGGCGTTAAGCCCGAGGATTTCAAGGACATGGACATTCATGTGCACGTTCCAGCCGGCGCAGTCCCGAAAGATGGACCGTCGGCGGGAATCGCCATGTTCACCGCACTTGCATCGCTGTTCACGAACAAACCGGTGCGGCCGGATGTGGCGATGACGGGCGAAATCACCCTGCGGGGTTTGGTTTTACCGATCGGCGGACTGAAAGAAAAAAGTCTGGCCGCGATGCGCGCCGGCATTTCCACCGTCATCATCCCGAAACTGAACGAGAAAGACTTGGTCGACGTTCCGGAGGAAGCGAGACAGAAACTAAAATTCGTTCCGGTCGAAAATGTCGATGAAGCGCTAGCTGTTGCTCTGGAAAAGAACGGCGGGACAGAACAAACGCACCCACCTCCGGCGAACGGAAGCGGAAAAGATTGATTTAATGCGAAGGCGCGTCGGCGCGCTGCTCAATCTGTTGCAAGTTTGGAGCTGAATTGCGGATCCAATCGCGAGTCGCGTTGATATCGCCCTGGTTCACCGGTTCAGCGCGGGCCACGATGTCCTCGCCGACTTTCACGGGTGCGGCTTTTGGAGCTTTCCAGTGGTGGCCGAATTTCCGGAGCGCATAATACATCGTGCCGGCTTCGGCTGCGCCGACCCCGCTGCAGCGCATCGCGTTGTAAAACATGCGGTCGCACTCCTGCCACGGCTTGGTGTGTTGATCGTAAGAGACGTCGTGCAGCACCGATGCGTTGCGATACTTACCTTCAAACGGGCCGCCCATCAGCGACCAGAGAGATCGCGGAATCGACGCGCCATCAACGACGGAACCGGCCGGCGCGATCCAAACTACGCCGTCTGGATCCCTGTAGCGCAGCTCGCTCAACAAAGTCATAGTGCGTCCGTCATTTTCCCAACGCGCTTCGACGTAGCCGCTGTAATGGCCCCATTTGTTTTGTTGCTTTAAAGCGCCACGGACCCACGCTGGTGTTTTATTTCCGGCGCAGCCAATCAAAAAGACGGCAGTGAGTATTATCGAAAAAGCCTTCATTGGTGTCCCAGGAAGCGCCCAACTTTTAACGTTCGACGCTCAACGTCAAATTCGATTCATAACTTCGATCTCAGCACCCGGAGGTGTTGAGCAAATGCGGCCGGGTCGAAATCGTAATGGCGCTGTACGTCTGTGCGTAAGGCGCTGAGTTCCTTCTCGAGTTTTGCGGAAAGGTTCAGCCCCACAGACAGCCGATCGATCGCAAGCGTGAGCCGAAGCGCCAGGTAAAAACGATTCTCGTGCGGCGCGCCCGCGGATTGAAATTCCGAATCGCTGGCGGCGAGCGTTCGCAGGATCGACATCAGCTCGTCGTTCGTTGGGTTCCACGTCGCCGCGCGCTTGGCGATCTCGTCCGCGCGGAGTTGGATTCCCGGAAACGAGTTGAACTGACTCACGCTTTCGCCTTGCCCGGCCTTGTCCAGCAGCCAGGTCAGGGCGCTCATCTCGGCGACCAAACGATCTTGTTCCTCCTTTGGCGACTTGATCAACGCCCATGTGATTTCGCGGAGCGCGACCGCCTGGCCGACCAACCAACTCCGCGGTCCAGTAGCCGAATCTTCATCGCGCCAATGTTTCGGTTCGTTGACCGATTGGCTGTCGAGTTCGAAAACGAGCCCGGGATGTCCCGCTTTCAAAATGTCCGCGTCAACGTTCTGGTGACAGGCGACACAAGCGTTTGCGCGGACGTAGAGACTGCGCAAATCGTGCATGCCGGCGCTGACACGCGTCGCGTACGTCCAATCAGTGCGAGTGTGTCCGCGCAACCACGGTTCGGCGGCGCCGTGACAATTTTCGCACGAAACACCTTCATCTGTCCGGGCCGTCGAACTTAATCGATCCGTGGCGATGGATTGAAATGGCGAATGACAAACAGTGCAACGCCCGCTCGATTGCGTTTGAGGAATACCAAGCGCTTCGCCGATTCGGGCCGACCGCGCGTCGAGGAGGATCGCGTAAGCGCGGGTGTGAAAATCCTTCTGCGACCAAGTAATATACTGGCTGCGTTTTTCGCCGGCGCCGCCGTGGCAACTGGACGATTTGCAACCCACTGAGCCGACGAACTTCGTATTTTCGCCTAGCGCTTGTTGGTTGGCGAAAATAATCACTACGGAAATCGCCAGGGTCGCAATGATGCGCAACACGCGCGCGAGATTAGCAAACGTGGCGACACCACTGCTACTTGAAACAATCGAGCGTCAGCTAGTCCAGGACTTCCAGCGCTTGCGGATCGGCTTGGCGTAACGATCCAGATCGATACCTTTTACGCCTTCACTGACCACGTCAGCCGATTCCTCGAATCTCTCCTTCACGGACCGAAGGACTGGCCAGAGAAACGGCAGTGAAAGAAAACTCCAATTGATTCGACCGAGCGGCGTTTTCGTTTCCTCTCCTTCGGAACGCGACGCATAACGAATCGCCAAACCGATGACCACGCCTGCCGCGAGCGCTCCAATGACCAGTGGCACCGGATTTTCGCGTAAAAAAAGTTCGGTCCGTCCGCGACTCGAGTTTGGCCGTCCCCGGATTTGTTCGCGGCGACGCGGGCGCGGTTCCAAAACGCTCGGCGCCGGCCGACGGCGGCGGCGTGGCGGCCCTTCTTGCTCCGCTGCCGCCAGCGGATCGTCATTCACAAAATCATCGTCCATCGGATACATCCTCCCTTTAATTCGTAATTCCAGCGGTCAGTGCGCTGGTCAACAGGAAGTTATCATGTTCCGGACCTTTTCGCTAAAAAACCACGACATCGTTCATAGGCAGCCACGATCTCATCCCTCGCCAGGACAAAAATCACTTTGTCGATCCGGTCATCAGTGACGAGAAAATCGTGCACGGCTTTGGTGGCGATCTCCGCCGCTTCGCGAATAGGATAGCCATACGCGCCGCAACTGATTGCCGGAAACCCAATCGTCTGGATGCCGTTCTCGACCGCGATGCGCAGTGAATTGCGATAACAGCCGGCCAACAGATCTGATTCGCCGCGATTTCCACCGGACCAAACGGGCCCAACCGTGTGAATCACAAACCGCGCTGGCAAATCATAACCGTGCGTGATCTTGGCTTCCCCAGTCGAGCACCCACCCAATGTGCGGCATTCTTCCAGCAGTTTGGGCCCGGCGGCACGATGGATAGCGCCATCGACACCGCCGCCGCCAAGCAAAGTTGTATTGGCGGCGTTCACGATCGCATCGACATCGATTTTGGTTATGTCCCCGCGAACGATGTCGATCTTCGGTGGCGGCGTTGCCGTCACGGCGCGAGTCGATCGATCGACCAAGAGCCGTCACGCTGAAGTGTGTACCGAAACCGATCGTGTAGCCGATCGGGACGGCCCTGCCAAAATTCAATGCGGTCTGGCTTGAGCCGGTACCCGCCCCAGTGCGGCGGAAGCGGAATTTGGCCTTCGGCGAAACGCTGCTTCATCTCTTCCAAGCGGGCGTCGAGAACGCGCCGACCGTCGATCACCTTGCTTTGATGTGATGCCCAGGCGCCAAGCTGCGCACCGGCAGGACGTGAACGAAAATATTCTGCCGATTCTTTGCGCGATGTTTTTACCACTCTGCCTTGAATGCGAATCTGTCGTTCGACTTCCATCCAGTAAAATACCAGTGCCGCGTTCGGATTTTTCTCCAGATGTCGTCCCTTGTCGCTTGCATAATTGGTAAAGAAAACAAAACCGCGTTTATCAAAATCCTTCAGAAGGACGACCCGAGCCGACGGTTTGCCATCGACGCAAGTCGCCAGCGTCATCGCATTGGCGTCTAGAATCTGCGCTTCAATGGCCGCGGAAAACCAGGTCTGAAATTGCTTGATCGGATCGGGATTGAGAACGGACCGCCGCAATCCTTCTCCGATGTATTCGTGACGAAAACCGGCATAATCGAGCTTTGACTGGTCCATTGGCGAGCGATGACCAGCTACGATATTCGCGGCGTTGAAGATGTCGACCCATTCGACCGCGCTCGGGCCAGGTGGTTAGGTTGCGGTCAGGCTGCGGCCGCAGGAGAGCGGTCGCGAAAAGAAAGTTCCCAGCCAATGATGGCGCGCTTGCGGACCGGGTCCCAGTGGTAATGACCCAGCGCTCCGGTCTCACGAATAACGCGATGACATGGAATGATGAAGGCGATCGGATTCGCTCCGACCGCGCTGCCGACAGCACGCGCGGCTCGCGTCTGGCCGACCGCTTCGGCGAGCCGGCCGTAGGTTGTGAGCGAGCCGGCTTGAACCTGGAGCAACGCACGCCAAACGCGCAGTTGAAACTCGGTACCTCGAACGAACGCGCGTAGTCTGCGGTTCGAAGTTTCACCGCGATCGTTAAAGATTTTGTCAGCCAACTGCGCGATGCGAGCATCATTTCGGCGCACCTTCGCATTCGGCCACTGGGACTTCAGCACTTCGTGCGCAGCGTTTCGGCCTTGATCGACGAACGAGAGGTGACAAACACCGCGCTTGGTTTCGGCGATGAGCGCTTCGCCAAACGGCGTCTCGGCGAAACCGTAATCGACCTCAATCCCAGCGCCGCCGTTTTTCAT
Source organism: Chthoniobacterales bacterium (assembly GCA_035568035.1). Lineage (GTDB taxonomy): Bacteria > Verrucomicrobiota > Verrucomicrobiia > Chthoniobacterales > UBA10450 > AV40. The sequence goes on along the minus strand of DATMOU010000012.1, from coordinate 57,625 downwards.
TTCGCCCGGAGACGCCGCTTCGAGCGTGACGCAGAGATCGTGCAGACGGCCCGGTCCGGACAAACCTGCATTGATCGCGGCGTCAAATACGCTGTCACCGCCTCTCAGAAGCTGTTTCACGTGCTCGAGGGTGAGGCATTGCAAGAAGTCCTTTGGAGTAACGCCGGCCCACGTCGAAAAGAGCCGGTGAAAATGAAACGGGCTTAAGCCGGCTGAGTTGGCGAGGGCGGCAAGGTCAGGTTGCTCAGTGTGATGTCGATCCAAAAAACGGATCATCCTAGCGACGCGCTCGTAATCGTTCATGGCAGCAGATTGTCATTGGAGCGGAGCCAAGCCCACCCGCTTCTTGCTGCGATTTTACAGATGTTTGGCCAGACTGCGAGCGCTCGCCTTCAAGTCTCGCGAACGACGCGTCCGAGTTCGCGGGCAAGCGCGTCAGTCGCTTCGTTGTCGTCCTCGTAACCCCAGACAACGATTTCCAGGATTTGCGCGCCAATCTCACGCCGGCCCTGCAAGGCCGCGCGCACCCGGCCACGGAATGACCAATCTTCCACCTCGGCCACCGCTGCGCTCTCATAAGACGAACGAGCGTCCCAGTAACAATAAAAAACATGCAGCGGCGCACCGCGATCTTGGAACCGATACGAACGAATTGGCAGATTCACGCCGTTAACCGCCAGCATCCGAAGACCATTATCACGTTCCATTGTGCGACCACTGGCGGGCAAACAGATATCAGGCCGATGGACTTTGACGAATCGCGCAGCCGTCCGGCCGGGGAACCAGCGAAAGAAAAACATAAGCCATTGATGGCCATCCTTGCCTTCCCAACTTGCGCCGCCGCCTTCGTTGTATTGCAGCAGCGATTCGGCCTCCGGCGCAATCGGGACGGACTTGTAGTTACTTTCCGAGTCCGGCCACTGGACTGCCCAATGCGAACTGGCAATCGTTTGGTGCGATCCGTACCAAATCTGCACCGCGCCTTCGACGACAATCAACCAAACAGCGAGAACCGCGAGCGTCGCCCAACTAAAACGGACGGGCGCTGGTTGCCGCTCGATCGCCGTTGAACTCGCGGTCGCGCTTCCGCGACGCAGCATGATCAGGCTGACGAGCCAAAGACCAAATAGACAAACAATCAAAATCGTGAGGCCGGCCGGATCATGCCACGATTCGATCTGTCCCAGCCCGCGATGGGTTCCGACCCAGACTAGAATCGCGGTCCGGGCAACATTGCAAACGAAGGCGAGAGCCGCGCCGATTACCACCAGAAGCACTCGGCGAACAACGCTAAAAGAATAAAGTTCGCCGAGAAAAAGCGAAATCATCAACGTGGCCTGAAGCGAACGCACACCGCTGCATGCCTCCTCGATTCCGATAAATCCGGTCCCGACTTCGATAACGTTCCCGTGTTGAAGTGCTGGGATACCGGCGAGCTGAAGAAAGATGACATTGATGGCAGTAACAGTTCGCATCAGGTCTTGAATCACCAGTTGCTCGATCCGGACTGGCCACGGGACCGCGACCAGAAAAAACAGGAACGGAAACGCAAAGTGCCGCAGCCAGCTTCGGCCACCGCTGAGATAAACGAAAGCCAGTGAAATAGTAACGACGACAATGGCCAGAACCCAACTCAACAGGCGCCAGTCAGGATTTGCCTCTGCGACCAGTCGGATCGGCAGAAAAAGCGCGGCGCCAGCGACGATTGTAAAGTTCGCCAAGATGCGTGCAGCCGGAACGGTTGGAGACGGCCGACTTTGCCAGCGCTTCCAAAGCAAATAAAGGAGGAGCACCGGGACAATCAGACCGTAGTTGTATTGAGCGTTCAGCCACCATTCGCCTCTTAACTGATTGACAAGCTCGAACCAAAGCAGCCCGAAGGCGATAAGCACCAGGAGCCAGCCCGTGGTCTTGGTGTTCTCTGCTGCCGCCGCAGACACCGGCTGCACAATCGCATCGTCCATTTGCGACATAAGCGTAGCCGAGCCCGAGCAACTTGCGAGCCCGGGCGCAACGCACAACCGACGTTCAGGCGACGATTTGTTGCGCCGAGTTCTGTGATAAATATTACCGGAACGGCAACTGCTTGAGAGGGACGTTGTTTAAATGTTGCAAAGGCCAAACCTATCGGGAAAGCGGAACAAACGTTAATGGAAACGTCGCACAAACGAACCGAGCGCGTTTACTTGAAGCTTCTTTTTGGGTCGGTCATCGCAATTGTTCTGTTGATTGCGCTGTTTTGGGGCAGTCACGATCTCTATGCGCGCTGGCAAGAAAGACGATTGGTCCGGCGAGCACTCGTCGCGATTCAGAATGGTGATGATGCCACGGCTAGCTTGGCAGCGCGCACTGTATTGCAAATCAAACCGACCAGTGCGCCCGCTGCCCGAATCATCGCCCAACTCTTGGAAAAGGCTGGCAATCGCGCGGCGCTCGACTGGCGGCATAAGGTTATCGAGGTCGAGCCGCGCTCGGTCGAAGATGCATTAGCTCTGGCCCGGTGTGCGTTGCAGTTCAATGAACCGGCTGTAGCCGAGCAGGCACTCTTGGGAATAGACGAACAAGGCAAACAGCGGGCGGGCTACCATGCGGTGGCAGCAACCCTGGCAGAACTGAAAAAGGATGATGAAACTGCAATTCGAGAATGGGACCAGGCAGTGCAATTGGCGCCAGCTGAAGCTGCTTATCAGCTTCAACTTGGGACATTGCAATTACACAGTGCGGACCAGAGTCGACATGCTGCGGGTCAGGCGACCTTAGACAAACTGCGCCAGGATCCGAAGCAACGAACGGCTGCCACTCGTGCCTTGATTACCGACGGTGTTGCACGGCGGGAGAACAGCCAAAAACTGGTCGGCCTTGCTCACGACCTTCAAGGTTATCCGGACGCAACGATTACCGATCGCTTAACTTACTTAGATTTTGTTCATCAACTTGGCGCTCCCGAATTTGCCTCTTACCTCACTGAGCTCGAGGCTGGCGTCGGTTCCAATCCGGTGGAGTTGGGCGCGCTGCTTGAATGGATGAGTCGTAACGGACTGAATTTGGTTGCACTCGATTACATCAAGAATCTACCGAGCGATACTTTGAGTAAGTGGCCGGTCCCATTGACAATCGCAGAGCTTTACGAGCGGCTGAAGGATTGGCGCAAACTGGAAGAAATCACAAAGAACTCCGATTGGCGGCAAGGGGAGTTCGTGCGACACGCCTATCTAGCCCGAGCGTTGCGCGCCCAAGACAAATTAGCATCGGCGGAACACGAATGGGCTGCCGCCACCAAAGAAGCGTCGGCGCAAAGTTCCAACATGATGGCCCTGATGCGCACCACGGAAGAATGGAAGTGGGAAAAAGAGATGCTGGAGCTGCTCTGGTCGCTAACCAAGAATCAGGACAAGCAAAAGGACGCTATTCAGGACTTGTATCGCTACTATGAAAGGGCAAACGACACTCAAGGCATTTATCGAGTGCTCGTTCGGTGGGAGGAACTCGATCCTGAGGACCTCAATGTGCAAAATAATCTTGCTCAGATTTCTCTGTTGCTAGACGCCAATGCCGATGATGCACGAAGGGTGGCCGCGGAACTCCACCAGAAAGCGCCGTCAAACGCGGCCTACACGACCACTTATGCATATTCACTCTTGACCAAGGGGAACGCGAAGGAGGCCACAAAAGTGATGGATTCGTTGAGTCCAGAACAGCTTCGCGACCCGGCGGTCAGCGCTTACTACGGAATTTGTCTCGCTGCGGTCCACGACGAAAAGGCGCGCGATTTCCTGGCAGCCGGACAACGAGCACCTTTACTTCCGGAAGAGAAAAAGCTGATCGACAAAGCATTCGCCAGCCTCGATTCGTGGCGCCGAATTCGTTAGCGCTTCTCCTTTTCGAAGCTACCTGCCAGTCAATCTGCACACCTCGGCATATTCCTAGCTCTGATCGAACGCCCAGCAATGGATAAGAACACCGTCGACTCGCTGATCACAAACATGCTCGGAATTGGAGAGCGAGTCTCCGACCTGCTTTTCATCGCGGGCAAACCGCCTCTTGCCGAAGTAGATGGACTGCTAAAGCCGTTCGCCATCGACACGCCTGGCTCGCTTGTCACGCCCACTTTCATCGACGCTTTGGCCGACCATATCATTGGCGGTGAAGAACGGCTGATAAACGAATACGTAACGACAGGGTCGTGCGATTGCAGTTATGCCATCGAAAACATCGCCCGCTTCCGGACGAATATTTACAAGGAAAACCGGCGCCGGGCGATCGTGATGCGAAAACTGCAATCGAAGGTGCCAAATCTGTCGGTTCTCGGCCTGCCGCCAATTTTCGCGGAAATCGTCAAAGAAAAGAACGGGATTGTGCTGGTAACTGGCGCGGCCGGCAGCGGCAAAACCACGACGCTGGCGGCAATGATCAACCAACTAAACCAGATGCAAGCCATTCACATCGTCACGCTGGAAGATCCGATCGAATTTCTCCACCCTCACGCCCGCGCGGCAATCAGTCATCGCGAGCTCGGACGAGATTTCCACAGCTTTGCCAATGGGTTGCGTTCGGCCCTCCGACAGGCACCCAAGGTCATTCTTCTCGGAGAAATCCGCGACCGTGAAACGATGGAGATCGCGCTGACCGCCGCAGAAACCGGTCACGTGGTCTTTAGTACGTTGCACACTATCAACGCTGGCCAGACGATTAACCGCGTTATCGGCATGTTTGCAAAGGACGAAGAAGAGCAGGTCCGATATCGCTTGTCCGACACCGTTCGCTATATTGTCAGTCAGCGATTGGTCCCGACAGTCGAGGGCGCGCGCCATCTCATCACCGAAGTCATCGGCAACAGTTTGCGCACCCGTGAATCAATTCGCTACGGAGAGTCTGAAGGCAAAACATTTCACGAAATCATCGAAGCTGCTTCACCCTACGGCTGGCATAGTTTCGACCAGTGCCTGGCGAACGCATTCCAGGCCGGTAAAATATCGGATCAAACGGCCCTGCTTTATTGTAATGATCGGGGTCGAATGCACCGCGAGCTGGACTTACTCAGAAAACGTCAAGGCGGAGCCGAGTCAGAACTGAGTTCTGCACTGAAGCTAGAGCTTGCTTCAACGCCGCCGCCGATTCCGGCAATGCCCGAAGAACCAGGTCAAGTTGAGGAGCCCGCCGAGGCTGGCTTGGCGCAGACCGGCGCCGGCAGCAATCGCCGAACAATAGTTCCGCGCGCCCGAAAGTAGGGCGGCTGATCCGGGACGTCACAGGGCGGTTCGCGCTCCGTGGCGCGATCCTAGCTCTGGCAGACAGTTGCCTATGAGACTTCTAGTCGTCCAGTGCCTCGCCATTTTCGCAACCAGCACCGTCATTCTTTGTGTCAATCCCAGGTCGCAAGCGCAGAACGACCAGGCGTCCGACGTTACGGTGTCTGGACCGGTGATCGTTCGCGGCACCGCACCCCGAGAATTTGACTTGGCTAAATCGCAAGCCCGAGCGCGAATCGCCTATACCAGTTCCGGCCCGCGAATCCTCAGCGGTCGCATGATCGATAGCGATTTGCAGACGGTTTTTCAATTCTCTGAATCGGATGCGTCACCGACTGTGATCGTGGAGTTGGCGAAGAGCGCGCAATTGCATCGCGTCAGTGCAGCTTTCAAAGCGGAAGACGCCAGGTTCGAGGTTTTCTTGCTCAACGAACTGCCCAAAGACCCGACTGATCTTCGATTCGCCACACCCTCGGGATCCGTTGTCGAGCTTCCCGACGAGAAAGGAATGGTAGCGGTCAACTTTTCGGTCAGCAGCGCGCGCTACGTCGCTCTGCGCTGGAAACGAAACAAGCGTCAGGATCCGCTCATCGTTGCTGAGATCAGTGCTTTCAGCAACGACCCGACAGATACGATTTACGACCAGGACCCGCACTTGGCTGACAACGGCAGTGCGATGACATCTTTTCAGCCCCCTTCGGTCCCAGTCGTCAGCCCGTAACGGCCCGAGTCGCCGTATTACCCGGACCAGCGCTACGAAGAGTCCAGCTCTCGACCGCCCGCGCGGTGTGAAATCGCGATTAATTTCCAGCAAGAACCTTGTCGAGATCAATCATAACCTTGTCGAAATCCGGTCTCGTTTCGCCACTGTCCGACAGGACTCGGCCACTCGCTTCGGCAAGGATAAGACGAGGAATCTGATGGGTGAACGCCGAGGCAAGGGCGCCGGCTTTACCTTGTAATTTCTCGTAGGCAACCGCCGGCCACGGCATGTTGGTCTGACTCACATAATTTTCCATCGCGAATTGGGAGCGATCCGCGCTGAAGAACACAATTTCAAACTCCGGATGCTGTGGCGCGACCCGATTGTAATAATCAACAAGTCGCGATGTGAATTGACGTCCTTCCTTCGACCAAATCGCGGAAAAGAACAGAAGATAGAACTTTTTCTTCTCAAGCGTTTCGTCATCGAAGGGAACCAAACTCCCCTCGTGCCAGTAGACTAGATCGTCTTTAAAATGATCGTACAAGTTGCCACCCACTTGAGCTTCAGTCGGCGACGCGGGCTTCGTCGGGGCGCTCTGGATTGCCGCTTGAGGTTCCAGATTTGTTCGAGAAACTTTTTCCGCATTCGATTTTTGCTTTTCCGCAGCCGCGGCAGTTTCCGCGGCCGATAATTGATAAACCCCACTCTCCAACGTGTTGATCAAAGATTGACTGGCACCGGCTTTCACAAGTTGCTCTTCGCTGGTCGGATCAAGCGTGTCGGCGAATTTCCTTTTCGACAGCTCCTGGAGCACCACTTCGCTCGAATAACCGGACCGCAGCATCAAGCTCACCTCTTTGATGGTGAGCGGAGCTAATCCGGCCGTAAGGCAGCTGACGCTAGCGAAAAAACAAAGGCCAAGAAAAAGGCGGACCATGCTGCTAGAGCTCAGCACGGACCGGGCCGGAGCACCAATGGTCTGCAAGCTGCTCAAGAGTCTCCATGCCTATGGGAGTCCGAATTTTCACGTCAGCCTTATTCGCTGCGACCATACTTGTCTGGGCATCGTCGAACACCAAAGCCAGCCTCATCTATACCTACGATTTCCCTGGCCCGGGGCCGAACAACGGTTTGGCCGCAAACCAAACCAATCCCCAGCCGTCCGGCGCTACCTTCAGTGATTACACTCGTAATGGCGGACTTATCGGCACTGGCAACAGTAATGTCTTCGGCAGCACGAACTGGTCGACCAGCCCAACACTAGATCCAACCGTTTTCACTGCGTTCACGATTACGGCGAACGCCGGACTCGTCCTTACTCTCTCGCAACTGACATTTGACTCGTTAAAAAATGGAGCGACCTCACCGCTTCTTGCTGAGGTAGATCTTTTTCTCAATGGATCGACAACCTCATACGCCAGCTTTGCCTGGACGCCGCAAAACGCGCCGATGACGAACTATACGTTCAGCTTCCCCGCAGTTACGGCAGCCAACAACGTAACGACGGCAACTTTTAAGTTCTTTGCTTGGAACGCCACCGATAGCACGAACGCGGTGCAGTTCGCCAACGTGGCAATTTACGGTGGAGTCGATGTCCCGGAAGCAGCGAGTTTTGGCCCAGTTGCGTTGCTGCTGGGGTGTGCCATTTCGACGCAGGGCCTCTACCGGCACCGCAAAGGCAAAGGCATCACCCCCCATTCGCAGTAAATCGGCATATTTATTGCTTTTATAGACGACGATCATTCAGATCGTTATGCTCCTTTCTGGCAAAAAACTGCGAACAGCCGACGGCTTCACTATCGTTGAGACCCTAATGGCGGTAGCGGTCTCCGTCATTTTTGCACTGGCCGCTTTCGCCACCAATGAGCGGTTGCTCCTGGCATTGAGGGCGCAAAGAGAATCGACCGCCGCGTCAATGATGCTGCAGCAACGCATGGAGGCGTTTCGAGGGATTTACTACAGCAACGCCGCCAGCAACGTCGCCTCGGGAACCACGAGTCCGTCAACTATGACAGCGGCCGATATTGTTGGAACCGTGACGACTTCCGAAGCGCAGCTTGGTTCAAGTCTGACCGAAACCGTGACTGTGAGTGGAAACATGACTACCACAGGCGGCACAGGGTATCCGGGCGACGGATCGACGCCCAACCAATGGACTCGTAGTGGCGGTTCGACGTCACCCACTCTTGCTCAATCAAATTCAAGCATTGCCACGAACTACGATCTTATCCAAGTCGACATCAGGCTCTCGTGGACAAGCGCCAACGGCCGTACGCGAAACCGAGAACTTTCGTCAGTCTTCGGCAAGGGAAATTTGGGACCATGAAGATTTTTACCAAAACACAATATGCGGCCTTCACTCTCACTGAACTGATGGTGAGTGTCGGCTGTGGCGTGCTTATCCTGGCAGCCGTGGTAACTGCGGGCGTCTCGCTGCAAAAGAGTTACGCCGCAACTGAAGCCTATTCCACCACAGAAGGCAATGAGTTACGGGTCCTCGATTATGTCGCGATGGATTGCCGGCGCGCGACTTCGGGCACTGTTCCAGGCACCGCCACCCCGACACCATACGTTGGCACTGGATCGTTCGTAAGCGGAAGCTGGGTGGCATCAAGTTCCGGCACAACGGCTCTGATTTTGAGTCTCCCCGTATACTATAGCTCAACCAATAGCAGCGCTGTCCCTAACACGCCCACACTTTCGAGCGGAGTCGTTACCTATGGCTCAGGTAGTGTAACTGTGAGCTATCAACAAAGTGGAACGAATTTCACACGCGAAGTAATCGTCCAGAATTCCGGCGGGACGGTCTTGAGCGATACGATCACACCGATCGCGCAGAACGTTGCGAGTTTCGCGGTAACCGACACCGATCTTACGAACTGGATAAGCTGCAGCATCATGTTTTTCCCGACATTTACGCACAATGCAGGAAACGGAACATGGTGGACCGGACTGAACAATCCGGATACAGCACCGGCTAATAGCGTGGGCTCCAACGGAGACTGGTATGCAATAAACGGTACGGCAACTGATCCTACAACGGTGGGCAACGTTTATTTCAAATCCGGTGGAACCTATTCGCTCGTGGAAAATGAGAAAGCAACAACCGTCGCTTGCAAGACATTCCTCCGAAACGCATCAGCTAGATAATGGTTTTATGAAAAACGATCAAACCTACAATGACAAAGGCAGTGTCTTAGTCATCGCGCTAATGACGATGACGATTCTGACGATGATCTGTGCGACCAGTCTCTATATCACTTCGCAGAACACCGGCGCAGGAATGCAGACTGCCGCCTGGCAGCAGTCACTAACTGGCGCGGAGGCCGGTATCGACGCTGCCGTACGCGCGTTAAATCAAAGCGGTACGAGTGGCGCGAACGCCTGGACTAATTGGAAGACTGTTAGTGGCACGCTGCCTACTCCTGCTCCGTCAAGCAGCCCCGTACAAGGTTATACCTACGAGCCGACTGGCGGCAACGCGGTTGGCAGCGGTTCCCCGCCACCCGATACGAGCCATTACTATTATCTCCCTTCAGCCAATCTTAGTATTAGCTATCCAAATACCGAAGGAACAACGGCCGTTAAGGCCTGGGTTACGATTGATACGTGGAGTTCGCTGTCTAATTCGAACGGTTCGTGGTACCGAGTCCGGGCGACCGGCCAGGCCACATTCCAGTCTAACTCGGTATATAAGCGCGTTTCCAATAACCGATTGGATAATGATCTGCGAAATACGATTACCATGAATCTCAATCGAAAAGGCGGTAACAGCCTTGGCCCGACGCGAACGATCGAAGCGATTCTGCAACCAGTCCCCAAAGGCGGCAGCGCAAGAGCTATCACGCTGGCAAACTGGCTGGCAATGACCGGCGGAGGCAGCGTGGATGCGTTCAGCTCGCCAAACGGTCAATGGTCCTCGACGTATCGCGATGCCAGCAATCCAATGCTTGTTAGCGAGGGAGCCACCAGCAATCAGGCGAAGTTCGCCAACACCGGGCAAACTTATGTGTACGGCGGAGTCACTTATAGCGGTACTGCACCTACTAATGTCAATGCTAACAGCGGCAATCCGCCGGTGAAGGATGTACTTGGACAGGTCTCGACGCCCGCGGTCGTAAGCCTGCCCACGCCTTCGGATCCTACTGCTGTATCGGGCCAATCAGGCCATTATGCTTGGACTTACCAAAATCCGTGGAGTGGCACCACTACAAACTACACGTTTAATTCGAGCACCACTTACACCGGTGGCGGCAATCTGCCGCAAAACGGCGGAAATCCCGTGACCTCAATCACCGCCAATGGCACTGCCTCATCGCCCGGACTAATCATCATCAGCGGTGACTTCACTGTTCCTGGCGGTAACACCTTCACCATCAACCCAACAACGACCGGAAACCCACCCGTTGCAAATTCGTCGAATAGTAATGTGATCGTTTGGGTGAAAGGGAAATTTACTACATCAGGTAGCGGGGTGATTAGTCAGGCCAGCGGAACTAATGTCACCTGGATCGTAGACGGCGACATCACGGTTAGCGGCAGTTCCTACAGTAACCAAAATGGCACAGCCGCGACGGACTCCTTTGTTGGCATCGGAAGTAACAAGTTTACCGATTCCGGTTCAGGGACTTTTGTGGGAACCGTAAACGCCCCCCAATATGATGGGACAATCTCGGGCAGCGGCGATTACACCGGCGCCTTCGCCGGAAGCACTCTCACGATCAGTGGCAGCGGAAGCTTTCACTATGACGAAGGACTGAGCCCGAGCAGTAATCCGGCGATCGGCAATTACGCCTATGCGAGTTGGTTCGAAGACAACTCTGATCCGACCCACAAAGACATGAAGGGAAATTACGTCGTTTACTAAATGCGAATGGCGCGTCAGTTATGCAACGCTGGCCGACAACGTCTGATTCGGAAACGGCGTTTACTTTTCCGGAGCTTTGCATCGCGATCGCAGTGGCCGTCCTGTTCGGATTAGCCGTCTTCGGCACCAACTCGCGTCTACTCGTTGCGCTCAAGGCGCAAAAGGAGACCACTGCTGCAACGATGGTGCTCCAGCAGCGAATGGAAAGTTTGCGCGCGTGCAGCTTCACCCAGATCGCTACAAAAGATTACGTAAAAAACATTCTCAGCACCCCAACCGGATCGGAAGGCCCGCTCGGCTCGCTAAGCGAGCAGGTTGCGGTAGGTGTTTACGGCTCTCCCGCGGTCGCTCCGATTATACTTCTGCGTAATCCCCAGAACGAGAGTAGCCCTCAAGAGCTGTCGACGAATGCTAACCTGACCAACTACAACCTTCTCCAAGTCGATCTCTTACTTCAGTGGACGAGCGCCAATGGGCGAACGCGGACCCGGCAATTATCGGCGGTTTTCGGAAAGGGAAACATTGGTCCATGATCGCGCTCAGGAACGCCCGTCAGGGTTTCACATTAGTAGAAATGCTCATGACCCTGGGTTGCAGCTCGGTCGTGCTCACCGCGCTGGTGCTCGGTGGTGTCGCGTTGCAACGGAGTTTCGCAGCGGTTGAGGGCTACTCCGTCGCCGAAGGCGACCAGCTCCGAGTTTCTGATTATATCGCGATGGACGTGCGTCGCGCACTGACGGCCTCCGTGGACGGCAATAACGTTCTTACGGTAACCATTCCGAATTACTACGACGCAAACAATAACGACCCAAGGTGGTCCAACGCGCACGCCGTAGCTCCCAGTTTCGATGCGAATGGGATGATTCAATACGGCGCCGGCACAACGACGATCAAATATTACCAGTCGGCTTCGAATTTCATTCGCGAGGTCAACGGCACACCAACAACGATCGCTAGAAACGTTTCCGCATTTGCCGTTACTCCGCAGGACCTCACCTCAAGCGTGAGCTGCAGCATTACCTTCAATCCTACCTTCACCTATCTGCCAGGACCCGGCCCCGTTGCCGGAACAACGATTTATTCAAATACATTCCTCCGTAATGCAACAGCGCGCCAGTAACATGAAAACCAATCCATCCACAAACGAACGAGGAGCCATCTTACTCACAGTACTTCTTACCGTGACCATTCTGACGATGCTCTGTTTCACGAGCCTTTACATTGCGAGCCAAAACGCGAATGCGACTGCGCAGGCCGCCAGTTGGCAGCAAGCGTTGGGCGGTGCCGAGAGCGCGGTCGACCAAGCTATCGCCGCATTAAATACAGGCACCTGGACGAACTGGATTACAATAACTGGCTCGCTTCCCAATTTGCAGCCCCAACCAGGCGCGACTCCCGCCGCGGCAAGCGGGCCGCCTGCTTCGAACCAATACAATTACCTGTCGAATTCGATCACGCCGCAGCTAGCTCAATACAACGTAGCAAACGCCCTCACGACTAACGGGGAAGGAAACAGCCTGGTTTCGGTTTGGACGACGATCGATACCGCCGGGCTACCGCTCGACTCGAACGGGAATCAATGGTACCGAATTCGCGCTACCGGAACTGCGGCCGCTGCAGGTCCGCCTCGCGTCTCCAACCAAGGTTTGGATAGTAGCCTCCGCAAAATCGGATTGCGATTCGACCGCAAGACAAGCAACGCAATCTCTTCCCCCCAAGCTACGCGCACCATCGAAGTGATCGTCCAGGGACTCGCTCAAAGCATCTGGGTCCGCGGTATCACACTTAAGAATACGATTTCGATGAGCGGCGGCGGCGTTATCGATAGCTTCAACTCCAGCGACCCGTTCAAATCAACCAACGGCGCGTATGACGTTACTAAACGCCAATCCCATGGGGACGTCGCTACGACAAGCAGCGGAAACTCAAACCTGAACAATACGTATGTTTACGGTAATCTTGCCTATAGCGGTTCGGCGGTGAAAAATACAACCAACGTCCAAGGCACGATCTCGACCCCATTCAATACCTCCATCCCCTCCACATCCGACCCAAGCTGGACAAGTGGAATGTGGAATTCATCGATCACCCAAGTCACCGGTACGACAACGTTGACTGGCGGAACGCAATCGTCCCCGGCGCGTTACAAACTCAGTCAGATTAACATTTCTGGCAGCAACGTACTGACTCTCACGGCCAATAGCGACGGCACCGATACCTATTTCGAGATCTGGATTACCGGGAAAATGACGACTTCCGGCAACGCCTATATTACGCAAGATCCGAAGGTGCATGTCACCTACTGGGTGGACGACGATATTTCATTGAGCGGCGGTTCTTACGTCAATCGGGGTGGCGTTGCGGCAGATCTCGTGATCAATGGCATCGGAACGCACAACTTCACAGATTCCGGAGGCGCTACACTGACTGCGGTTATCGACGCGCCGGGTTACAACATTACAATATCGGGTGGAGGCTCAGTGAGCGGCGCCGTCATTGCGAACACGCTTAATCTCAGCGGCGGCTCGGGTCTGCATTACGACGAGGCGCTGAACACGAACGGAACGAACAGCGCGATTGGTAATTACGCTTTCGCCAGCTGGTTCGAAGACACTCGATAGTTCGATTTCCGCAAAGCGGAAACGGCGCTCAATCGAGCGCCGTTTCAGGCAAACAAACAAGCGGAGGAAGCGCTTAACTTACAGGCACCTTCGCAAGCGCGCGAACTCGCGCCATCAGGGTGCGCCGTGAGCCAAATGCTACTACCAAACCAATGAACCCAAAAACAACCGAGCTGGGCGTAACCTCCGGAACCACGGCGAGGGCGCCAGAGGACGTGGTCAACGTTCTAGCGATGATCTCGCCGTTGATTTCACCTGGATGGAGATTGACCGAAGCGTTTATACCGGTGGCCAGAACGGTGCCGAAAATCTGCTGGGCATTTCCACCGCCGCTCGTAGTCAGATTGCTATTCGCGCCGGTCAGATTGATAAATACGTTACTTGATGTTAGACCACCGGCTAGAAGTATTCCGTTACCTTGGCTGCCACCGTTCAGCGTGATGTTGCCGGCGATATTAAGCACAAACGTAGAACCAGCTGGAGCACTCAAAGTGAGTGCACTTTGGTTGAGATTAATGCTGGAAATGTTGAATACGTAAGTGCCAACCGCAGATTCGCTAAGCGTCAGACCCGACGTAATTGCCCCGAGGGTTTGAGTAGGCGCAAGCGAGGCCAAACTCGCGGATGCATTCACTGCATCCGTCCAAGCCGAATTCAGAAGGGCTGCGTTGAAAACCGTTGTCAAGACGGCCGGCCCGTTGTTATGAAAGCCGGGGCTGAGATAAACGGTTGTTGGCTGCTGAGTATTCGTTTGTCCGCCGCCGCTCTGGGTCCAGTCGCCATTCACCACACCGATCGGTCCACCCTGAAACGCGGAATCAGATGTGTTGTTGCTGTTGTAAGTGAGCACCGAGAAACCGGCGGCATTGCCGAGATCGACAACGGATGCGCTGGTGTAGCTGGTAAGAGCCAAGAAGATGGCTGCGGCGGCGACAGTTGTGCAACGGAATTGGTAGTTCATACTATTGGTTTTGCTAATTCCCATAATTCTCATAATTGCGTCGCACCGTCAATAACAATTTTTGTGCCCCCCTTTTCTTATCTTTTAAACCGCGGATTCCGGTCTAGCCAATCGCCCCGCAAATGGCAAGAAAAAAAGGGCGGCCCGCCTCGCGCGAGCCGCCCCAAAACAGGCGGGGGACCCCTAACCTAAATTCTCGCTGCTTTCCGGCGAAGAACCGTGAAGTGCGACATCCCCAAAATCACGATCGCTGCGATCCCAGCCAGGTAGTTAGCCGGCTCGGGCACCTGCGGGATGCCGTTGCCCACCGCGACCAGCATGTATGGGTCGCTGTTGTTCTGTTCGCCGTTCAACGCATCAGCGTACAAAAGGAATCCGGTAATCGGGCCGTCCGCCAAATGCATTGAACTTAGAACCTTGCCGAAATTGAGGTCCCAAACGTCGCTGTTTGTACCAGTCGTGGTGTTGGGAGTCATGTTATTGAAGATCGTGGTCGGCGTCAGGTTGGCGAAAACGCTGCCACCCGGTCCGAAAAGCCTAATCGACGGTTCCACTTTTCCCGTTTTGAAAAATGTATCACCGGTGTTGATGTCAAAATCTTCAACTGTGATCGTGACGCTGGAAGCCATCACCAATTGATTGTAATTGATCATCAGCCCGGTCGACTGGGTATTGTGGGCCGCGTCCTGATACAAACCGAGTCCGAAATCCTTCAGATGGCCGGTGCCATCGTCGTAGGAAACGCCGATCGAATCCTTGAACTCGAAGTCGCCGTTAACCTGAGGATGAAAACCACTGGCACCGTTCGGATTTGATGCGTTGATTCCCTGCACTGCCGACATCGAAAAGTCAGCGCCGGTTGGCGTGAATGGCTGGCC
This sequence comes from Chthoniobacterales bacterium, assembly GCA_035568035.1. Lineage (GTDB taxonomy): Bacteria > Verrucomicrobiota > Verrucomicrobiia > Chthoniobacterales > UBA10450 > AV40. Next base: position 42,343 of record DATMOU010000012.1, on the reverse strand, counting down.
GCGCAGAAATGTAGCGTGCGTATTTTGGCCGGCGAACGTCAGCGCCAGCGTTACCAAAGCGACAGATAGATTTCGTTTCATATGGGGTCAGTGTTTTCGATTAACTTCTATTTTCTATAATTTCTAAACCGCTGTCAGTCATCACACCACATTTGGTGATTTTGTGGCAACTGAAAAGTCATGATCAATTCGTTACATCTGAGTGCGCCGCCGGACCTCAAGACAAATGGACGTCCCGAAACTCTTTTTTCGCCTGACGATTCCGTCTAGATTGCGCCAATGACTTCGATCTGGGACCGGGCGAATCCGCAATTACGGGATGTTGCCGTTTACGAACCGGGCAAGCCGATCGAAGAAACTGCCCGCGAACTTGGGGTCGAGCCTGCGGAAATCATCAAACTCGCATCAAACGAGAACCCGCTCGGTCCGTCTCCGAAAGCTGTGGAGGCGATGCGAGCCGCAGTCGATTCGGCGCAACTTTATCCGGACGGCAACGGATTTCTGTTGCGCAACGCACTTGGGGCGAAGCTCGGATGCGCTCGCGAAAACATCATCCTCGGAAACGGTTCGAACGAGATCATCGAATTCGTCGGACACGCTTTTCTGCAACCGGGCGACGACGTCATCACGTTCGAGCACGCGTTCGTTGCTTACAAGCTTATCGCCGCTCTATTCGGGGCGCGTACGATCGAGATTGCGACACCAAATTTTCAACCCGATCCGGGCGCGCTCCTCACCGCGATCACGCCCAAAACAAAAATCATCTTTATCGCCAATCCAAACAATCCAACCGGAGCATTGATCCCGTCGAACAGGCTGGACAACTTTTTCGAGCGTGTTCCGGACAACATCGTTACCGTGCTGGACGAAGCATATTTTGAATTTCGCGATGAGCCCCCGGACACGCTGCGTTACGTCCGTGATAGCCGAAATGTGGTGGTGTTGCGGACATTTTCGAAGATTCACGGTCTGGCCAGTTTGCGAATCGGATACGGAATCGCCCGGCACGAGGTAATCGACGTTCTGCAAAAGACGCGGCAACCATTCAACGTTAACGGAATCGCCCAGACCGCCGCGCTGGCTGCACTGGAAGATGTCGATTACCTCGCCGAAACAAAACGAGTGGTCGATGCTGGTCGCGCTTTCCTCGAGGCCGAATTTGCTGCGATGAAATTAAGATTTGTTCCAAGCGCGGGAAACTTTGTCTTCGTTCACGTGAGCGATGGGATAGGGGTCTTTCAGAAGATGCTCACCCATAAAATCATTGTCCGTCCTCTGGTCGGCTACGGATTGCCCGAATGGCTTCGCATTACCGTCGGAACTATGGAACAAAACAAGAAATGCATCGCAGCGTTAAAGGAAGTGCTCGCATAGGATCGGTCTCACATGCAGGTGCCGTCGACAGTTCCGACTTGGTCGCCGCGGATACGATTGCTGCGATCTCTACTCCAGCCGGAGAAGGGGCAATCGCGATCGTCCGAATGTCCGGACTGAACGCCATTGCTATTGGCGACAAGATTTTTCGTGGCAAGGAAAAGGCATCGCGGTTCAGTTCGCACGTTCAACACTTGGGCGAGATCGTCACTGACTCGGAAAGCTTGATCGACGAAGTGTTGATGTCGATCCATCGTGCACCGGCGAGTTATACCGGCGAAGATTTGGTCGAGATTAGCTGTCATGGCGGAACCCTGGTGACGGCGAAAGTTCTGGAAGCTTGTTTACGCGCGGGAGCGCGCGCAGCGCGGCCCGGTGAATTCACCGAGCGCGCATTTCTGAACGGCAAAATGGACCTGACTCAGGCAGAGGCAGTCATCGATTTGATTCGCGCTCGCACCGAGTTGGCCCTGCGATCTGCCACGGAACAGCTTGAGGGCAAGCTCGGAGAAAAAATCAGATCGATTCGCAAAGCGCTGGTCGACCTTCTGGCTCACTTCGAAGCGTCCATCGACTTTTCGGAGGAAGGCATCGAGCTGGACGAAGGCGAAAAATTGCGGACCCGTCTCGACTCCATTCGCGAAGAAATCTTAGCGCTGCTCGCGACCGCGGACCAGGGGCGAATGTTGCGCGACGGCGTTCGAATTGTGATCTACGGAGCAACGAATGCCGGCAAATCGAGCCTGCTCAATCGCCTGATCGGCTACGAGCGCGTGATTGTCAGTGACACTCATGGAACGACCCGCGATACGATCGAAGAGATCGTGAATCTGCGCGGGATTCCGGTGCGACTTTTCGATACCGCCGGCTTGAGAACATCAGCATCGGACGTGGAGCTCGAGGGAATCGCGCGGACCGAGAGTTCTCTGAAGCAAGCGGATTTGCGGCTGCACATTGTCGACCGCAGTGCACCGCGACCCTCCTATTTTCAGGAAAAGACGTCGAACGGAAATGAAATCGTCATCCTCAACAAGAGCGATCTGCCGGAACACAGTGATTGGAAGAATTTGAGCGCGCTCCGGATCTCCTGTGCGACGCAGGAGGGGCTGCGCGAACTCCAGGAGGAAATCATCGTTCTTCTCGGGAAAGGAAATCTTCGTCCCGAAAATCCGGTTTCGATTAATTTGCGTCATCGCGATTGTTTGCGGCGCGCCTTGGAAGCCTGTGAGCGCGCCCGCGAAGGCATGAGTGGTGGCCTGTCGGCGGAATATCTCGCGGTGGATTTGAATGAGGCGCTCCGCGCCGTTGGGGAAGTGATCGGCTCCGTTGGGGTCGAACAAATCCTCGATTCCGTGTTTAGTCAGTTTTGCATCGGCAAATGAAGAACGCTTATGAGCGACTCGTTAGGCCGCTGCTCTTTTCAGTTGATCCCGAGACTGCGCACCACTTCACAATTTCTTGTTTGCGCGTCGCATCGCACCTCGACCCGATTCTAGACGCGCTGACGCGCTTTTCCCCAAATCCGAAGCCGAAAAGCCTTTTCGGCGTTAATTTCCCGAACCCGATCGGCCTGGCTGCCGGCCTTGATAAGAATGGCGTCGCCCTGCCGGCATGGGCCGCCCTCGGTTTCGGTTTCGTTGAGATCGGCACCGTTACCGCGAAAGCGCAACCAGGAAATCCGAAGCCACGCGTTTTTCGTTTCCCCGAACAACAGGCATTGATCAATCGCCTCGGTTTCAACAACGACGGTGCCGATGCGATTGCTGGCCGGCTGGGCAAATTGAAGCGGAGCGGGCGCTGGCCCGGCAGCTGCCGGGTCGGAATCAATATCGGCAAATCGATGAGCACGCCGATCACCGAAGCAAACGCTGATTATCTCTATTCGTTTCAACTCCTGCGGGAATTCGCCGATTACGTTGTTCTGAATGTCAGTTCGCCAAATACGCCGGGATTGCGCGAGCTCCAGGCAGCCGAAGCTCTCGCCGAATTGTTGCGCACGATTGGCGAAAAGAACGTCATCGCTCGCAAGCCGATCGTCGTAAAAATCGCGCCCGATCTGGCGCCTGATCAACTCGAACAAATCATTGGCACCTGCGAAGCAAATACCATCGCCGCCATCATCGCGACCAACACGACGCTCGATCATTCAGCCATTCCCGCTGACAAGGATCAGCAGGGCGGATTGAGCGGTGCGCCAGTCCGCCAAAAATCCTCTGACCTGGTGCGAGCCATCGCCGCCAGATCGAAGATCCCGGTCATCGCCTCAGGTGGAGTTCTTGACGCCGACTCTGCCCGCGAAAAATTCGAAGCCGGCGCGCAGCTGGTCCAGATTTACACCGGACTGATCTATCGTGGGCCAGGTTTGCTCCGAGAAATTGCGGATGCCATCGCATGAAGTTGTCGCGAAAACTCGCCAAGCTCGTGAGTCAGGAAGGTTACCGACGCGCCTGGCGACGCGCTCAACGGTCGATCTTTCGGCTGCCGTTCGGACCGGTACTGGCCGGTATTGACCAGAATCGTCTGCGAGAAATCCAAAATCGCTATGCGGGCGAAAAGTACGCCGCCGTCGATCACTGGTTGCGGGTAAACCGGGAGCGGGTCCAGGACTTAAAGCTGCACCGCTTCTCGCCTCAGCGCGTCCTCGATCTCGGCTGTGGCGGCGGCTATTTCCTCTTCATATTGAAACGGTTCAATCATTCGGTCCTCGGACTCGATGTGGACCGGCTGCCTCTTTTCCAAGAGTTGCTCGAAATCTTCGGTGTGCCTCGCATTGTTTTCGAAATCAAGCCCTTCGAGCCGTTACCAAATCTTCGGCAACAGTTTGACTGGATCACCGCGTTTTCGATCGGATTTGATCGCCATCGAGAAACGAATGCACGCTGGGGCGTGAAAGAATGGGATTTTTTGTTGCGCGATCTGCAAGGGCACCTGGCGCCGGCCGGAAAGATTTTCTTGGCCGTGAATCCGCTGCCCGATGACAGTTATCTCGCTCCGGAAGTGCGCGATTTCTTTTTGAGTCGTGGCGCCGACATCGAACGCGAACGGATTTTCTTCAGACACGGCCTGCGCAACTGAGTACGCCTGTCCGCCACGATTGGGACGACCCCGATGCCTGCGCTCTTCCTCAGCGCTGCTGAATCGCCAACTTACTTCCCCTTCCAGGGGGTCCAACCTGCGAGAATGTTCTTTTCCCGTAGCTTACATTTGTCACTCACTTTCGTGAACGTCAGCATGTCCCCGTTGCGGCTGAACTTGTAGGTCGCTGGACCTCTGCAGGCCTTCGGAGTGTGCGAACCATGTGATTCCTGAATATTCATGGTGTCGGCAGTCGCCGTGTATTTGCCCCAAACGTCGACTCGATGGCTCTTGCTCAGGCTGACCTGAAAAGTGCCGTCAGCTTTGATCGCCCAAACCGTCCCGAGCGAATTCGTCCAGGTCCCCACCAGCGCCGATTGACCAGTTTCCTGGAACATCGCGCATCCCGTAAACAGCGCGACGCTTACAACAACCAAGGCAAAAGAGATTTGTTTGTTCATGACGCTGATGCTGCTCAGGTCACTCTCCATTTTCAAGAAAGAATCGCGGCTGCATCTTTACTGACCAGCACACGCGTTTAGGTTGGAATGATGTCGATCACTGAAGAGCAAGTTCGGAATGCCCTGCGAACGGTGCGTTATCCGGGTTTTAGCCGCGACATTGTTTCCTTCGGCCTGGTCAAAGGGATCAACATCGACAACGGCGAAGTAAAAGTGCAGCTCGCCATCGCCACGAACGATCCGAACGTTCCAGCAACCATCAAGAATGATGCCGAAAAGGTCCTGGGCGCGCTCAATGGTGTCCGCACCGCGAGGGTCCTAATCGACATCCACGCGCCGCCCGGCGGCGCCGGCGGGCCCGTCGGCGCTCAGCGAATTCCCGGGATCAAACATGTAATCGCGGTCGCCAGCGGAAAGGGTGGCGTCGGCAAATCTACCGTCGCGGCGAACATTGCGGTCGCGCTCGAGCACAGCAAAGCTCGCGTCGGTTTGTGCGATTGCGACATTTACGGCCCGAGCATCTCGCTGATGTTCGGGACCCGGGAGCGACCAACCGCCACCGACGAAAACAAGATCATCCCGATCGAGCAGTATAATTTGAAACTAATGTCGATGGGATTTCTTCTTGATGACACGTCGCCGGCGATCTTACGCGGACCAATGGTGACGCGTTATACTCAGCAATTCTTGCGGCAGGTCGATTGGGGCGAACTTGATTTTCTGGTTCTCGATCTGCCTCCCGGCACTGGCGATATTCAGTTAACGATTGTCCAAACGGTTGCGCTTTCAGGAGCCGTCATCGTCACCACGCCGCAGGAAGTCGCGTTGATCGACGCTCGAAAAGCGGCGACCATGTTTGAGAAGGTGAACGTTCCCGTACTCGGTCTGGTCGAGAACATGAGCTACTTCGTTTCGCCGTCCGATAACAAGCGCTATGACATTTTCGGCAGCGGCGGTGGGGAACGCGAAGCGAAACGGCTGCGTGTTCCGTTGCTTGGCCAGATTCCAATCGACATCGCCACCCGGGAAGCCAGCGACCGTGGACGGCCGATTGTCGCAGAGGATCCGCAATCGCCTGTCGCACAGGCGTTCATGAAAATTACCGAGCGCATTCGCCAAACGCTTGCGTAACTCGGCGGATTAGCTTGGGTTAAATAGGTATGGCTGATGCTACGTCGTACTTGTCAGAGGTGAGTTGTTATTGACCGATTGTGATTTTTATGGAAAAAACTGCTGACATGCCCTCCATTGAGGCAGAGAAAGAGAAATCACGGTTCGTTACGAACTCTGTGCTCTATAAGGAGTTCCTCGCCGAGCGGGAAGAAATTTTGAAACACAAATGGATCGAGAGCGAAAAAGCCGGCAAAGACATCGGTTTTGAAAAAGCGCTGCTCGATTGGATCGTGAAACATCGCTCCAATTGGAGAGCGAAGCGATTGAAGGAGGCTCGCACAGAAAAGGCAGCCTCCTGAATTTTGTACGCCTTTAAAGCGATCCAGTGAGGTCGCGAAGGACGTAAATGAAAAACACAAAACAAATACAGGGTGTCCCAATCATGGACGCCGAAGCAATCCGGCGCGCTCTGCGACGGATTGCTCACGAAATCATTGAGCAAAACACCGATCTGAAATCGGTCGTGCTTGCCGGGATCCCACTGCGCGGGGTGGAGATTGCCCGCCGCCTCGCCGAATTCGTTCGGGAGGTCGCCAAAAGCGACATTGAGACCGGAACCATCGATGTCGCGATGCATCGGGACGACGTCGGCACGCGCGCCGAACTGCCGATGGTCCACGCCTCGAAACTTCCACTGCCGCTCGAAGGGCGAACGGTCATTATCGTTGATGACGTTCTTTTCACCGGCCGGACCGCCCGCGCCGCCCTGGACGCCATCAGTTCCTTCGGGCGACCGGCCCGAATTCAACTCGCCGCGCTGGTCGATCGCGGTCACCGCGAACTGCCGATTCGCGCGGATTATGTCGGCAAGAATCTGCCGACCGCGACGCGCGAACAAATTCAAGTGCGCCTTCAACAAATCGACAACGAACCGGACGGCGTCTGGCTGCTAAAGGAATGAACTGGAACCGCAAAGATTTACTCGGGCTGCGCGAGCTTTCCGCGGACGAAATCAATTTCGTTCTGGAAACAGCGGACGCATTCAAGCAAGTCGGCACCCGCGAGATCAAGAAGGTTCCGGCGCTTCGTGGAAAGACGCTCATCAATTTCTTCGTTGAGCCGAGCACACGCACACGCACGTCATTTGAACTGGCGGCCCATCGGTTAAGCGCGGACGTAATCAACATTGCCGCAAGCACGTCGAGTCTTAGCAAGGGCGAAACTCTGAAGGACACCGCACGCAATCTCGAAGCGTTGCACGCCGACATTCTGGTGTTACGCCACAGTTCCGCCGGCGCGCCCCAGTTTCTCGCGCAACGATTGAAATCAAGCGTGATCAATGCCGGCGACGGCGCTCATGAACATCCGACCCAGGGATTGCTCGACATTTACACAATTCGCGAGAAACGCGGCAAGATTGCCGGGCTACGTGTAGCAATCGTCGGCGATATTTTGTTCAGCCGCGTCGCGCGCTCGAACATCTTCGGACTGACGAAACTCGGCGCAGAAGTAACGCTGGTCGGTCCAAGCACGCTGGTTCCGCGCGAGTTCGAAAAACTCGGCGTGAAGGTCTCGCATAAGATTGAGAACGTATTGCCGGAAGCTGACGTCGTGAATCTCTTGCGGATCCAGCACGAGCGTCAGCGCAAAGAATATTTCCCGGGCATTGGCGAATACACCACGCTCTTCGGCCTAACGAAAGAGCGCGCGAAACTTCTCAAGCCGGATTGCCTTATCATGCATCCGGGCCCGATTAATCGCGGCGTTGAGATCGACAGCGAAGTCGCTGACGGGCTGCAAAGCGTTATCCTCGATCAGGTTACCAACGGTCTCGCCGTCCGTATGGCCGTTCTCTACCTCTGCGGAGGAATTTCAACGTGAGCGCGGCGATAATTCGCAACGGCCGCATCGTTGATCCGGCGAACCAGCGCGATGAAGTCGCTGATCTCGCCATCGTTGATGGCAAGATCGCGCAGAAGTCGGAAGTCAGAGATCAGAAGTCAGAAGAGATTGATGCGAAAGGCTTGATCGTCGCGCCTGGTTTGATCGACATCCATGTGCATCTGCGCGAGCCGGGATTCGGTCACAAGGAAACCATTGCCTCCGGTTCGCGAGCGGCCGCGGCCGGCGGATTCACCACGATCGTCTGCATGCCGAACAGTTCGCCGGCAGCAGACAATCCGGCGACCATCGCCTGGATCAAGGATCGTGCCGCTGAAGCTGCGTGCGTGAATGTTCTACCAACGGGGGCAATCTCGAAAAATCTTGCAGGCGAAGAGCTCGCGTCGATCGGTTCGTTAGGCCGGGCCGGAGTTGTCGCGATCACTGACGACGGCCACTGCGTTCAAAATCACGAACTGATGCGGCGCGCAGTCGAGTACTCACGCATGGTCGGTCTGCCGGTACTCGATCATTGCCAGGATTACAGCCTCGTCGGCAACGGCGTCGTGAATGAAGGCTATTGGAGCACGCTTCTCGGTTTGCCGGGTTGGCCGGCGGCCGGGGAAGAAGCGATCGTAATGCGCAACATTCTGCTGGCCGAGCTTTGCGATCATCACATTCACTGCCAGCACGTTAGCGCCGCCGGAAGCGTGCGGCTCATTCGCGAAGCGCGAAAACGAGGCGTCAAAATCAGCGGCGAAGTTTGTCCCCACCACATCGCGCTGACTGATGAAGCGATCCAAAACTTCGATACGAATTACAAAATGAATCCGCCGCTGCGCTCGAAAGCCGATATCGATGCAATTCTGGAAGGAATCGCCGACGGCACCTTGTCGATCTTGTGTTCAGACCACGCCCCGCACGCCGGGTTCGAGAAAGAAGTCGAGTTCGATCAGGCGCCGTTTGGAATTGTTGGACTCGAAACCGAGCTCGGGCTGTTCATCGATCTGCTCGTCCACAAGCATCGCAAAATCAACATCAACCGCGTAATCGAAATGTACACGGTCGAACCGGCAAGATTGCTACGACTCGATGCTGGGACGTTGTCAGCTGGCGCGCCGGCCGACCTCACCTTGATCGATCCGGATCTCGAATGGACGGTGCGGATCGATCAGTTTCAATCTATGTCGCGCAATTCGCCGTTCGACGGGTGGAAACTTAAAGGCCGGGCGGTGCGAACGATCGCAGGCGGAAAGACCGTCTGGAAACTTTGAACTGTGGTGGCAGCCGTCCCGGCTGCAATTAAAAAACCCCTTTTGCAGGCGAGACGCCTGCCTCCACAAGCATCAGCCGCTATATCCGCCGCTGATGTAGCTCTCCAAATGGGCAATGGTCGCGCTTTGGCAGGAAATCACGTACTTCACCAGGTCGCCAATCGAAACGACGCCGATGACTTTGCCGCTCTCGAGCACCGGTAAATGGCGAAAACGCTTATCGGTCATCGCCCTAAGACATTCTTCCACGCCTTCGTTCGGATTCGTAACAGTCAGATTCGTCGACATGATTTCGGAGACTTTCGTTTCGGACGATTTCTTGCCGCGCAACATCACCTTCCGCGTGTAGTCGCGCTCGGAAAGCATTCCGACGAGCTTGCTGCCTTTCATCACCAAAAGCGCGCCAACGTTTTTCTCGTCCATCATTTTGACCGCGTCGTCTACGCATGTGTCCGGTGCCACCGAGAAAATCTCCCGACTCTTTTGTCCGAGGACTGCGCTGATGTTTCCGCTGACGTCCATAAATCAAAAAATCGCGGAGCGTTAAAATACAACACCGCACGGCAATCACGCAAAAGAATTCTCAGCCTTGATTATGATTGGGCAGAGAGGGCAGCTCAAATAGGATCGTGACGCCTTGACCTGGAGTAGAGAAGAAGCACGTCGTGGCTGAAGCCGAACGCGGACTTTAAGTGAGACCAGACCGACCGGACAATCGGTCAGCTGGCAAACTTCGTTTCGATCAAACGGTTGAGATGTTCGCCGATTGCCGGTTGCTCAAGGCGCTGGATGACTTCGTTTAGAAATCCTTTCACGATCAGGCGTTGGGCGATTTTTGGCGGGATACCACGCGAGCGCAAATAAAACATTTCGTCTTCGTTGATCTGGCCGGACGTGGCGCCATGCGTGCAACGGACATTGTCCGCGAGAATCTCCAATCCCGGCATCGAGTTCGCCTCGGCGTCATCGCTCAACAAGAGATTGCGAACTTTTTGGTAGGCATCGGTAAAATGGGCATGAGGTTCGACCCGGATGAGTCCGCCGAACGTGCAACGGGCTCTATCGTCGAGTGCATTCTTGTAAAGCAAATCGCTGGCAGTTCGCGGCGATATGTGGTCTTGCAACGTGCGCGAGTCGAACTCCTGGTCGTTAGTCGCAACCGAAACCGCAAGCATATCGCTGCGTGCGCCCTCGCCAACCAATCGGTTCAGACCTTCGAAACGCGCATAACGCGCCCCAACGTTCAGATTCAAGCTCATCGCCGACGCGTCGTGATCGACCGTCGTGGAATTGATTTGCAACGCGACGACCTTCGGCGCCCAATTTTGTGCGCAGACATAGGTCACCTTTGCCCCAGGACCGGCGATGAGATCGTTTACTCCGCACGCGAAACCAGCCGCTCGCTGATCGCATGATTGGAAACGCTCGATCACGGTGACCTTGGCCAGCTCATCGGTGACCAGAAGTAAATGGGGAAAGATCGACATGTCGTCGTGTCGCAACCAATGGAAGATTTCGATTGGTTGATCGATCTCGACTCCGCGCGGGACGAAAAGAAATGTCCCATTAAAGACCATGGCCTGATGCAATGCGGCAAACTTTGCCGAACCAAGCTTCGCCTCGTTCGACATGAAATATTTCTTGAACAAATCGGCATGCTCGACCATCGCCCGTTCGAGCGGTTCAAAAATCACGCCTCGTTTCTTCAAAGCTTCAGAAACGACTGTGCGCTCCACCAGTTGATCGTTGGCGAAAATCATTCGCCCCGCGATTTGATCGAGACCGCGCGAGTACTTGAGAATATTTCGTAGATCGTCTTCCGAAAGTGGACCGGGAACCTTGAAAGCCGTCAGATCAAGAAGATCAATATTGGAAAATCGCCAGAGTTGATCTTTCCGGGTCGGACGCGGAATCGATTCGAATTTCTTCCAGGCAGCGAGCTGCTGTTCGCGAAACCAATCAGGCAGATTGCGTGACTCGACCGGCCCGGAGAGGATCCCCGACGTCTTTAGATTCTTCTCCTGTGTGGCCGACAACATGTCGATTTCTCAGAAAGTTCGCCGGAACTAGCCGACCGAACCTTCCATCTCGAGCTCGATCAAGCGCTTGAGCTCGACCGAATATTCCATCGGGAACTGCCGGACGAGATCGTTCACGAATCCATTCACGCTCAAGCTCATTGCCTGGGCTTCGCTCAGGCCTCGCTGCTGCATGTAGAAGATTTGTTCCGAGCTCACCTGAGACACGCTAGCTTCATGTTGCACGGCGTTGCCGGTGCCGCGAACCGTAATCGCAGGATAGGTGTCCGTTCGCGAGGTCGCGTTGATAAGCAGCGCGTCGCACTCGGTGTTGTTCTTGCAATTTTTGAGATGCTTGGGCACGTGCACCAGCCCGCGATAAGTCGCCCGGCCGGTGCCGATCGAGATCGACTTGGAAATGATGTTCGACGTCGTCTCGTCGGCGGCATGAATCATTTTCGCGCCGGTATCCTGGTGCTGGCCGTTGTTGGCAAGCGCGATTGAAAGAACTTCGCCACGCGCTTTGCGTCCCTTCAACACGACTCCCGGGTATTTCATGGTCAGTCGCGAACCGATATTGCAATCGATCCACTTGATCTCGGCGTCCTCATGCGCGAGCCCGCGCTTGGTGACCAAATTGAAAACGTTGGCCGACCAGTTTTGGACGGTGATGTACTGAATCTTGGCGCCTTTGAGCGCGACCAACTCAACCACCGCGCTGTGGAGTGTAGTGGTCTCGAACTTCGGCGCAGTACAGCCTTCCATGTAAGTGACCTCACTGCCCTCGTCGGCAATGATGAGGGTTCGCTCAAATTGTCCAAAGTTCTCGGCGTTGATCCGGAAGTAAGCCTGAAGCGGATGTTTCACTTTCACTCCGGGCGGGACGTAAATAAACGAGCCTCCACTGAATACGGCCGAATTCAGCGCGCTAAATTTGTTATCGGCAATCGGAATGACTTTGCCAAACCATTTCCGGAAAATCTCCGGATGTTTTTTTAGCCCTTCGGTCGAACCGACGAATATCACACCCTGTTCACCGACCGCTTTTTTGATGTTCGAGTAAACGGCTTCGCTGTCGAATTGTGCCTCCACGCCGGCGAGAAATTTTCGTTCCTGTTCCGGAATGCCCAGCCGTTCGAACGTGCGCTTGATATCGTCCGGCACCTCATCCCAACTCCGCTTCGTCGTTGTGCCAGGCGACAGGTAATAGCGAATTTTGTCGAAATCGATCGCCTCAAGATCTTTGCTCGCCCAATGCGTCGGGAGCGGTTTTTCGAGAAATGTTTTCAGACCGCGTAAACGAAACTCCCGCACCCATTCGGGATCCTCTTTCACATCGGAGATGTAATGGATCGTTTTCTCGCTTAGCCCGGCCCCCGCGTCGCGCACGTGGACCTCGGGGTAAGCGAAATCGCCGATTCCTCGGTTGATATCGACGGCTTTGGTTTCAGGTTTCATTATCGGTCCTATCTGGTTACTGCCATTTCGCCGGCAGATTCGCGCGCCCAATCGTAGCCTCGTTCCTCGAGCTCCAACGCGAGATCTTTCCCGCCGCTACGAACAATGCGACCGGCGACCATAACGTGAACGTGATCGGGCACAATGTAGTTCAACAGTCTCTGGTAATGCGTAATCAAAAGAATGCCGAGGTTCGCTCCCCGCATCATATTAACGCCCCGGGCCACAACTTTGAGCGCATCGATGTCGAGACCGCTGTCGGTCTCATCAAGGACAGCGTATTTCGGTTCGAGCATGGCAAGCTGCAAAATTTCGGTCCGTTTCTTTTCGCCGCCGGAGAAACCTTCATTGACCGCGCGCGACGTAAACGCGCGATCCATTCCGAGCAGCTCCATTTTTTCGTAAAGCTTTGCGTAATACTCAGTGGCTTCGAGTTCTTCGCCCTCGGGCAAACGCGCCTGCAAAGCCGCCCGCAGAAAATTCGCAATCGTCACGCCGGGAATTTCGCTCGGATATTGAAACGCCAGGAACAAACCTTTTCGGGCACGGTCGTCGGCCTCCATTCCCAGAATGTCTTCGCCATCCATGGTGATCTTGCCTTTGGTGACCAGGTAGTCGGGGTGACCGGCCATGACCTTGGCCAGCGTGCTCTTACCGGAGCCGTTGGGGCCCATAATGGCATGCACTTCACCTCGCGGGACCGCGAGGCTAAGGCCCCGTACGATCTGCTGATCGCCAATGGCGGCGTGAAGATTATCAACTCGGAGCTCATTCATAAGGCGGGGTAGAAACATAGGCCGATTCTAGTCGATTGCGAACGGATTCGACCGACTCGATACGGACGCGACCGCGCCAATCTGGCACACCGCCATCCGTTTAAATTCCATTAAAGGGTACCCGGATTGCTAGACAGGTAATCGGTGAACTCAGACGACAAGCCGCTTTCCAAAGACACCGTCTCCAAAGCAACGAGTGAATTGAACAATTTGTTACAAATCATCTCCGGCACCAGCACCGAGATCGCGAATCTGCGGGAAGGGGACGATGGATGTGAGCAATATCTGTCCATGCTCCGCTCAAGCATCGAACGCGCGGAAGCGGCTGCGCGGCAGTTAGCCGAACAAGCCGGAGGCACGCATCAGAAAATGGCGATGCATCCTGAGCTAGCCGCGTTTGTAAAACCAAAAAAGATTGCCGATATGCCGGTGACCAAACCACAAGTTCTGGTCGTCGATGACGAAGAGATGGGGCTGATACTGGTAAAACAGCTTCTGACCACCGCAGGATATCACGTAACCACCGCCCAGTCCGGTTTCGAATGCCTCGACTTGTTCCGTCGCCGCCCGCTCGCGTATCAACTCGTGATACTCGACTTAACCATGCCCTTCATGGACGGCGAAGAGACTTTCAATCGTCTGCGTGAAATCCGGCCCGACGTACCCGTCATGCTGTGCACCGGTTTCATTCAAAACGACAGGCTGGAGAGGTTGATGACGGCCGGGCTGTCTGGTTTTTTGCGAAAGCCATTCGCACCTGACGAAATCGCTGCTCAAGTCAAAGCGATTATGGAGAGTGTAAAGTACTCTCGTCTCAGCGGCGGTCCCAACGATACCTCTTCGTTAACTGGTTGATCGTCGACTCATGAAGTCGAGTCAGCGCGTCCGCGCCGTCGAGCGGTTCTGCGAAAAATCGGCTCTTCGAAGGCGTTGATGCGGACGTGATTGAGCGCATCGCGCGGAAGAGCGAGATCGTGAGCAAAGAAAGAGGGCGAAGTTATTCTTCGCGAGACCGAGCCGGAATGACGTCGGCCGTCTCGCGAGCGGGCGGGCTTGGTGGAAAATTCTTTGGGACCGGCCAGGCTCCGGCGTGCCATGACTCGTTCCGAGTTTGTTCCTTCGTAGCGTCCGCCCCTGTCGGGCTCTTGACCGTGAAAATTTCACACGATTGATGCGAATCATCCACGGTCGCGACTCCGAGCGAACGAAGCTCGAAATGGTCTGCGATCAAAGTTGCGATGCTTTCGCTAACGATCAACTCCGTGCCCGTCGCCTTGGTCATCTCCTGAAGCTTCCAGCTCACGTTCACCGCATCGCCAATCAGAGTGAATTCCATCCTTTGCGGCGATCCGATGTTTCCCACCACAACCTCGCCGTGATTGATCGCCATCCCGACGCGGAGCTCGGGCCAGCCGCGTTGATTCCAAGTCTTGTTGAGCGAATGAATCTTTTCCTGCATCGCGAGCGCCGCTCGAACGGACGCGATGGCATCCTGCCGGGCGCCCCGGCTCTCCAAGCTCCCCCATGACGCCATGAGTGCGTCCCCGATGAACTTGTCCAGGGTTCCGCCGTTTTCGAAGACGCATTCAACCATCGCGCTGAAATATTCGTTGAGCTGCGCGACCAGTGTCTCAGGCGAGCTGCGGGCGGTCACCGCGGAGTAAGCGCGGATGTCGGAGAACAGGATGGAAACCGGCTTGGTGACACCGCCAAGCGAGTCGCGATACACGTCCGGATGATCGACCAGTTCGTGAACAACGTCGCGAGAAACATACCGTTCCAAGACCCGCCGCACCCGCAGTCTCTCGATCCGTTCGGTAGCAAAATCGCAAATCAGCCCGAACAACATGGCGATCCCAAAGACGTTAAGCGGCGCGACTATTGGCAGATAAATCGCTGCCCAATTGAAACAAAACAACGAGGTCAAAACCGTGGTGCCACCGATCACGGCGATCGAAATCAGCCGAACCCACAGGCTTCCAAAAAGCAGCGTGGCCATCACTGCAACCAAAGCGGCGAAACCAATGCCAACGAGATTCGCAATTGGCGGCAGTTCGCGAATAAATTCGTGATGGATCGCTGCGTTGATCGCATTGAGATGCAACTCCGCTCCCGGCATGTTTCCGAATGGCGTCGGATGTTCGTCGTGCTGCCAGTTTCCTTCTGCGCCGACGATTACGATCTTGTCCTTAAAAAATTCGCCGGACTGATAATTTTGATGCCAAAAAGTCGGCACGAAGATCTCGAATAACGAACGCGGCGGGAAACCGTTTCGCGGTGGCGCGGTAAACCGGAAGACGTGTGAATCGAGATCGCTGGGGACATTTCGGACAAAAGCCGCTTTACGCAACGCGCCAGCCGCCACCGACAGGAATTGTTCGGAATCCGATTTGAATTTCAGATTGCGGACCTGCTCGAAGGTCACTCGAAACTGCGCGCGCCGGACCACATCGTCTTCGTCCGCCCAGAAGTTGGTAAATCCGATCCGGGCGTCGGCTGGCGTCGACTGGGGGACGAGGGTTTCACAGGGACGAACCAAACTTCCATCCACAAAATTACTGCCAATGATTACATGATCGGCATATCGATCGAGGGCCGAGCGAAAGGTCGCGTCGTTGTCCGTGGCGGTCGGGAAATTCAGGTCGAAAATGACGACGCGCGCGCCGGCCTGCACCAGCTTTTCAAGAACCAGCGCATAAACTTCGCGTGACCAAGGGAAACCTTTGCTCATTAATCGCAGTGCGCGTCCGGAATCGGACTCATCACCGGACAATCCGTAGCCTAGTTCAATGTCGGTTTGATCCAGACTGACAGAAGCGGCGTCGATCGCGAGGAATACAAGGTCCGCGTTGGCCGCCGTGGTTCGACCCGAACGATTGATCGCGTCTCGATACAGGTTGTTTAGCCGGACGTAGGCGAGCGGACGGCTTAATTCGAGGTACCCCGCCGCGGCGAACACAACGAGCGCAAAACTTGAAATGATGGATATACGCCTCGCCGACATGCCGCAATAGCCTCAGCGGGAAACATGCCTTGTTAGGCGCTCCCGAGGCCTAACGGCATAGGCTCTGCTTGGGGGAATAAGGGTGGCTTCTCCGCTGTGCCGTATAGCGCTGATAGGGACTGCATTGCTGGGCCTGGGATCCCTCTCTGCCCAGACCAACCCGGCTGTCGAGACCTCACGCCTTTTCGAGCGGACCGCCCCGCCAACTAGCGGAATGGTTACCCCCGATGGGATGGCGCTTCCGGAAAGCGAAAACACCTCGTCCGAAGACGAAAGTTTTGGCGCACAGCAAATCCTCAAGACTCAACAGAAGATTCCCGACTTCACGTTGGGCGGAAGCGTTTCCAGCTTCTATACAAACAACGTCGCACTCACCAGGAGCCACACGATTTCCGACAGTTTCCTGGTCGGCGCTGCATTTTTTAACTGGACGCCGCGCATCAATCCGGAGCTGCAGTTTCAATTCGGCGCCGGCACTTCGATTTTCCGTTATTGGGACACGACTCCACTCGACTTCGAAAATATCGGCACCGGAGTCGGCCTGCTTTGGACGCCGCAGAATTTCTGGGGCATCGGCATTCTCGGCCGCTACGATTTCACCGAACTGCTCGACTCCGCGAGCCATGAGATTTTGCAAGACCACGAGTTCTCGGTCGCGCTCCAAAAGCTCCTGGTCCTCGGCCGGTCGCATGCGCTCACCTTTGGTGTGATCGGTTCTGCAGGAATCTCCGATCCATATTCCGAACAACGGGATCAGATCGGCTTTGCCGTTGGCTATCATCTTCAGCTCACGCGGCAGTTAGGCAGTGATCTGGGTTATCGACTTTCCGGGTACTTCTATAACAAAGGTGGCCGCGACGACTTGAATCAGGTCTTCTCGTTAGGCCTGCACTACTACATCACGCCGTGGGCGTCGGTGGACAGCTTTCTGACCGGAGCGGTCAACTCTTCCAATCGTTCGGCTTTTACATACGACGTGATTTCAACCGGAGGTGGCGCGGGTTTGACCGTGCGATTCTAAGATGTGGAAAAAAATAGTCCCAGTCATGGCATTCAACGCCTTGTGTTTCTCTCATCTCAGCTTGTCTTCGGCCGCGCCCCTCACTGAAGCGCACGTTACGAAGATCGTGAACGAGGTGAAGCTTGTTAATCCGAGCGCGGGGGATCGCGACGCTAACTTAAACGATGTCGTACGTGATGACATTGTCCTTACCACCGGGATCAAATCGCGCTCAGAGCTTATCTTTCAGGACAACACTCTTACGCGGCTTGGACCGGAAAGTTATTTCAGCTTTAAAACCGGCACACGCGAGATGACGCTCCAAAAGGGAACGATGCTCCTCCAGGTTCCGAAAGGTCTGGGTGGAGCCAAGATTCACACCGCGTCCATAACTGCGGCAATCACCGGCACGACAATCATGATGGAGTACGTGCCGAACAAGGACATCAAGGTCCTGGTGTTGGAAGGAACATTGCGATTGTCGATGAACGGTAAATTCGGCGATTCGCTTCTGCTGACCCCCGGCAAAATGGTCATCATGCCGCCGAACGCGCGACGAATTCCCGATCCGGTAACAATTGATCTCAAGAAAGTGGTCCAGACTTCGAGTTTGGTGAACATGCACGGCCAGCACGGCAAACAGGCGAGCGCCGACGAGCCGCCGCTTCCGAGCATTTCCAAGATTGAAAACGAAGTCGAACGACAACAAAGCGGCAAGGATTCGCATCGGGTTGCCGATACAAATCTCGTTATTCTTGGGAAAGGAACGAACGTAGTTCTTGGATCAGACGAACTGCTCGCCGACCTGGGCGCGCGCACCGACATCGAAAAGGCAAAGCTCATTCCAGCCCCTGTTCCTGTGACCACTCCAGCGCCGACACCAATTGCAGCCCCAACGCCTAATCCCAATCCGCCACCTACAGGCGCGCCGCCTCCGCCGCCGCCTGGCACCTACACCATTGATAACACGACGGTCATCAACACGCCGCCCAATGTCGTCCCGACGATCGTTACCCAGGGCGTCACAACAAATGGCGTCATCTATAAAGATTTGATGACCAATGGATCACCGTCGGGATTTCTTTTCGGCGCCACCTCTTCTTTCGATAACCAGCTCAATTTCGACAATTCCTACCTTCAACAATTCGGAACTAACGCGGTCTTCACCTTTGATTCGCTCACCCTAACTGGCGGAATCACCTTCGCCACCGATGGAGGACCGAACAATATCACCCTGGTCGGAAATAACGGTATAACGAATGGCGCCGGGACGGTCAATCTTGGCGGCATTCAAAACATTCTCTTCGCGACCAAAGCCGGAAGCATTGTTTTGGATTCGAGCCTGACTTTTGCGCCCAGCGTCGACGGCTCAAAGCCGAGTTTTGTCCAGTTTTATGCGCGTGGCGGCGATCTAAACATCGGCTCCACATTCAATCTCGCGAATTCGACATTGCAATTCGACACTGAAGACAACGCGATTTTCACCGGTGGAACGATCACGGCTAAAAACCTCGAGGTGACCGGTCTGCAAACCATCCAATTCAACGCCAATGCGACTTCGTCTCTATTTCAACTTAACGGCGGCGACGTTGAGATGGGCGGCACAGTTAACGGGAAGAATGGTTTCGTCTACGGGAGCTCGGCGACGATCAACGGCACATTCAATGGCGAAGATTTCACGGCAAATGTAACGGGAGACTTCACGTTGAACGGTTCAATTTCATTGACGGGAAATCGACAATTCCAGGTAACTGCCGACGGCACCGCTACGGTGAATGGCACAATCGTTGGAAACGTAACGATCAACGCTCACGACATGGTTTTTGGAACGGACTTCACGGTCGGGCCGAACGTCAAAGGGGAGCTTACTGCCAACGGCGGCGACATTACTGCGGTTGGTCACACGTTGAATGGTTTCGATCAGATTTTGCTCAACGGGAGCGGGAACCTGACTGTCGGCACTCTTACTGCGAACACTCTTTCTGTTGGCGGAACACTGGCCGGCGGTTCGATTACTGCCAACACGATCACAGCGAATGCGTTGCGGGCCGATAGCGTGACGGCCAACCAGACCTTGACGATTAACAGTGCGAGTTTAGCGCCCTATTCAACGAGCACCCTTTCGATTAACGCGCCAACGTTGATGCTTGCGGCCGGAGCGAATTTGAATGGCGCCAATGGTACTCCTCTCCTCGCTCCGACTAACGCATTCAATTTGGCCATCAATACGGGAAGCTTCACGCTTGGAACAAATGTGAGCCTGAATGGCGGTGACGCTGATCCAACCGCGTCTGACGTTGGCGGTAACGGCGGTCAATTCAGTCTCACCAGCAATAATTCGCTTACCATCAATGCGCCAATTTCTACGACGACCGGCCTTAACAGCAATAGCGGATTGACCGGCGGCGCGGGTGGGACAGTGAACCTGACCGCACAAAATACCATCTCGCTAAATAATAAGATTGAAGTTTCCTCCGCCGACGGAGGCCGTCGCCGCAGTGCGAGCGGTGGACATATCAACATAACCAGCACTGCAAATGGAGGCACCGCGATCAGTGTCAGCAGCAGTGCTCAACTTTTGGCACTCCTCGACGCCGCAGCTCCCGGACCGGGCGGTTCGATCAAATTCACGTCCGCGGGTGGCGCCATCAATATGAGCGGAACCGCTCAAGCGGATCGCGGCACGATCGAGATTACGAACAATGGCACGACCGGAAATATAAATCTCGCCAATGCCACGCTCGCCGCAGACACGATCAAAGTAGGTGCGCTCGGAACGAACGGAACGTTGAACATCGGTGGCGGGACGATTTCTGCCGACACGCTCATCAAACTTTACGCTGGCGGCAGCAATGGCACTGTTGATTTTGTCGGCGACGTCACGCTCAGTGGAAATAGCGCCAAAATCATCGCTGCCAATACAGTCATCATTAACAACGGCAAGATCGTAACGATCCTTGGACCTTCGGCGGCCGATGTCTTCACAAATAACCCTCGTTACACCGGCTTCGGGGGCAACAACACAACGACCGGAACTTTCGCAGGCAAGGGCGCGGCCACACATCCGCTAAGCGGCGCGCCTGGTTACTGAGTAAAGGTGCCCGCCAATGGTGGTGGAAAAGTCATCCGGCAATCCGGCGGTGGTGGCTCCGCCAATGTCGGTCGGAAATCAAACCGCAGTTTTTGCCCAGAACGCGCTGTTTGCCGATCTCAGTCCGGAGGTTTTCGAAACAATTTCCAAGCGCATTGAAGTTCTAACTCTGGCGCCTGATCAAGTCCTCTTCGAGGAAAACGAGCCGGGAGATTGCCTCTATTTGATCGCGGAAGGTTCGATCAAAATTTCAAAGCGTGGTCGCGGTGGTAAGCAGGAAACGCTCGCCTACCTACCGGTCAATGACTATTTCGGCGAAATGGCGCTGGTTGACAGCGGCAAGCGGTCCGCTCAGGCGAGTGCAGTCGGAACGACAACTCTGGGGCGAATCGATCATCCGACCTGGGACCTGCTGCTTCAACTCGCGCCGCAAAGAATTCTTACGAATTTCACGCACTCGGTAACCCAGCGGCTCCGGCAAAATAATCAGCACTTCATCGACCAAATGATGCGCAGCGAGCGCCTCTCGCTTATCGGCACAACGATCAGCTCCATCGTGCACGACATGAACAACCCGATCGGCACGATTCTCTGCGCCTGCGGAATCATCCAGATGAACACGGCTGACGAAGGGACGAGGCAGATGGCGTCACATATTCAAGACGCAATCGAACGAATGGCTGCGATGACCCGCGAGCTGGTGGATTACTCGCGTGGCGAAACGCAGCTCAAACTCGAACTGGTGAACGTGGAAAACTTCGTGCGACAGCTCGAGCCCGATCTCTCCAAGTGCCGGTCCGGCTGCGACGTGCGGATCGAAGTCGATTTCACCGGCTCCGTACGAATTGATCGTCATCGAATGCTCCGGGTCTTCGGAAATCTCATCAAGAACGCGCGAGAAGCCATGAAAGCCGGTAAGCAAAACGTCCTGCGTTTCTCAGTACGAAAAATCGATTCGGAAGCCCAATTCGAGGTGAGTGACACTGGCCACGGAATTCGTAGCGAGCTGCTGCCGAAAATCTTCGAACCGTTCGTCACCGACGGAAAAACCAACGGCACCGGATTAGGACTCGCCATCGCCAAGACCGTTGTCGATGCCCATGGCGGAACAATCACGGTCGAGAGCAGCCCGGCCGGCACAACCTTTCGGATTATGCTGCCAATACCGTCAGAGGGAGAAGAGCCGTGAGTGAAACCGGGAAAATAACGGTCCGGTTCCGAGGCGTTCGCGGTTCGATACCCGCTCCAGCTCCGGAAAACATGCGCTACGGCGGCCACACATCGTGTGTGGAAATTCGTTGCGACGATCAACTGTTGATCCTCGACGCAGGAAGCGGAATCCGAGGCCTTGGCGATGAACTGCTTCAAAACGCGCAGGGAAATCCAGTCGAGGCAACGCTGCTTCTTTCCCACAGCCACTGGGATCACATCCAAGGGCTGCCTTTTTTCGCTCCCGGGTATTCGCCCAGGAATCGGATCACGGTTTTCGGCGCGCGTGGTCGGGGCGAGAAATTGCAGCGCGCGCTGGCAACGCAAATGACGCCGCCGCATTTCCCGGTTGGGTTGGAACAAATGCGCGGTCTCGAAGCGGTCCGCGAACTTTCTTCGGATGCGACAAAGTTCGGAGATCTGCTTGTCCGGACAACGCCTCTGAATCACCCCGGCGGATGCACCGGCTTCCGAATCGAATGCCCGGCCGGACACGTTGCCTATTTGCCCGACCACGAACCTTATGTGTCCGAAGGCGATCAGACAGCTGGGTCCGCCCAGGGCGCACTGATCGAATTTATTCGCGGCGTAGACTTATTGATTCTGGATACGCAATACACCGCCAAGGAGTACGCCAATCGAGTTGGATGGGGTCACGGTTGTCTGCCAGAAAGCGTTCAACTTGCCGTTGAGTCGGGCGCACGACGCCTCCTTCTGTTCCATCATGATCCGACGCATGACGATCGCCTGCTCGACCACATGGTTGAAGTTGCACGGGCGACAGCGGCTGGTTCCCCCCTGATAATCGACGCGGCATCTGAACACGAAACAATTTCGTTTACGCAGTCCAACATTGGCGTGATCCCGACGATTGGCTTTTCTCCATTTCACCCGATGATTTCTCCGCCCGCTGGGTCGGAAGTTTTCGGAAAAATTTCCCGTTAAGCGGGGACTCGATGCGAAGGGACGTGAGCGATACTTGAAAAGCGGTGGCGGGCGACGCTTGTTGAGTCATCAATTGCGACATTATCTTGGCCCGAAATCAAAATAGTTCTTGGTGGCGTAGCCACGTGAGTGTCGAAGACGCTTTTACGTGGCTGCCCCGCATGGACTGGAACCATGAATGATAGTCCGCGTATTGCTTTGCTATCCGTAATTCAATCGTGGTCGCCGAATTTTCCATGCAAGGACTGCGCTTCGTTGAAATCGAACCCCGGATTCCTACTCCGTGGCAAACCCTTCTCAGAAACGTTTGAGCGAATCTTGCGATCACGCGCCCCGCAGCTTTAAGAATTCCAAAAATATTCTAGCGATTCTGCGCCGAGTTCCAAACTGCAGTGCGAGGTTTCGATTTCGAAGTTGAGGGTTTACTAACCCGGCTATCTACAGAAGCTGGAGTTGTCGGAGCTGCAATTGGCGAAGTCGCCGAACCGCTTGGCGACGGCGAAGTTGGAAGCGTCTTTCCGACTCGGGCTTGGGTGAGACTGACGTCGCCATTGCTCAATGTTCCGTTGGCATTCACGTCATCGCGGAAGTTGGATGAAGTGACTGTTTGACCCACCTGAGGTTGGATCAAGCTCACATCACCATTGCTCACGACTCCATTCCCGTTGACATCGCCGATGAGCACGCCCATTTGCGGTCCAACAACGTCGCCGTTACTGTCTGCTGAGTCTTGCACGGTATGCAACGTAATCGTAATGTACTGTTGATCGGTTACACCGGTGAGATTCACGATGTACTCGTTCTGGTTCGTCCCGATGGAACTGCTACTGACACCACCTGTGCCGGTGCTGACGCTGGCGCTGGCAACGCTCGTCAGATTGTTTACGAAGGTGAATACCAGCGTGTAATTACCGGCGCCAAGTGAGGCGTTACTTCGGGGTTCAACTCCGCGGGTACCGGTAAGCGGCAGGTTAACATCGAACGTGCCAGCGCTGCCGTGCGTCATCCTCGATACGATGCTCGTCAACTGTAGAAAATTGATGTACAGTTCCGCGCTCGCGAGAAAGCCGCTGCTGTTGTTATAACCTCCTGCCCCGAGCACCTCGCCGTTGGGTAGCAACGTCGCTGTGTGTTGATAGCGTGCGGTGAAGAGGCTGCCGGTCGCCGTCCAAGTCCCGCTTGCCGGGTCGTAGAGTTCCGCGTTCGCCAGATACCCGCTACTGTTATAACCTCCCGCCACGAGCGCCTTGCCGTTGGGCAGCAACGTCGTTGTGTGATTATAGCGTGCGGTGACGAGGCTGCCGGCGGCCGTCCAGGTCCCGTTCGCCGGATCGTATAGTTCCGCGCTCTGCAGAGCGCCGCTGCTGTAATTACCTCCTGCCGCGAGCACCTTGCCGTTAGGCAACAACGTGGCCGTGTGATTATAGCGTGCGGTGGCGAGGCTACCGGTCACCGTCCAGGTCCCGCTCCCTGGATCGTACAGTTCCGCGCTCGCCAGATAGCTGTTACTGTTATAACCTCCCGCGACGAGCAACTTGCCGTCGGGTAGCAACGTCGCCGTGTGTTCATAGCGTGCAGCGTTGAGGCCGCCCGTGCCGGTCCAGGTCCCGTTCGCCGGATTGTACAGTTCCGCGCTCGCTAGGTAGCCGCCAAACCCGCCAGTAAAACCGCCTGCCACAAGAACCTCGCCGGTGGGCAACAACGTCGCCGTGTGAATATAGCGTGCGACGCCGAGGTTGCCGGTCGCAGTCCAAGTCCCGCTCACTGGATCATAAAGTTCCGCGCTGGTAAGCGCACCGCTGTTATATCCTCCTGCAACCAGCACCTTGCCGCTGGGCAGCAACGTCGCAATGTGATCATAGCGTGCGGTGCCGAGGTTGCCGGTCGCAGTCCAAGTCCCGCTTACCGGGTCGTACAGTTCCGCGCTCGCCAGAGCGCTACCGTTATAACCTCCTGCCACGAGGACCTTGCCGTTGGGTAGCAACGTCGCCGTGTGCAGATAACGCGCGGTGTTGAGGACGCCTGTGACGTTAAATGTAAATGGGGGCACGCCGCTGGGCGGGCAGGCGCCGCACGTTGCTTGGCCACCCTGAAGCCAAGCACATTGCTGGGAGGGAGGGACATTATAGTAGGTCACCCCCTGGTAGCACATCGTAGCACCTCCGCTGGGGTTGCAATAATCTGCCGGCCCGCAGACGCCCCCGAGGGCCTGCACCCGGACCGCAGGCAAAAAGAGGCCGAAAGCGCAAGCCCCAGTGACGACTGCCCTGGCCAGAAAAAAGGGGCGTTTGATCGGTCGTTTCGTTTTAGTGAGGGACTCTGAGATCATGACGTTTTCTTCGTTGGTTCAACTGCTTCAGTTCCGCGCGAAACCAGCGAACCATCCTCACGAGGCGCATCTAAGAAGTGCGACCTCACTTTGGCTGACTCCGGGGCTCCAGTTGGATCTGGAGATCGCGTTAGGCGGCTTTCCAGCGAAGGTCCAGCTTCCGAACCCAATCAGCCCGGCCGAAGATGCGTTGAAACGTCGGGTGACGTAATCGACTTCATTCTTACGCCGTTGCCTAACAAATGTCGAGCTTTTTTGTGCCCCTGCGCGGCTGACAGTCCCAGGAGAGACTAAGCGCCGAAACCGCAACATCAAAGTCTTCCGCCTTAGACCAGTCCCACGGACTGGCAATCCGCGGCCCGCAAACGGACGTACGGCCTCCTTAGCCGCGCAGGCAAGCTCCACGCCATCCGCGACATCACCGAAATGGGCGATTTTGCCGGATTTATTGTGACTCAAATTGTGACTTTTCCGCGGAACTTGCGGATGCACGAGAGTGGCTGCCCCGCATGGACTCGAACCATGAATAACGCCTCCAAAGGGCGCTGTGTTACCATTACACCACAGGGCAACGAACCACCTAGCTTGTCCGTTTTGCGTTAAAGCGCAACGGTTCGAACCAAGAATCGTCCCAAAAGCGTTCGAGTTCGAGCGCGCGAACAACGCTACTTACTCGGGCTGGCACTCTGCAGCGGAAAGGCAAACGTCGCCGAAACAGAAGGGGTCGGCGATGTCGAACCGGCAGGTGATGCGGACGAGCCTGATGTTGCGGATGGACTTGGCAACGGAGTCGGGCTCGGTGGTGGAGGAATAATATTTTCCCAATGATGCAACGGCACCGTCGCGCCGCCGATTTCATCGACCAGTTTCTGGCAGCGCGCCTGGAGCTTGTCCAGATCCGGCGGACCAAACGGCGTATCAGCCGTTCCCGGAAAAATAAGATACGTAACTGTTAAGTCGCTGACCGGCCGGTTGTACGGCGTGGACTGCGGATTGATTTCCTTGGCGATCCGAAACGAGGCTTCGCCCACTTTATCGTTCGGGCCGATATCCCCAACAATGGCCGGATAAATTCCATCACCGAAAATGACGAGCGAGTAATCGCCAGTCTTGGCGCCGTCGCGGTCGTGCGCAAACGCGCCCGGAATAACGATGTAAGGATCGGTCGTGCCGATCAGGAAGCTATATTTCTGGAGCGTCGTCACTTCCGCGCGCAGTTGTGTGATCGCGTTTCGCAAATCGCGTTTGCGATCCGGGCTCGTGCTTTTTGCCGCGAATTCATCTTCGGCGCGTTTTAGCTTGTCCTGGGTGGCGGCCAGGTACGGATTCGGCTGCGCAGTTTTCTTCGACCACCGGTAACTGGTGAACGGTTTGAAATTCGTTTGCGCGCCCGTCCCAACCGTCATTCGATCGCCGTCGGAGCCGTCCGCATCAACATCCATGTCCGCTTGAAGCAGCAACGCTTTGCGATGTGTTTGAGGATGTTGGAGCTGCAAAATCGTCTGGCAGTCGAAAAAGTTATGGCGCGACAGCAGCACGTCCAGCCGGCTGAGATTTTCGCGGAGCATCCTGATCTTCGTGTCGTAAAGCTGCGTGAACAACGGTGAGACCGGCTCGGCCGGAAGCGTTGTCGATAGTGCAGGCAACAATTCCGGCAATTTCGGGTTCACTTTCGCAAGTTCCTCGATCGTTCGGTTCGGCACCGGAACACGCGGCTTCAATTTCAATTCCAAAACGTAACTTTCCGGATCGACCCGCTCGGTCGTTGCATCCGCGCCCGGAGTCGGCTCAACCGTGGCGTGGAGCGTGATGCCGTTGAACAAACGGCCGGTATCCAGTTTACCGCCAATTGGCGGCGGTCGCGTGGGCGATGGCTCCGGCGTCGGCGTGGTCATTTCTTCGCGCGGCGCGAAGTATTGCAATCGCTCCTGCGAAATCCACCGATACAAGATCAGCATCAACAGAACGGCCGCGAGAAGAACGACCACCCTTCTCAACGTGCGTAGTTGAAGTTTTGCCACCGATTATTTCTTCAACCAGGCGAGGATCGCCATCACGATGCCGATCACGCTTAAGATCGACATCAGACCGGCCGGCATCACTTTCCCGGTGCGGATAAATTTCGGAACGAATTGCCCGGCCAGCAAAAGCGAAACCACCAGACCCACGACGAGTCCAGCTGCCCGATTCGCCGGCATAATCCAGCCGGCAACCAGCAACAAGATGCCTGTGATCGCGCCGGCGATGATCGAAGGCAAACTGCCGGCTTTCACATATCCGATCACGCCGCCTATGATGGTGAGCGCGCCGAAGATCAGGAAGTAAATGCTTGTCGCGTCCATGCTTCGCGGGTTTGGGACCCGTAATCCAACGACCGGACGCTGTCCAGCCGCGCGGTTACTTGGTCCATGCCATAACAAACACGTCTGCTACATTCGCCCGTGCACTCGTTTGGTTATCGCGACGGCACTCTTTACTGCGAAGATGTCGATCTTGTCCGGGCCGCGGCGGACTTCGGCACGCCGCTTTATGTTTACAGCGCCGGGACCATTCTCGATCACTTCACTCGGCTCGACGCCGAGCTTGCGCCGCTCGATCACCTGATTTTTTACGCGGTTAAAGCCAACTCGAACCGCGCGGTCCTGAAACTCCTGGCAGGCGCCGGCGCCGGGTTCGACATCGTTTCGGGCGGTGAGCTGTTCCGTGCGATCAACGCCGGCGCCGATCCGCAAAAATGCACGTTCGCCGGTGTCGGAAAATCGCGAGACGAAATCGAGTATGCGCTCCAACAGGGCGTTCACAGTTTCAACGTCGAAAGTGAAGCTGAGCTCGAACTTATCGACAAGATCGCCGCCGGAAAAAATGCCCGGGCGCCGATCGCGTTGCGGGTCAATCCCGATGTCGATCCACACACCCACAAATACATTTCGACCGGATCACACGAGAACAAATTCGGGATCGCGCTGGCCGATGCGCCAGTGGTCTACCAACGCGCCGCCAAAATGCGCAACGTCGACATCGTCGGCCTGCAGATGCACATCGGTTCGCAAATTACCGAAGCGGAACCGTTCGCGGCCGCAATTGAAAAGGTGGCGCCGCTTGCCCGCGACCTGAAATCAAAATACGACATCAAGTTCTTCAGCATCGGTGGCGGTATGGGAATCATTTACCGGCGCGCATTGGAAAGCGGCTCGGGTAAATGGTGGCACGATCACGGCGGCGAATCGTCCGCGTTCAGCGTGCGCGATTATGCGAACGCCATTATTCCGCCCCTGCGCGAACTCGGCCTTCGTGTCCTGGTCGAACCCGGGCGTTTCATTGTTGGCAACGCCGGGATTCTGCTCACCCGTGTCCTCTATATTAAGAGGGCCGGCCCGAAAAGGTTTGCGATCGTCGACGCCGGGATGAACGACCTGATTCGGCCCGCCTTGTACCAGAGCTACCACGAAATCGTCCCGGTCGAAACAGGTAGCGGCGACTCACCGAGTCGCCATTCGAGCAAGCCTGTGCACAAGATCGACATCGTCGGACCGGTTTGTGAATCGGGCGATTTTTTCGCGCTCGATCGCGAAATGCCGGATGTGGGACAAGGCGACCTGCTCGCGATCATGAGCACCGGCGCTTACGGGTTCACCATGGCGTCGAACTACAATTCGCGACCGTTACCCGCTGAAGTTCTTGTCCGTGGCGACAAGGCCGAACTCATCCGAAAACGGCAAACATGGGAAGATATGGTCAAAGACGAATCGTAGGTAGCGGCGGTTCACCGAACCGCCATGGCGATTGAGGTCAATCGCCTGTACCTTGTTATCAAGCCCCCAAAAGTTGCAGATTTTCGTTTCCTGCATAAATACTGCTACCCCTCGATTTGGCATGAAACGTCTGCTCCTGGTTTGCTTAATGTCGGTCCTGCCCCTGTTGGCGAAAGCCGGCGACAACATTCCGAAGGGAGAATGGGTCCTTCTCGTCGGCGGTCCGTCTCTAAAGGAGTGGGAGCAATACAAAGCCCAGCCGCACGATCATTGGTGGGCCAACTTCGTCCGGGCCGCACGCCTGCGGACCGGGCAACTCCGGGACGGCCTCGGGCCGGACGCACCAATCACCTGGCTGGTTTACAAGCAGGGCTACCTTGATCGCATGCCGCAGGAAAAACAGGACCTTATCGGCCTGATCGATAGCGTACGCGACAAATTCAATCTCAAGCTCGTCTGGTTTAAGAACGGCGACGACGTGATCAATTACCTGAACAACGGTCAGGACCGAAGAAAACTGAAGGTGGCGGGCTTCGAATATTTCGGGCACTCAAACCGCGCCTGTTTCATGTTCGATTACAGCAGCAACGTCGACAGCGCGTCGAAATCGTTCCTGCACGAATCGGAGTTGCGCCAAATCCACAGCAATATTTTCGCGAAGAACGCTTACGTTCAGAGCTGGGGCTGTCACACCGGCGAAGAGATGAGCGCGTGGTTTTATCACGCCACCGGCATCAAGATGATCGGCGCCCTCGGCAAAACGCAGTTCATGATGGAAGAATTGCCGATTCTCACTTCGCAGGGCGGCAAGTGGGTGACGATGCCCGAGAAGCAACAGGGCAACTAGTCTTTCTCTGTGGCCACCGCGCCGGTGGCGGCGATAGGCAAATAAGCGCCTTGAATTTTTCGGCCAGATCGTGGATGAAAATGCCAGCACATCATCGATGAAAACAGACGACCAGAGAGGAATCAGCGTGATCCTGCTTTACAGCGCGCTGCTCTTCTTGCTCATCGGATGGGCGGGACGAATGAAGACTGATTTCCATTATCGGATGGAAATTTCCAGCACCGCTTTCATTGTTGCCGCCGTTCTGGCCGGACTGGCAGTTTTGCTTTTCCTGCTTTCGCTGGGCAAACGGCGCGGCTAGCGACGTGATGCTGCGTTCGGCGCTGGCGTCAAAGATTTCGCCGGCACGCGTTCAACCAAAGTAAACGCGCTCGCCTTCCACGCGGGCGCCGCGTTGGAGAAGAAAATCACGCACCTCATCCGGGAAATAACGCTTGTCCTTGCCGGAGTTGATCTCGAGTAGGATCTGGCCGCCCGGTTTGAGGTGTCGATCCAGGTCGTTTAAAAAAAATTCCCATTCATCCGCGGTCCAGCCGCGCGTTTCATCCGCATTGCGATTGAACGCAGCCGAGAACGCCGTGATCAAATCGAATTGCCGGCCGAAATCGGGCAACGGCTCGAACGCGCGAATTCGCCAGGTCAGCCGGTCGACGCCAAACAGCTCGATCAACTCGTTCGAAAGTGGATAATCGCCGACATCGAGGCCAATGCATGAATGCCCGGACTGTTTCGCCAGGAACAGGAAAAAACCTGCGCCGCACCCGAGATCGAGGATTTGCCTCGGCTCGGAATGGTCCAGGTTCAATTCCTGAACCCGTGGAAGATTAATCGCGAGCCAATGCTCAACGTCGGCGTACTTTGCGTAACGAGCGCTTGAGCCGCCATGGCGCTGTTGGATCTCCCGTAACCGATCGGTGTCAATTCTTTGGAAAAAAGTAGCCATTCGATTTTGCGGGTCGCACAGCCAAATTTAGATCGTCGCGACGTCGATGTCGCGCCAGTTCGAACCTTGTCATCGCTCGGTCAAAGCGCGGACCGTGTCTCTCGCAGCATGCAGGTCTTGGCGGGCTTTCTGCAAATCGTCCAATTTTTTCTGCTGATCTGGCGTCAGCAGCGGACGAATCCCGGTCAGTGCATTATCGACGACTTCATGTCTTTTCCGTCGTGACTCGGCTTCGATGGAGACGATCCGCGGCCGAGCATCAGAAATAAAGGGCTCGGCCTTCGCGCGTTGGCCCGGGGTGAGATTCAAGGCCACAGTGGCTTTCTCCAGAGTGAATTCATGATCGCGCCAATGTCGCCCTGCCGCGATCCCGTTCGCTTGGCCAACGTTGAAGCCGGCGATCACAGATACAGCGAAGCCCGCCACAAGCAGCAGGCCGATCGAAAACAAAACCGGACTTTGCTTCATAAAGTGTTTCTCCTTATTACGTTTGACCTGCAGTTGTCTCAAAAATCTATGTCGGATGCCGCCTGAGGACCAGGTACAAATTGTTGACCAATAAAACGGCGGCAACCATTCCTGGCCGCCGCCGTCATTCCCTCCATGACCCCAAGGAAGTTATTGAGCCATCGCCGCGTGCATCTCCTGCATCGCGTTCCGCATGTCCTGACGGGCCTTTTGGAGCGCGTCGAACTTCGTTTGCTGTTCCGGCGTCAGCATCGGGCGAACTTGCGACATGGTCTTGTCGATGATCGCCTGAGTCTGCTGCATCGCATTCTTATGAATTGCGATGATCTGTGGTTTCGCCTGATCGAACAGTGGTTGGACCTTGGCCTGTTGGTCGGCCGTTAGGTTCAACGATTTAGTCAGATGCTGCATGGCAAATTGGTGTCCGCGAAATCCGTGCCCGGCAAACCCGGTCCCATCCTGCGCGTTAACCAAAGCAAAGCCACCCAGCGCAATCGCGCCCGCTGTCGCGAGTGTCAGTAGGTTTCGTTTCATGTTTGTTCTGATTTGCATATTTGTGCCCGCCTTTTTTCGGGCTGTTTGATAACTGATGACGGCGCGGTGTGATGAGTGGTTACAAGTTTTCGCGAAATCGTTTCGTCGAAGCGCGCCGCAAACTCCAGACTTCAAGCAAAATCCAAGTTTCATGTTTCGACCGCAGCCGGTCACATACTGTTGAAGCTTGAATATTCGCGTTTCCCCGGGATTTGGAACTTGGGTTTTGGTGCTTTTATTCGTAACCAGAAAGCTTCCACGCCCGTCTTTAGTCGTAGTGTGGATGCGATTTGGACATGGATGATCCTGAACCTGATGCGCTGGTACAAGCCGCGCTTCGGCATGACGATGAAGCGGCTCGCCAACTGGTGCGCCGACTCTATCCGCTTGTCGCGAAAATGGTGCGGTCCCATCGGCCGCGACGAACTTCTGAAGAGGATCTTTGCCAAATGATTTTCATCAAAATCTTTCAGAAACTGTCCCAGTTTTCCGGCAAGGTACCGCTGGAACATTGGGTTTCGCGCATTGCCGTGAACACGTGCCTCACTCAGATCGAAGCGGAGCGAATACGGCCGGAGCTGCGCCACGCGGACTTGAGCGAGGAAGAAGAAGCGGTCGTGAAAAACCTGGCGACTTCCTCTAGTGATCTCGCGCCGGACAATCAACTCGCCTCTCGCCAGCTGGTCGAACACCTGTTTGAGTTTTTGAAACCGGTGGAGCGATTGATCATCGATTTGCTTTACTTGCAGGGCCGTTCCATCCAAGAAATTCATCAGATTACTGGAATGGGCGTCGCCGCAATCAAGGTGCGCGCGTTTCGGGCACGGCAGAAGATGAAGGCGCAACTTACCAAACTCGGGGTCGGAATGAATTTATGAAAAATATCGACGTTGCTCTCAATCGATTGTTGCGCAGCGCGGCCCAGGCCGGCGGCGATGCACCGGGCGAAATGCCGTTCGGTTTCGACACCCGCGTGATTGCGCTCGCGCGCCGGAACGGAAATGGAGCTGCCTTCTTCGGCGCGTTACTGCGTCGCGTAGCGCTGGTTGCTGCCGCGGTGATTGTTTTCGCAAGCGCCGGCGCTTATCTGGAATTTAATCGCAGCTCTGACGCAATGTTGGCCTCCGGAAACGAATTTGCTATTGCTGATTCCGCCATTCAGGACGAAGTCGCGCAATGAATAGCGCGCTGAAGTGGAAACTGATCGCCGGTTTCCTCCTGATCTTTATCGCCGGCGGCGCGACCGGAGTGTTCATGACCACGGCCATTGGTCATCACTTCATGTTTGCTCAGCATCCGCCCGGTGTCTTCGCTCAGGCCATGAAAAACCGATTGCGATGGCAGCTTCGGCTGACCGACGAGCAGATGGCCAAGATCGGGCCGATCATCGACAAGACCGGCGAGAAAATTGAAGAAATCCGCGGCGATACCGGCCGCCGTGTCAGGGACACAATCAACGAGGCCCATCGCGAGATCACGCAATACCTCACGCCCGAACAACAGCAGCGCTTGAAACAGATGGAAGAACGGCGGCGGCAATGGATGCAGCATCATGGGCCATGGCACCGGAACGCCGCGCCAAGCGTTAGCCCGTCGGCGGCGCCGCAGTAGCGTTCTCACGCACGAGTTTTGCATCCGCCGTTGGTCGGATCTGAGTTATTTCGCAGCTCGGGCCAGCAAATCGCGCACTTCGTCGTCGGTCGTTTGCGAAAAATCGTCGTAGTACTGGCCCACTGCCTGAAAAAACTCGGGCGCGCTCGCGCAGACAACTTCGTCCGCCAGGTCTTCGAACTCGCGGCACGTGTCCGGCGGACCAACCGGCACCGCCACCACGATCCTGGCCACGCCGCGCTGGCGCAATGCCGCCACCGCGGCCCGCATGGTCGCGCCCGTCGCCAGACCGTCATCGATCAGGATCACCGTGCGCCCGCGAATTTCCGGCGCAGGCCGGCCGTCACGATACTCATGTTCGCGTCTTTCGAGTTCGGCGGTTTCGCGCTCCGTAACCGCGTCGATAATCTCGTCCGCGTTCGGCAACGCGCTTGCGACGTCTTCGTTCAGCACCCGAACCCCGCCGGAAGCAATCGCACCCACTGCAAGTTCCTCAAATCCCGGCACCCCGAGTTTGCGCACGATGAAAACATCGAGCGAAACGCGTAGCGCCTGCGCGACTTCGTAGGCGACCGGAACACCTCCTCGCGGCAACCCGAGCACAATGACGTCATCGCGCCCAGCGTACTTGCTGAGCTTTGTACCCAAAACACGACCGGCTTCGGAGCGATTTGGAAAAGCTCCTTCCATGCGATCACGATCTCCCGCGAATTAACTGAGTGAGTGGACCCACGCCGAAAGCGGCGACGATTTGCGCAATCGAATTGATCGTCTCCAGGCTCACCCGGGAGCTTTACCAAATCGCTATCAACGTGACGATGCCCATCTTCTGGTGGAACGCGATCTCCGAGCGCGTTTACAAATCGAGCTCGGAGAGCTCGATCCACCTGGATCGCATCTGACGACACCGTTCTTGTGAGGGAATCTTCCTCTTAATCTTAGTTCTTCTTCTGTAGCGGCGGTCTGTGACCGCCGAACTGTCACTCGTCACATGTCACTGGTCACTTCTTCAGCGCGGCAACGGCTGTTCCGCGTTCGCCATGGCGTAAGCCCAGACGGCAACGATCGCCGAAGTCTCCGCCAAATGTTTCGGATCGATCTTGTCCAGGGTGTCGGCCGCGGTGTGATGATAATTGAAATAGAACCGGCCGTCCTGAATCGGCGCGAAAGAGGGCACCCCTGCCTTTTCCATCGGTTCAATATCGGCGCCCGCATGTTCGCTCAGCTCCAGGGCACCCGCCCCCGACTCCTGCAATACGGCCGCGACGGGTTTTAACAACGCCTTTACTTCCGGCTTCGCTTTAACGTGAAGCCCGACCGGATGATCGGCGCCGTTGTCCGTTTCCATGCACGCGAAGTGGTTCGCCCAATCTTTCTCATGGTCCTTCGCGTACTGTTTGGAACCGCGCGTTCCGTTCTCTTCGTTCATCCACGCAATCACGCGGATCGTGCGCTTCGGTTTCAAATTCAACTTATGAATCAGGTTCGCCGCTTCCATTGAAACAGCCACGCCTGCGCCGTCGTCGATCGCGCCCGTTCCCAAGTCCCACGAATCGAGATGGCCGGAAACAATCACGACCTGTTCGGGATGCTCGCTGCCTTTGATGTCGCCAATCACGTTAGCGCTTTCGACGTCGGGCAACGTTTGCGGAGTCAATATCAGTTTCATTTTCACCGGACCTTGCTTCACCAGGTCGGCAATCAGATCCGCATCTTCGCTCGCGACTGCGCCGGTCGGAATTTTCGGCGCGTCGTTTGCGTATTTTGTCGATCCGGTGTGCACGATCCGATAATCCGCGCCACCAACGGAACGAATCAGGCACGCGACCGCTCCTTGCCGCGCCGCCGCGCTCGGGCCGTCGCTTCGATAGGCGACCGCTTCTCCGTACGCTTCGCCGCTGCGACCTACCACGGCCATTTGTTTGTCGAACGGATAAGTGAAGACCACGATTTTACCGGCAATTTTGTCACGCGGCATTGCTTTCAGTTCGTCGAAATCTTTTGCCGTAATAACATCCGCCGTGATTCCTTCTTTCGGAGTCGCTACGCTTCCGCCGAGCGCGCAAAGAACAATCTTTTGGGTGGTTCCTTCCGCCATTCCGGGAAATTGAACGAGCGCGGCGGTTTCATCGCCGCGGACCCAATGCGGCACCATCACTTTTTCCAACTGTACTTCGCAGCCGATCGCCTTCAGCTCGTTCGAAACATATTCAACCGCCTTTGCCGCTTGAGCTGAGCCGCTCAACCGTGGACCGATATTGTCGGCGAGATGCGCCACTTCGCGGTAGGCATAATCGCTGCCCAAGGCGGCTTGTTGCAGCCGCTTCAGGTCACTCAGCGTTTGCGTGGAAAAAACAACCGGCGTTGCCGTCGGCGATGGCGTTGCTGACTCCTCGTCGGCCTCCGCACTTGCCGGAGCCTTTGCTACCGGTTCACCGGACTGCAGGATAACTGCGGTTGTCAGCAAGAGTCCGACAACGAAGACCGAGCAGAATTTTTCCATCTAACGAAAATGGCTAGTTCCGCATCAATGACAAGCTCGCGATCGCACGCTGGATCATTTGCCGTCCGAACCGTGGGAGAAGTAGCGATAAACGATCTTTTGATTCTTAGTCGCGCCCCGCTGATTCAATTCGGCCATCGCGTTCCCGTCCGCTTCCTGTTGCGATTTCCCGCGACCTACCACGTTCTGATCTTTTCTTGATTTGTCGGTACCTCGCCCCACCGCCACATAACCGGTCGAGTCTGAAGATGAAAGAATTTCAGTCCGCGCAGCCTTGACCAGATCGCGTTTTCGAAGATCCCGCAACGCTTCCTCACGCGCCTCCGCTTCGGGCTTGTAACGGCCTCCCCCTCTGGGTGTCCCAGAAGAATAATAGGTGACCGACGTCCAGATCCCGTCCGCGTTGTAACCAATCGCCACCGCATCACCGGCAAATGCTCCAGAAGCCCAGAAACTAATTAGGAAAGCAGGAATCGAGGAAAGGGATTTCCGAGATAGAAGGGTCCGAGCCGGACTGGCCTTCGCTGCCGAGGGGCAGCAGCGACGTAGCGAGGGCAGCGACTGAGTTTCAATCCAGGAAACGGATTTGCTGAAAAACCAAAAACAGTCTTTTCCTGGTTTCATGCGTTCCTGATTCATTATCTGTGAAATCCGCGTAATCCGCGTTACTTGATTCTTCCTTCGTCGAAATCGATCAGGTCCGGAATGCACTGAACATCGTCTCGTCCCGCAATTCCCATCTCGTTCTTTCGTTGCTCCAATCGCGGTGTAACGCGATCGCGCCAGCCAAGTTTCGAAATGAATCCGTTCCAGACAAGCACGTCGCCTTCATTGAGTCGGCGGCCTTTTTCAAAACACCATTCCAAAATCTCTTCATCAGTGCCGCCCTGCTTCACTCGTTCGACCAGATCCCGATGGTGAATCCGAAGAAAATTGCAGCACGCGCTGTCTGCGGTCTGCGGCGATCCAAAATTCTCCCGGTAATCGTCGTGCAGCTCATCGTCAAGATGCAGGCGGATCTTGTCCAGCATCCGCGGAAAATACATCACACCCTTCGTCATCTCCCTCGGACTCTTTGGGTACTTTCTGTTCATTCAGGGAATATTCGC
This sequence comes from Chthoniobacterales bacterium, assembly GCA_035568035.1. Classification (GTDB taxonomy): domain Bacteria; phylum Verrucomicrobiota; class Verrucomicrobiia; order Chthoniobacterales; family UBA10450; genus AV40. The sequence continues at coordinate 5,568 of DATMOU010000012.1, read as the reverse complement.
GCTGGTCCCGCGATTGTCACCCAGCCCTTTCGTCATCCTCAAAATTCGAAATCTGAATATCGAAATTCGAAACAAGCACGAATGATCAATGCATTAAATCAAACCTGAAAAAGCTGCGTTCGAACCTTCGAATTTTTGAAATTGTTTCGGGTTTCGGAATTCGGGCTTCGGATTTCCGGCTGGTCACTGATCACTAGCCACTGATGCCAGGTAGCGGCGGTTCACCGAACCGCCACTAGTGCCAGTCCGGCTCGGACCGATTGAGGTCAATCGCCCCTACCTACACCAGTCCCTGGTCCAGCATCGCCTCGGCGACTTTGGTAAATCCGGCGATGTTCGCGCCGTTCACGTAATTACCGGGCGTGCCGTATTTCTCGGCCGTGCGATAGCAAACCGCGTGAATGGTTTTCATGATGTTGAACAATCGCGCATCCACTTCCTCGCGCGTCCACTTGATGCGCATGCTGTTCTGCGCCATCTCCAATCCGGATGTCGCCACGCCGCCGGCGTTGGCCGCTTTGCCCGGACCAAAAAGAATCTTCGCGTCCAGGAACTGGTTCACCGCGTCGATCGTGCTCGGCATGTTCGCGCCCTCGCTCACGACGTAGCAACCGTTCTTCAAAAGGTTTGCTGCGTCCTTGCCGTTGATCTCGTTCTGGGTCGCGCTCGGAAACGCGCACTGCGCCTGGTGGTTCCAGAGCGGGTTATAATCAAGTTTCGGGTCGGTTTTGGTGAACACCGCGCCTTTGAATTTGTCCGCGTATTCTGAAATCCGGCCGCGCCGATTATTTTTCAACTCCATCACAAACGCGAGCTTGTCGCGCGTGATTCCGTCTTCGTCGTAAATGTAACCGGTTGAATCCGACAACGTCACCGGCTTGGCGCCGAGGGTGATCAATTTCTCGACCGTGTACTGCGCGACGTTGCCGCTGCCCGACACCAGCGCGATCTTGTCCTTGAGGTCCTCTTTGCGCGTCTTCAGCATTTCTTCCGCGAAATAAACAGCGCCGTAACCGGTTGCTTCCGGCCGAATGACCGAACCGCCCCAGGTCAGACCTTTGCCGGTCATCACCCCGGTGAACTCGTTTTTGAGTTTCTTGTACATCCCGAACAAGAACCCGATCTCTCGCGCGCCGACGCCGATGTCGCCTGCGGGCACGTCCGTGTCGGGCCCGATGTGCCGCCACAGTTCGCACATGAACGCCTGGCAAAACCGCATCACTTCGGAATCGGTCCTGCCGTGGGGATCGAAATCGCAACCGCCTTTGCCGCCGCCCATTGGCAACGTGGTCAGCGCATTTTTAAATACCTGCTCGAACGCGAGGAATTTCAGGATTCCCAAATTCACGCTCGGATGGAATCGCAGTCCGCCTTTGTATGGCCCGATCGCGCTGTTCATCTGAATCCGGAACCCGCGCTGGACGTGGAGCTCGCCTTTGTCGTCCTGCCACGCCACCCGAAACATGATCACGCGCTCGGGCTCGATGATCCGCTCGAGAATTTTCGCTTTGCGAAAACGCGGCTCGCGGTCGAGCACCAGGGTCAGCGATTCGGCGACTTCCTGGACTGCCTGATGAAACTCCGATTCACCCGGGTTCTTCGCTTTGACCCCGGCCATCAAATCCGACACGTATTTTTCCACAGGTGGCGGAAACACTTGCAGAAAACTCGGCGTTCAGCAAACGCGACCAACACTAGTCGGTAGTTGATCGAACGGCTGCGCCTTTAGTTGATAGTTCCGAGCCGGATTGGCACTGCTATCAACCAAAGCGATCCCGCCATGGCGGGAGAGCGTTCTATCAGCTATCAACTCTCCGCCTCTGATCACAGGTCACTTGTCACTTCCGCAACCAATTCCCATGAGCAAGCCTTTCTCCAGCACGGATGGACTGATCGTGAGAAAGAGAACGACTCCGTTCACCGGCGAAATAATCTTTTCGAGCACGTCGCCAAACAAATCACCGACCGTGCCGATCTGTTGTCCTTTCTTTACAGAATCGCCCGCCGCGACTTTCGGATACCACATCCCCGCGTGCTTTGCGTAAAGCCACTCAAACTTCGTTAGTACTTTTGATTCTTCCGTGGTGGCAGGCGTCTCGCCTGCATCTCTGTTTGTTGTAGCCACGGCGCTGCGCGCCGTCTTCTTCGTTTTGGATTTTGAATTTGCCTGGGATTTGGAACCTGGGATTTGGGATTTCGCGACCGCCTCTTCTGTGGTGGTAAGTGCCAGTCCGGCTCGGACCGTGTCGGCTGCGATCATCTTCAAATGCCCCATCACGTTGATCACACCACGCATCAACATCTCCACCGCCTCTTCCTGCATTTGCCCCACGCCACCCGCTTCCGCCAAAATCGATGGAATTCCTTTCTCCGCTGCAGCGGCGTAACTTGATGAGCCCTTCGATGGCTGCACCGGTTTGCTGATCGTCAGCACGTAGGGCAAGCCGAAGGCGAGCGCTATTTGTTTCGATCGCACCGCTACTTCATGAGCTTTCGCATCCGCCAGTCCGGCCTCGGACCGACAAATAATGAACGGCACCAACGCTTCCGGAATATCGCCGCCATGAAGATCGATGTACGCGTCCGCGTGCACGACGAACTCATTGATCAGCGCGTGCGTCATTTGGTCGGAATAACTTCCGCTCGGATCGCCGGGAAACACGCGGTTCGGATTCACGTTGTCTATCGGGCAAACGAACGGTGTCCGCGTCCAAAACGCCGGCAAATTCATCACCGGCATCAAAATCACCGTGCCGGAAATTTTTTTGGGATCGAGCCCTTTCGATAATCGAATCACCGCTTCGATCGCGGGATACTCGCCGCCATGCACGCCGGCGTTGACGAACAATACCGGCCCCGGTTTCGCGCCGGTAACCGTGATCACCGGCCGCGGCTCATCTTTCGCCAAGGCCGAGCCTGGCAGCTTAATCATGTGCCGTTGCGTCTTGCCGGCTTTCAGCTCGCCCAAGATCGGTATGTTCTTCATTCGAACCGCGGATTACGCGGATAACACAGATACGACAGGAATTACACGAATTCACACGAACCCAAATCATTCGCGTCTATTGGTGTCCATTCGTTGTTGTGACCCGACAAGCCTAACCAATGCAATAAGCGCGAACGCGCCCATTGCAAAAATGGAAACTAGCGCGCACGCCGTCGTGATCGACTGCACTCTCCAGGCCGCTCCAGTTGCATCAAATACGATAGCAGGATCGGCCCTGCGAATGACGAGGAGGACGTTTCCGGCTGCTGACAATAGGTAGAAGGTAATCGCCCAGTGCCAATAACTCGAGGGCATCAGGCTGCTCCGTACCGGTCGTCCGCGCAGATAAATCGCGAACAACTGATAGATGATATAAATGACCAAGTACCATCCGAAGAAGTTCGTCAGCGGCACACCAAAATAGGCGCCACCATTCTGCCAGACCCAGAGCCGGTTGATATTGGCCCAGACCGGATCGTTAGCGAGATCCCATGCGACCATGATGAACGACGCGATCAATGGCGCTGTGACAACGTGGGCTCCGGTCAGCGACGGTTGCAAATCGCCGACGATCGCGATGCCAAGTGTCCAGGACAGGTATCCCATTCCGACATATGCCAGTCCCAGCAGGATTGGAGCTTGGAAAAGTTTTGGGCCCATCGCGTCCGTGAAGTAATAGCGACCGAATGGAAAAGCCGTGGCGACTCCAACATTCTCAAAAATATTTCCGACGATCAGGCAGATTGCGATAAAACAAAAGATACCCGTCGTCCGGTAACGGATCGCTCCATGGATTAACGCGAATACGAGCAGCGGGAGAACGTGTAAGGCGACGACCGCAACTAATGGCAATTTGCCCGGCAGGATTTGGAAAACGCGCGCGGCGGCGTAAACAGTTAGTAGAATCCAGAATACGGCAGTCGTAGTGATTCCGGACTTCATGCTCATTCGTCCTTAAAAAACGAGACAGGATTAACAGGATTCTGACGATTAGGTAGGGGCGATTGACCCTAATCGCCCGTCTTCTAATCCAAAAAATCTTGTAAATCCTGTCTAATTTTTCCTGCGTTCCTGCTTTCCTGATTCAACTCCGATTCCTGCTTGCTTCGAAAATCCGAGTAATCCGAGTAATCCGAGTAATCCGTGTAATCCGTGGTTAAAGACTGCTGGGAAGCCGTGGCGAGGCAAGGAGTTTGCCGAATTCACTCCACCGTTTCTCGGGATCGTTGCCGCTTCGTTTCTCGATGTAGTGGCGCACCATGTCTTCCCCGAGGTTGTAATTGATCACGTAGCTTCGGTAGCGCTGGATGAATTTCACTCGCTGCTGGGCGCGGGCCGGCTCCATCACCGCATATTTTTGCAACCATTCCGTCGCGCCTTTCTCGTCGATCTCACCGTTGATCAATCTACGCGCGGCTTCGTTCCCCGCGTAGTTGAGCTCTTTCATCAAGTCCTGCACGGCGTAATATTCGTCCGCGCGCGTCGCATCGATCCCGGCCGCGGGAAAGAGCACTTCTTTCTCGAATTTCATCCGCTCGGTCTTGGTCGGAAATGCAACATCCCGCCCGAAATTCGCCGTCCCTTCCGCGATCAACGATTGCGGTGAGAACAGCGCGTAAACCGAAAACTCCATCCAGCCGCGATCCCGGACCAGGTTCTTTTCCAGGAGCGAATTGTAAACGTGATGGCCGGGATAACCTTCGTGCGCCGCAAGATCGACCGCGCGATCGATGAAGATCGGCAGATCGGTGTTCACCTGAATCACGCTGTGGAAGTTACCCTTGTACCAATTGTAACCGCCCCACGGTTTATTGGTCACGTACTCGACGGTGAAACTCTCGTTCGGCGGCAGCGATAAGTGCGCCAGCGTCCGGGCGCGACATTCCTTGATCGCCAATTGAAACACGGCATCGAGTTTCTCCTTCGGGATCACGAACGGCTTCCGCCATTCCTCGTATCGTTGCCACAACGGGTCCGAGCCGGACCGGCGGTTGGTGCTGGGGATCATCTTTTCCAGCTGCGCGAGAATCTGATCGAAGTGCGAATCGCCATAGGTCGGCGCCACCGCGTCGTAAAGCGCGCGCGACTCGTCGTCGAACTTCAATTTCTCGCCTTTCAACATCCGGACCCGCGCGGCCAGCGCGGAAATCTGTTTCTGCAAATATTCGCGACGCAATTGCACGAGATCGTTCGTATCCGTCGCGCAACAATCCATTGGGTCGCCGCCAGATTTCTTTGCTGTAGCCGCGTCGCTGTGCGACGCCTTTGCAGCGGATCGGCTATCAACTAAAGCTCGCGCAGCGAGCGTTCTATCAACCATCAACTTCGCCGCCTCCGCGGCGATCTCATCGAGCGATTGCTTCTCCTTCTCCGCTTGCGTCTTCCATTCCGCCGGCCCGTAGAACGCGTCCACGTAATCGGGATCATGTTGTCCGAGCGCCAGCACCAGATGCGCATACCGTTCGGCGACTGCATTCATCGCATCTTTGGGCGGCGCGCTGAAAGCCGACGTGATCAAGCCGCACAGAACAGACAGTAAAAATATCCAACGCATAATAGAGAACATCGCTTAGGGACTCAGG
>DATMOU010000011.1:0-19413 GCA_035568035.1 Chthoniobacterales bacterium | reverse complement strand
AAACGTCCGGTGAGATTCGGGTTTTCATTCAGCGCGGAAAATTAGCCGGCGATCCACTGCCGGCCGCACAGAATCGATTTCGCAAGCTCCGTATGCACAAGACGCCGGAGCGCAATGCGGTCCTCATTTTCGTCGCCCCGCGTGCGCACAAGTTCGCGATCGTTGGTGATGAAGCGGTCCACCGAAAGTGCGGCGACGAATTATGGCAGCGGCTCGTCGCTCAAATGCGGGAACATTTCCGGAACGAGAACTTCACCCATGCGTTGATCGAAGCAATCCACGAGATCGGCCACGCCTTGGCGGGGCATTTCCCACGAAGATTGACATCAACAGGCGAGCTGCCGGACAAAGTGGTTGAGGGCTAAAACAGCGCTTGCAAAAGCGGGCAAATCGTCTTTATTCCACGCTCGCAGCGAGTTTTGTAATTACGCCGTTGGTCCCTGGGTCTCAGTCGCTTGGCTGAAACCGCACTCGCCAGGGGAAACCCGGCCCTGAAAGGAATTTAGCGATTTAAAGATTTAGCGATCTGACGATTTGCTTTCTGCATTCGTTAAATCACTCACTCGTTAACTCGTTAATTATTGATTATGCCAATTCGTTACGGTCGTTTTGAAATGCCGAAAACTCTCTCTAAAGAGGAGAGCACAACCACCGACATTTACGCCAAGTTTACCGCCGAGCCGTTTGAGGCCGGTTACGGTCACACGGTAGGAAATTCACTCCGCCGGGTTTTGCTCTCGTCGCTCGAAGGAGCGGCCATTACCGCGGTGAAAATCACCGGGGCGCAGCACGAGTTCGCAACCTTGCCGGGCGTCGTTGAAGACGTGACCGACATCGTGCTCAACCTCAAGAAGGTGAAATTCAAATCCAGCAATGGTCACGAGCCAAAGAAACTTTCGCTCAGCGTAAACAAGGAAGGGGAAGTCACTGCCGGCGACATTCAGGAAGTTACTGGTTACGAGGTTCTGAACCCGAAGCAGATCATCTGCACGCTGGATAAGAAACATAAATTTGACGCCGAGCTCGAAGTCCGAGTCGGCCGCGGATTCGCCACCGGCGAAGAAAACAAACGCAGCGATCAGCCGATCGGGCTCATCCCGATCGATTCCATCTTCTCACCGGTCACCCGCGTGAAATACGCGGTGGAAAACACCCGCGTCGGTCAACGGACCGATTATGACAAGCTCATCCTTGAGATCTGGACCGACGGCCGTCTGACTCCGGACGACGCACTGCTCCAGGCGTCGGCGATCCTTCGCCATCACCTCGATGTCTTCGTGAACTTCAACGAGGAAGTGATCGAGTTCGACGAAACGCCAGCCGGCGTGAGCGAAGAGAACATGAAACTCAAGAAACTCCTCAACATGAGCGTCAACGAGATCGAGCTCAGCGTCCGCGCGGCGAACTGTTTGAACAACGCCAACATCACGACGGTTGGTCAGCTCGCCCAAAAGACGGAGAGCGAGATGCTCAAGTATCGCAACTTCGGCAAGAAATCGCTCAATGAGATCAAGGACAAGCTTCAACAGCTTGGCCTCAGTTTGGGAATGAAATTCGAACCGGGTCTGGTAGAACCGGTGGCCGGTGCCGCTGCGTCAGCTGACGGTGCCTCCGGAAATGGAGCGACCGTCGGTGTGACCGAGCGCAAGTAATCAGCTCGAGGCCAATCAATGAGACACCAAAAGAAAACCGTGCGTCTCGGCCGCAAGGCCGAGCATCGCAAAGCATTGCTCGCAAATCAGGTTTGCAGTTTGATCGAGCATCGCCGGATCAAAACCACGCTCGCGAAAGCGAAGGCGGTCCGGCCTCTTGCTGAAAAAATGGTGACGCTCGGCAAGAACGGATCGCTCCACGCCCGACGCACCGCCTTTGCGACTTTACGCCACAAAGATGCGGTGAAAAAATTGTTCGACGAGATCGCGCCCGCCTCCACCGAGCGCAACGGCGGTTACACGCGCATCATCCGGCTCGGTCAACGCAAGAGCGACTCTGCTTTAATGGCGTTCATCGAGTGGGTCGATGCCACCGTTGTTGTCGAAGAACAACCGGCTGAAGAGAAGAAGGCGAAAAAGAAAGAGCCCAAGGCCGAGCCGAAACAAAAGGAAACGAAGGCTGAAGAATCGAAGCCGAAAACGGAGGAAAAAGAAACTACGCCGGCGGCGGAAGAGCCGAAGAAGAAACGGCGCTGGTTCGGCCGAAAAAAAGAAGAATAGGTCCGGAAATCCGAAGTTCGAATATCGAAATAAGCTGCCCTTAAGATGGGTATTGTTTCGGACTTCAGTATTCGAACTTTTGAGAATTGTTTCGGATTTCGTGCTTCGATATTCGAATTTGTTACCCCAATGGAACGAGCTGCCACTTGAGTTTGCCAGAAGCCATTTCCAGCCAGGCCACGCTTCGGGGCGAGCCGCGGCTGGGGCGCGTAACACAACCGGGATTTAGAAACAAAACGCCGCGCCGCTTTTCATTTCGCGGCACGTGAGTATGACCATGCAACACAACATCGACATCGTCCGGCGGAGATTCCGGCGGAATATGTTGCAGGCGAAATTTCAAACCTTCGCGGGTAAGAAGGACAACCAGCGGCCAGTCCTCGTTCCAATCGCAGTTCCCGCGCACAACGGTGAGCGGTGGACCTATTGCCTCCAAATCATCGGTGATCGTTGGCTCGCAAACGTCGCCCAGGTGCCAAATCTCATCCGCCTCGCGCGCAAGATCGACAATGCGTTGCGGCAATTTGTTGTGCGTGTCGGCCACGACCAAGATGCGCAATGTATTCACTTCAGAACCGCGGATAACGCTGATATAACGTCGGCCCCTAGGAAAATCATCCGTTTAAATCCGCGTAATTCGCGGTTAGTCTTGCCCCGTGCCATTCAATAATTTCGACCTTTCATCGGAAGTCGTGCGGGGGACCCAGGCGATGGGCTTTACCGAGCCGACGCCGATCCAGCTGCGGGCCTTTCCAATCATTCTCGCCGGCAAAGATTTGATCGGCACCGCGCAAACCGGCACCGGAAAAACCGCGGCGTTCGCGCTGCCGATTCTGACTCTGCTTGCGAAGCATGGAAAATTTCGCTGCCTCGTCCTCGAGCCGACGCGGGAACTTGCCGCCCAGGTCGAGACCGCTTTCCGCGATTACGGCCGTTTCACCGATTTACGCGTGACCGTGCTCCATGGCGGCGTGGGTTACGGGAAACAACGCGAAGACTTGAAGCGCGGCGTGGACGTTGTCGTCGCGACGCCTGGACGGCTACTCGACTACCTCGAGCAAGGCACGCTCCATTTCCGCGATGTGAACATCCTGGTGCTCGATGAAGTCGATCGCATGCTCGACATGGGATTCCTCCCGCAGGTCCGCGCAATTGTCGAAAAAATCTCAACCGATCGACAAACGTTACTCTTTTCCGCAACGCTGCCGCCGGAGATCGAACGGCTGACCAAATGGGTTTTGCGTGATCCGGAATTAGTCGAAATCGGTGTGCGCCGTTCGCCCGCCGAAACGGTGACACACGCCGTTTATCCGGTCGCGGCCGAACAAAAGTTCGATCTTCTTATTGCGCTGCTGGAGCGGACAAACTTCGACAGCGTGCTGATTTTTTGCCGAACGAAACAAAATGCCGATCGCGTCGCTCATTCCTTGAAACACGCGAAGCATTCTGTGGCAGTCCTTCATTCCAATCGGACGCAGCGCGAGAGGATTGAAGCGCTCGAAGGATTCAAGAGCGGCAAATACGAAGTCATGGTCGCAACGGATATCGCGTCACGCGGTCTCGACATTGCGGGTGTGAGTCATGTCATTAATTACGACGTGCCGGAGCACCCCGAAGACTACGTCCACCGCATCGGCCGGACCGGTCGCGCGCAAAACGTCGGCGACGCGTTCACCCTCATGAACGGTGAAGAAGTTGCCGCACTGCAGGCGATCGAACATTTCATCGGGCAAAAGATTGCGCGCCTGAAGCTGGAGAACTTTCCGTATCTCTACACCGTCTTGTTCGAGCCGGAATCAGCGGTTGGGGGACGGCGCGCGATCGGCGGCGGACGCTCGCATCGCGGTTTCAGTTACGGACGTAGACGCAGGTAGCGGCACCGATGTTGGAGGGACGCGCTCCGTCGCGTCCTCTAATTTTTTTGGGACATGACGGAGCATGTCCCTCCAAATTACCTCCTACACCACTGGTCGACCCAATCATTCACTGTCTTGTACCACAATCGCGAGTTCTGCGGTTTGAGCACCCAGTGACCTTCATCCGGGAAGTACAACATCTTCGACGGCACTTTCAATGTTTGGAGCGTCGTAAACAGATCGAACCCGTTTGACACATCGAGCCGATAATCGAGCTGACCGTGCACGACCAACGTCGGCGTTTTGAAATTCGCCGCGTACTCGTGCGGCGACCATTTTCGATACAGTTCGCGTTGTTTCCACGGCGGCCCCTTAAACTCCCAGTTTGGGAACCAGAGTTCCTCGGTCGTACCGAACGCAGACTCCGCGTTGAACATTCCGTCGTGCGACACGATGCATTTGAACCGGTTGGTGTGGCCTAACAACCAGTTGGCCATGTAACCGCCATAGCTCGCGCCCAGCGCCGCCTCGCGGTTCTTATCAATGAACGGATACGTTTTCTCGACGTAATCGAGTCCCTTCATCAGATCGATGTACGGTTTGCCACCCCAATCGCCGCTGATCGAATCTGTAAACTTCTGCCCGTAGCCGGTCGAGCCGTGAAAATTGATCATCACCACCACGTAGCCGTTGGCCGCGAACAACTCCGCGTTCCAGCGATAGGTCCAATCGTTTCCCCAGGCTCCTTGCGGCCCGCCATGGATCAAAAATTTTAAAGGATATTTCTTGTTCGGATCGAATCCCGGCGGCTTGACCACGAAACCCTGAACCTCTTCGTCATTCGCGCCTTTGAACGTGAACGACTCCAATGGCTGCATGTCGATCTGCGACAACAGCGCGTCGTTCATATGGGTGATCGCATGAGGCTTTATATGCGGAATTGAGCTAAGATTTTCTGCCAAATCGAATCTCCAAATCTCACTCGGCGCTGTCGCCAACATTTGTGAAAAATACAGCGCATGACCCGATATAGTAAGGTCGTCGGCATGCAATTGGCGGAGATGTTTATCATTGTACGCCTCGGGCAAGGCGAAGTTTTCGACTTCCGGAGACGTCGCAGCGAAGAGCGATTCGCCGCGGTTTTCGAAACTGAAATAGATTACATTGTGGTCGTCCCATGTGAAACTTCCTACAGAGCGATCAATTTTTTCCGTCAGATCACGCGTCTTTCCTGATTGCCGATCTTGGACAAAGAGCCGCCATTTATCGGATTCGAAGCCGGCGCGGGCTTGCGAGCGCCAGGCGAGATATTTTCCGTCCGGCGAATAGAGCGGCGTCTCGTCGGCGCCGGGACTGGTGGAAATTTTTCTGGGCCGCGGTGCTGTGGTGGTCCCGCTAAGCGGGATCCCTGGCTGCGTTGTTCCATATGTTGCAGGCGAGACAGTCCGAGCCGGACTGGCATTTGCCTCCACAGTAGAAATCGGCACGACAAAAATTTCGTCGTTTGTACTCGTCGCCTCGACTTCGTCGATGTTGCTGGTGTAAGCCAACTCCTGCCCGTCCGGCGAAATTGCGTACATGTCCTGCCCACCAAGATGAAACTGCGGCACATCATGGTCGCCCGGGGTGAGATCGCGCGGAACATTCTTCTGTAGCGGCAGCCGTGTCGGCTGCGAACTCTCAGATGGCGCAGGCGACACGGTCCGAGCCGGACTGGCATTTGCCTCTACAGTTTCAGGAATCGCATCGTCAGAAACAACGAACAAATGGCTGCGCTTGAATTCAGTGAACGCGTTCCAGTGCCGGTAGAACAGCTTCGTGAAGATCTTCGCTTTGACCTTGCTCTTCTTCACCTCTTCGTCGTGCTGCTTGTTGCACGCGTCGTCCCTGCAATCCGGATAGACTTCCGACACAAACACAATGTTCTTTCCATCCGGCGACCAGATCCCGCCGTCCGCGCCGGTTGAGATGTTCGTCACCTGATGCGGCTGGCCAGTCAGCGTTCCCGTGTCGGAATTGAAGTCACACATCCAGATTTGCGTTGGATCGGCCGCCTTTGACGTCCAGATCAGCCGTTTGCCGTCAGGCGAGAATCGTGGCCGTTCTTCGTGCGTGGATGTTTCGTTTAGTCTTTTCGACTCACCGCCGTTCGCAGGCACGACCCAGAGGTGAGAAATCTTCGTGTTGGCTTCAAGATCGACATCGGTTGCGGAAAACACGACCCATTTCCCGTCAGGCGACGGCACCGGCTCATCAACCCGCTTGAGTTTCATCATGTCCTCAAACGTGAACGGATGCTTGGCGGTTGACTGCGCGAATGCGCTGACACCCACGAGAAAAGAGACAGCGAAAAGAAAACGTTTCATGCGCTGACGATTTTGAACTGTCGGGGGCGCGGTGCAAGCGTAACTCTGGAAAGCACACGCGCCCCGCGTGTTGTTTTCGGCGCCTCGCCGAAAACTTCCGCAATACTCAAAAGCGGTCGGCGAGGGCGCCAACCGCAGCATGCGAGGCGCATGCGCTCCCCAAAAAGAGCGGCTGAGACAGCCTCCTCCGCAACATTTTATCTCCGCGCCACATCAGCTACATTCCAAACATGGCAACAATCGAAACAATCAAGAACGGTCCGTACATCGTGAAGGGCGAAGTCGAACTAATCGACGCGGACGGCAACAAATTTCCAATCGAACCGCGCATGGCCCTTTGCCGGTGCGGCGCGTCCACCGAGAAACCGTTTTGCGACGGCACTCATTCCAAGATCGGCTTCAAAGCCGCCGAGAAAGCCGTGCCCGGGTCCAAGGAATGACTAATGTTTGATGTACGAGGTTTGATGTTCGATTTAACCTGATACGCGCCGTTGCTTGAGACCAAGCGCCGAATTGAATAAATAGGCGTTCGCCGGGGCGAACGCCCGTACAACCCTTCTACCATGAAAAATACGATTGTCGTTCTTCTCAGCGTAACCGTGCTCATTGCGAGCACCGAAAAAACTTCGTTTGCTGCCGCGGAGACTCAACCCATACCGAAAACGATGAAGGCGATCGTCGCTCACGAGTACGGCGGACCGGAAAAGCTGAAGCTTGAAGAAGTTCCCGTTCCTCAGCCGAAGGACACCGAAGTTCTCGTTCGCGTGATCGCGAGCGGGGTGAATCCGGCCGACCCGCTCATCCTCAGCGGGAAGTTCGCGAAAGAATTTGGAACGCATCTGCCATTGACTCTGGGCTACGACATGGCGGGCGTGGTGGTCAAAGCCGGCAAACAAGTGAAAACTCTGAAAGTCGGAGATCCCGTTTACGCATATCTGCTCTACGGCGGCGGCTGGGCCGAATACTGTATTTCCAACGAAAACGAAAGCGTAATCAAGCCGAAGTCACTGAGTTTTACTGACGCTGCCGCGGTCCCGCTGGCCGGATTGACCGCTTTCCAGGCGCTGTGGGGCTTTGGAAATCTTCAAGAAGGGCAAACTGCTTTGATCCATGGCGGTTCAGGCGGAGTCGGAAGTTTTGCGATCCAGATTGCCAAGGCGCGGGGCGCGAAAGTGATCGCTACCGCGTCGACGGCAAACCAGGACCTGCTTAAGAAACTCGGCGCTGACGTCGCAATCGATTATACGAAACAAAAGTTCGAGGACGTCGCGCACGATGTAAATGTTGTCCTGGATACGGTCGGCGGGGATACACTTGCGAGATCGTACGGCGTGGTGAAGAAGGACGGAAACCTTGTGACAATCGTCTCGAAATGCGACGAGGAGCAGGTCAAAAAGCGTGGAATTGCCTGCAAATCACTTTCGTCACATCCCGATCCCTCAGAGCTCCGGGCGATCACGCAGATGATCGACGCCGGCAAGGTAAAACCCCTCGTCACGCAGGTCTTGCCTTTGGCTGATGCTCCAAAAGCGGTCGTCCAGGCGGAGACGCATCACACCCGCGGCAAAATTGTTCTGAAAATAGCAGACGAACCGAAACCTTGAAAAAATGACGAAGTTGTAGCGGTGTTTCTACAACGCTTTGGAATATGAAAAAGCTTATTGCTGTTCTTCTCATGATCGGCGTGATCACAGTGCACGCCGAAAAGATCTCGCTCGTCGGCGCGACGGTGATTAATCCGGCTGACGGCAAAGTGATGCCGAACGCGACGGTCGTGATCAATGGCGATAAGATCGAACGCGTTTCGATGGGCAAACAGGACGCGGCTACTCTCGGAAAACAGATCGATTGCGCCGGCAAATTCATTTTGCCGGGCTACATCGACACCCACATACATTTCTTTCAATCGGCCGACCTGTTCACGCGACCTGACGGCGCGGATTTCAACAGCATTCGCCCGTATAAAGATGAAGTCGTCTGGATCAAGTCGCACCTGGACGATGTTTTTTCACGCTACATTCGATGCGGAATCACCAGCGTGGTGGACGTGGGAGGGCCGATGTGGAATTTCGAGGTCCGCCAAAAGGCCAACGCCACCGCAAAAGCGCCGCGAGTCGCCGTCGCTGGCCCCTTAATCTCCAGCGTCTCTCGCGAAAAACTGGACCTGGGCGATCCGCCGATCGTGAAGATCGATGGACCAGAGCAGGCGCGCGACTTCGTGCGCAAACTGGCGGAGAAGAAACCGGACTTGGTGAAAATCTGGTACATCGTGGACAAGGATCACCCGGTCGATGCGTTTCGACCGACGGTTCGCGCGACGGTTGAAGAAAGTCACGCGCACAACATTCGCGTCGCGGTTCACGCGACCGAATTGGAAACTGCGCGGGCCGCGGTTGAAGAAGGCGCAGACATCCTTGTGCATAGCGTGGTCGATAAGCCAATCGACGACGCGTTCGTGAAGTTATTGAAAGATCGACATATCATTTTGTGTCCAACGCTGGTGGTGTTCGAGCGCTACGGCCGTGTTTTTTCGCATCAACTGAATCTGACGAAGGAAGAACAGGCTTGGGGCAACCCGGAAGTCATCGCGTCGCTCGACGTCACGAAAATTCCGCAGGACAAATTGCCGGACAGGGTGAAAGCCGCGCTGGCTGACCCGAAGACGGCGATGGACCGGATCAACAAGACTTACGAAGTCGCGCTTCCGAATTTAAAGAAACTGGAAGACGCCGGCGCGACGATCGCCGCTGGCACGGATGCTGGAAACATCGGAACCATTCACGGACCGGCGTTATTCCGCGAGTTTCAGCTCATGAAACAAGCCGAGTTGACCAACATGCAGATTCTGCAATGCGCGACGGCGAACGCAGCCAAACTCTTTGGCGGTGAAACCGGCACGCACATAGGTCGGATCGAGAACGGCTGCCTCGCTGATCTAGTGATCCTGAAGTCGAATCCAGTCGATGATATCGCGAATGCCTCGGACATCGAAACGGTGGTCAAGAACGGCGTGATTTATCCCGCGGATTCGATCTTTAGGTAGGGACGATTGACCTCAATCGTCCGCGGGCGGTTCGGTGAACCGCCCCTACCAAAAGAAGGAAAAGCGTTGAACATGCGGGCCGGGTGTAGATTCTAATCTCCCTATGCATTTGAATCGCTGGTTGCTCATTGTCGCGTTGTCGCTTCCGGGAATTACCCAAATTGCGGCAGCCGAAACGAATATCCAAACTCCCAAGAAGCCCGTCACCGACGAATATCAGGGCGTCAAAGTTCAGGACGATTACCAATGGCTGGAAAAAGACGACGATCCGGCGGTAAAAAACTGGTCGGACACGCAAAATCAAAAGACACGCGCTTACATCGACAAATTGCCGGACCGGAAGGCAATCGAAAAACAATTGGCGGACTGGTACGCCAAAACCTCGCCGAGCTATTCCGGGATCGTTTCACGCCCAGGGACTTTGTTCGCGCTGAAATTTCAGCCGCCGAAGCAGCAACCCATGCTGGTCACGCTGGCGTCGGCTGACGATTTGAAATCAGAGAAAGTTGTCCTCGATCCCAACGCGCTCGATGCAAAAGGCACGACCGCGATCGACTGGTTTGTACCGTCGCGCGACGGGAAGTATGTGGCCATTTCCATTTCCCAGGGGGGCAGCGAAGACGGAACTCTTCGCATTTACGAAACGGCCACCGGCAAAGCGCTACCTGATTCCATTGCGCACGTCCAATATCCAACGGCCGGTGGCAGCGCCGTCTGGAACGCGGACGGCACCGCGATTTATTACACGCGCTTCCCCCGCAAGGGCGAGAAGCCGGACGTCGACCTCAATTTTTATCAGCAGGTCTATTTTCATAAAGTCGGAACGCCGGACACCCAGGATACTTACTCGATCGGCAAAGAATTCCCGCGGATTGCCGAGATCAAACTGGAAGCGTCGAATGATGGAAAATTCATTCTGGCGACGGTCTCTAACGGCGACGGCGGCGACTTTTCTCATTATTTGCTGGGGCCAGATGGAAACTGGAAGCAGCTGACGCAGTTCAGCGATCAGATCAAAGCGGCGCGTCTTGGACGCGACAACGCGCTGTATCTGCTTTCCCGCGCCGACGCCCCGCGCGGAAAAATTCTGCGGCTGTCGCTGGATCATCCGGCCCTGGCAAACGCTACGACAATCGTCCCCGAGAGCGACGCGGTGATTCAATTCGTTGAACCCACTACGGACGCATTGTACGTCGCCGATTTGTTGGGCGGGCCGTCGCAGATTCGGCGTTTTGATTTGGACGGCAAGAACGCGCGCACGATCGCGATACCGGAAATTTCGTCCGTGTCCGAGATGGAATCGTTGGAAGACAATTCCTTACTGTTCCGCGATGTGAGCTACACCGAACCGGCGGCCTGGTTCCAAGTCACCGATCCAGCGAAGCCGCCGGTAAGGACGGCGCTGGTCAGCACGTCGCCGGTGTCGTTCGCGGACATCGAAGTGACCCACGAATTCGCGACGTCGAAGGACGGAACAAAGATCCCGTTGAACATCGTTCGCAAGAAAGGAACGAGGCAGGACGGCAACAATCCGATGTTGCTCTACGGCTACGGCGGTTATGGAATCAGCATGTCTCCGCGTTTTGATTTCACCAGTCGACTCTGGTACGACCACGGCGGCGTTTTCGTTGTGGCGAACATCCGGGGCGGTGGCGAGTTCGGCGAGGAATGGCATAAAGCAGGCAATCTCACGAAAAAACAAAACGTGTTCGATGATTTCGCAACTGCTGCCAAATACCTGATCGACCAGAAGTGGACGCGACCAGAGAAACTGGCGTTACTCGGTGGAAGCAACGGCGGCTTGTTAATGGGCGCGTTGATCACGCAACACCCGGAGTTGATGCGTGCGGTCGTCTCGTTCGTGGGAATTTACGACATGCTGCGCGTCGAGCTCGCGCCGAACGGCGCCTTCAACGTAACCGAGTTCGGGACCGTGAAAGATCCCGAGCAATTCAAAGCCCTCTACGCCTACTCGCCGTATCATCATGTTGTCGACGGAACAAAATACCCGTCGATCCTGTTCATGACTGGCGCCAACGACGGCCGGGTTGCGCCCTATCATTCGCGCAAAATGACTGCGAGGTTGGATGAGGCGAACAAGTCGGTGAACCCGATCCTGTTGCGAACCAGTTCCAGTGCCGGCCACGGCATCGGCACAGCCTTGAGCGAGCGAATCAAGCAACAGGCCGATGAATATTCGTTTCTGTTCGCCCAGCTCGGAATGTCGAAAAGGTAACGTCGTAAGGCCTATTTGCTCTGAATCCGCGGTTCGCTCGCTGCGTCAAACCTGACTGGAGATGAAGCAAACTATCATCGCGCTGGCGATTGCCGGACTTGCGCTGACCGTCTTCGCTGCGGAACAAACTCCGAAAGAGGATTGGAAACTGGTGAAGCAGGCCAATGGGGTCGCAATTTACAGTCGCCCGCATCCGGGATCTCATTTGAAAGAGTTCAAGGCGATCGGTGAGATCGATGCCTCGAGCCATGCCGCTTATAAAGTCATCGATGACGTTGAAGCGTATGCGAGCTTCATGCCTTACACAGCAGAAGCGCGCGTAATTGAGAGAAAACACAATTCGATTCTCACGTATCAGCGGATTTCACCGAAGATTGTTAGCGATCGTGATTACACGATTCGAATCGAAAAGAGATCGTGGCCGGCCGAATACGGCCAGGCGTATTTCAGTGAATGGAAGCCGGCGAATGAGCATGGACCGGCTGAGCAGCCTGGTGTGTTTCGAGTGAAACTCGTCAACGGATCGTGGTTGCTGGAGCCGAGTGGCCCGAACAAAACGCGTGCGACGTACTACGTTTTTACCGACAGCGGGATTTCCGTTCCGCCATTTCTTACCAACACAATCAGCGAAACTGGGATCACCAAACTCTTTGCGGCGGTCCGCAAGCAGGTAAAAAAACCAAAATATCAGGGGAAGTAGTTCGCGCGCGAAGTTCGGCACCCGACCCTGGTTATCGGGTTGATTAGGCTTTTTGGAAATTCAAGCCACGGAGCGTGTTGTGCAGCGTGAGCTCGACCGTGTTTTCCGGATGCGCTTCACTTTCGACCTTCCGACGCAGCTGCTCCACCAAACGCTTGAGCTGTTCTCGGTCGCTTTCCGGCAGCGGTTGATTCAGAAGGCGCTCGAAATATGCAAGCGCTTCCGCTTCTTGGCCCTGAATATATGCAAAGCTCATACGGTCAACGGTACCTCAGTCCTCTCCAACGTACGATAGAGTTCCTTTTGTGCAATCCATTGAAAGCCGCGGTGGTGTGTAAGTAACGAAATGTCTATATCGCCTCCAACTGTGGGCATTTTGCCCGAAAATCGCTGAAAGTCCGAGGTAGTCCGGATGAGGAATTTTGCATAGTCGATAGCATCTTGGAGCGAGAACGATGCCCAATTTGCCTGCTGGAATAACATTTGTGCCACCGCCGTGTCACCTGAAATTGTGCAGCCAATTTTCTCGAACGTCTGCGCGCGCACAGCCTTCCCCGTCTGGATCAACCTCGTCTTGGAGATTGGAGCAGCCGCCTGCGGTTTGCTGAAGCCAACAAACTGAAACCCGAGCGGGCACCATTCATCCGGTTGCAATGCCACCGAAAGCCCTGATGAATTCAGTTGGTTTTCGAGTTCCTTTTGGAAGTACGCTCCGATAAAATCCGCCAGAGCTTCGAATTGATCCGTACCGCTTTTCGGCTGCGGCAAATTCGGCGCGAGTTCGATGACGTGATTGTAAATGCTGCGTTCATTTACGAATGCCATGCCGTAAGTAGCCAGACCAAATCGACCTTGGATCGGAAACAGCTTCTGTGCGTACGGCCATGTCGAACTCGGAATAGACATCGGCGGCGTTTGCACATCCCTTATTTCAACCGACTCACCACACTTGTCGCACTTCCCAGAGACTGTCATCCGCTGATTAACAGGTTGCGTCAGTGTTGATAGACTGTCCGAGGCCATCACGATCCCGTCTGGGACGCGGAGTGATACGTTGAGAGTCATTCTGGGGAGGATTAGCCGATTTCTGCCTGAGATTTGCCGATTGTCACCAACCTCGGCAAGAAGAAACGATTACCGGCTGCAATTTTGCCCATATGCGTTATCCTCCGCGCTGCGCAGATGCCGCGGAACAACAATCTAAAGAAAATTCTCCTCATCGGCTCCGGCCCAATCGTGATCGGGCAGGGCTGCGAATTTGATTATTCGGGCGTCCAGGCCTGCAAGGCGTTGCGCGAAGAGGGATACCGGGTCGTGCTGGTGAATTCGAATCCGGCCACGATCATGACTGACCCGGAATTCGCTGACCGTACTTATATAGAACCGATCACGCCGGAAGTAATCGAGGCCATCATTGAGCGGGAAAAGCCGGACGCACTTCTGCCTACAATGGGCGGCCAGACCGCACTGAACGCGGCGATGGAGCTTTACCGCAATGGTGCCCTCGCCCGATACAAAGTGAAACTGATCGGCGCAAACGCGAAAGCGATCGCCAAAGGCGAGGATCGACAATTGTTCAAGGAAGCGATGCTGCGGATCGGGCTCGATGTGCCGCGCTCCGGCATAGCGCGTTCAGGTGCCGATGCACACAAGGTCGCAAAAGAGATCGGGAGCTTTCCCCTGATCATTCGGCCGGCATTCACGCTGGGCGGAAGCGGCGGAGGCATCGCTTACAATCCGGATGATCTGACCGAAATCGCTGGGCGCGGCCTCGCCATGTCACCGGTCAACGAAGTGTTGATCGAGGAGTCGCTTGTTGGCTGGAAAGAATTCGAGATGGAAGTGATGCGCGACCGAATGGACAACTGCGTAGTCGTTTGCTCGATCGAGAATTTCGATCCAATGGGCGTGCACACCGGCGATTCAATCACCGTCGCGCCGGTGCAAACTCTGAGCGACAAGGAATATCAGATGATGCGCGACGCGTCGTTCGCTGTGATTCGTGAGATTGGCGTTGAGACCGGTGGCTCCAACATTCAATTCGCGGTCCATCCCGACACAGGACGCATGGTGGTGATCGAGATGAATCCGCGGGTATCGCGTTCCAGCGCGCTGGCGAGCAAGGCCACCGGATTCCCAATCGCGAAAATCGCGGCCAAGCTCGCGGTCGGCTACACCCTCGATGAAATCAAAAACGACATCACCCGCGAGACGCCGGCCTGTTTTGAGCCGACGATCGATTATTGCGTCGTAAAAGTCCCGCGATTCACGTTCGAGAAATTCCCGCAGGCCGATCCAACGCTGACAACCCAGATGAAATCAGTCGGAGAAGCGATGGCGATTGGCCGAACATTCAAGGAAGCGCTGCAAAAAGCGTTGCGCTCGCTCGAGATCAAACGGTTCGGATTGATCGGCGATGGTGCCGACAAGGATGTCGATTTTGAAACGCTGCGGTTGAAGCTGGCGATTCCGAATGCGGAGCGAATCTTTTACATCGGACAGGCGTTCGCGAAAGGTGCGTCGATCGATGAAGTCTTTGAGCTGACCAAGATCGATAAATGGTTCTTGCGAAATCTTCAGCAAATTGTTGAAACGCAAAAGGAAATCGAAGAATCCGCTCTTGCAGTGCATCGGGTGCGCACCCTGACCGAGCCATGGGCGGTGAATTTGACCGCCGACCAAATTGCCCCCGGCATTTTCCAAAATGCGCGCGACCTTCTGCGCGCGAAAAAACTTGGCTTCTCCGACAACCAGCTCGGCTACGCTAATTCATTGAGACCGGATGGAATTCGCGCGGCGCGAAAACGTTTGTCGATCATACCGACTTATCGCCTGGTCGATACCTGCGCGGCCGAGTTCGAAGCCTACACACCGTACTATTATTCGACCTACGGAGACGAGAACGAGCACCGGGAAAGCGGCAAACGCAAGGTGATGATTCTGGGCGGTGGGCCGAACCGGATCGGGCAGGGAATCGAGTTCGATTATTGCTGCGTGCATGCGGCATTCGCGCTCCGCGAGCTGGGATTCGAAACCATCATGGTTAATTCGAACCCGGAAACGGTGTCGACGGACTACGACACCAGCGACAAGCTCTATTTCGAGCCGCTCACCCTCGAGGACGTACTTAATATATATGAGCAGGAGAAGCCCGACGGCGTAGTGGTGCAGTTTGGCGGGCAGACCCCGCTGAACCTCGCTGATGATTTGAAAGCCGCGGGCGTTCCGATTTTAGGAACCCAGCCGGAGAGCATCGAGACGGCGGAAGACCGAAAGTTGTTCGCCGCAATGCTGGACAAACTTGGCCTACGCCAAACGCCCAGTGGATCGGCGGTCAGCACGGATGAAGCGGTGAAGATCGCGAGCAAGATCGGCTATCCGGTACTTGTTAGGCCAAGTTTTGTGCTTGGCGGACGCGCGATGGAGCTTGTTTACAACGAAGTGGACTTGCGCCGTTACATGGCGAGCGCAATTGAAGTCACGCCGGACCGGCCGGTTCTGGTCGACCGCTTCCTTGAAGACGCAATCGAAGTAGATGTCGATTGCATTTCGGACGGCGAAACGACGGTGATCGGCGCGATCATGGAACACATCGAGGAAGCTGGCATCCACAGCGGCGACAGCGCTTGCGTGATTCCGACATTTTCATTGTCGCAACGAGTGCTCGACGAAATTTCATCCGCGACAAAGGCAATGGCGCGCGAGCTGAATGTGCGGGGACTCATGAACGTGCAATTCGCAGTCAAAGGCGAAGATGTTTACGTGCTCGAAGTGAATCCGCGTGCTTCGCGAACGGTTCCCTTCGTGAGCAAGGCGATCGGCGTTCCACTGGCGAAGCTGGCCGCTAAAGTCATAGCTGGCAAAAAGTTGCGAGAGCTCGGATTTACCAGGGAAATCGTGCCGAAACATTTCTCGGTGAAAGAAGCGGTCTTTCCGTTTCTGCGTTATCAGGGAACGGACATTTCGCTCGGGCCGGAAATGAAATCAACCGGCGAAGTCATGGGAATGGATGTCGACCTTGGGCTCGCGTTCGCCAAATCGCAGATGGCCGCGCCGCCGCCGTTGCCGAAAAAAGGCAATGTGTTCATCAGCGTGAAAGACACAGATAAAGAGCCGGTGATCCCGTTGGCCCGAGAGTTTTTGAAACTCGGATTCGGAATAATTTCGACCGCCGGAACCGCGGACGCGCTAAAAAAAGCGAAGATCAAGGTCGAGAAGGTTTTCAAGCTGCACGAAGGCAGGCCCAACGTCCTCGACCGCGTCAAGAACGGCGACATTAACTTCATCATAAACACGCCTAGCGGTAAAGTCCCGCGCGAACACGAGGTGATGATCCGCAACGCGGCGCTTGCGGCGAAAATTCCAATCATGACGACCGTGCGCGCAGCTCAAGCCAGCGCGAACGGCATTAGATCGTTGCAAAAAAGCAAAGTGCAGGTCCGCAGCTTGCAGGAATATCACGACAAATGACGAAACTCCAATGACTACTGGCAAATTAAAATCCGAAATGCGAAATCCGAAATCCGAAACAAGCACGAAACATAAAACTCAAACCATGCGACCACATTACGGCTTCAAATTTTTTGGTCATTCGAATTTGTTTCGGTCCGAGCCGGACTGGCACTTTTCGATATTCGGTATTCGGATTTGTTCGGTCCTTGCCGCTGCCTTGTTGGTTGTTGTTGCAGCCGCGCAACCGAACAAGGCTTCACCCGCGGATGCAACGAATGAAGTTGCCGTGATCAAGACCAGCGAGGGCGACATGGTGGTTCAGTTTTGGACTGATGCCGCGCCCAACACGATCGAGAATTTCAAAAAGCTGGCGAAGCAGGGGCTTTACAACGGCACCATTTTTCACCGGATCGTGAAGGGATTCATGATTCAAGGCGGCGACCCGAACTCAAAAGATCCGGCGAAAGAAGATTCCTACGGCGCCGGCGGGCCGGGTTATAAAATCAAAGCCGAGTTCAACGATCACTCGCATGAACGGGGCGTAATCTCGATGGCGCGCGAGCCCGATCCTGATTCAGCCGGCTCGCAATTTTTTATTTGTCTCGCGCCGGTAACGCGGCTCGATCATCAGTACACGACGTTTGGCAAACTTATCAAAGGCGACGAGGTGTTGGAGAAAATCGGCAACACGGCCGTCACCCGGAACAGCATGGGCGAAATGAGCAAACCGACCAAGCGAATTACGATCGACAAGATCGACATCTTGCCGGCGGATTCGGTCAAGTGATCCACCACAAGGACACGAAGTTCACGAAGATAAAATTTATCGAGTGGCCTTCGTGTCTTTCGTGATCTTCGTGGTTAATTGTCAAAATGCCTGAGGCACACAAAACGAAAGTTGCGCTGGTGCAAATGCGCTGCGGCACCGAGCCGGAGAAGAATTTCTCGCGGGCGATGGGTTTTGTTCGCGATGCGGCGAAAAAGGGCGCGGCCATTGTCTGCCTGCCGGAACTTTTCCGATCGCAATACTTTTGCCAAAGCGAGGACCACAAGAATTTTGAGCTGGCCGAAGAAATTCCTGGAGAATCGACAGCCGCACTGGCCGACTTAGCAAAAAAAGTAGGCGTCGTAATCATCGCATCACTTTTCGAGAAGCGGCGGGCCGGCGTTTATCACAACACTGCTGCGATCATCGACGCGGACGGAAAATTTCTCGGGAAGTATCGCAAAATGCATATCCCGGACGATCCTCTTTATCATGAAAAGTTTTACTTCACTCCAGGCGATCTCGGTTTTCAGGCCTGGGAAACGAAACGCGGCAAGATCGGCGTGTGTGTTTGTTGGGATCAGTGGTATCCGGAAGCGGCCCGACTGACCGCGCTGCGGGGAGCGGAAATTATTTTCTACCCGACAGCGATCGGCTGGCACCCGAGCGAGAAGAAGGAATTCGGCGCGGCCCAGCATAATGCGTGGGAAACGATTCAGCGTAGTCACGCGATCGCGAACGGTTGTTACGTCGCCGCCGCGAACCGCGTTGGACACGAAGCGCCCGCCGGCGGCGACGGAATCGAGTTTTGGGGGCAAAGCTTCATTTGCGGACCGGATGGTGAGATCATCGCGAAAGGGTCAGTCGATAAGGAAGAGATCGTAGTCGGCGAAGTCGATTGGGCGCGAGTCAACGAGCATCGCACGCACTGGCCGTTTCTGCGCGATCGTCGGGTCGACGCGTACGCTGGAATCGAGCAGCGTCTGCTCGATTGAGAGTTTTCATTCCCGCGGAACGGCATACGTTTGTCGGATGAAGACGATTATCCTCACAACCATGTTTTGCGCGCTCGCCTGTTTCACACAGGCGCAGGAAGTCACGAAAGCGGCGGCGACGTTGGAGCCGAAGTCCGGCAGTAAAGTGACCGGTACCGTTACGTTCACAAAAATCGGCGACGAAGTTCAGGTGACTGCAGACATTCAGAACCTGACACCCGGCAAACACGGATTCCATATTCATGAAAGAGGCGATTGCTCGGCGCCCGATGCGGCATCAGCCGGCGCGCATTTCAATCCGACCATGAAACCTCACGGCGGACCGATGACGCTCGATCATCACGTCGGCGACCTCGGCAACATTGAAGCGGACGTCTCCGGAAAGGCCCACCTGGATTGGAAAGGCAAACTCAGTTTGACGGGTAATGATTCGATCCTCGGAAGGTCGGTCGTGGTCCATGAAAAAGAGGACGATCTAAAAACCGATCCATCAGGAAATTCCGGGGCGCGAGTGGCCTGCGGCGCGATCAACGCAGCCGATTAAAATCCTAAGAGTAAGAGCAAGAGGAAGAGTTAGGATCGACATGCAATTGATGACGCTGAGCGAAATTCGACGGGCCGTGCAAAGCGACCCAATCACCGCGCGCGTTCATGTGCAGGTCGAATCGGCTACGCCAAAAGTTACGCGCGAGCAAAAACCGTATTGCGAGCTGGGCCTGGCCGATGCCTGCGACCGGATGACCCTGCGCGTCTGGAGCGATCATCCGAATTACAAGGCTTGCGGCG
>DATMOU010000010.1:0-23749 GCA_035568035.1 Chthoniobacterales bacterium | reverse complement strand
TCGCGATCAACAGGACCGAAGCGGCGGGTTCACCGCGTTCATTTGCTGGACATTTCAGCCGCAACATACGGTTTTAAAGGTCCAACATCCGACGGGCGTCGCGGAATATTTGAGGATGCAGGCGTTGTCCCGCATTTTTTTGGACAACGTCGACAACATCCAGAGTTCGTGGGTGACACAGGGACCCGGAATCGGCCAGGTCGCGCTCAAATATGGAGCGAACGATTTCGGTTCGGTGATGATGGAGGAGAATGTGGTGAGCGCGGCGGGGACGACATTTCGCCTAAACGCGGCGGATATTGAATCATTGATTCGAGATGCCGGATACGAACCCCGCCGGCGAAATAATTCCTACGAACTGTTGAACTGAACCGCATTTTGCGCTGTCTATGACGGACGCCGTAGCCATTCCCTAACCATCTTAACCGCTTTCGACGAAATTCCTGCCTTGACGATTGCCGCCTTCTCCTCTATTTGCCGCCTGTCCCGCGCCGTTTTATGCGCTGCGCGGGATTCGGCATTTTGATTGATATGAGAGAATCCTGGGGCATGGGGCGGGGCTGGACGTTAGCGCTGCTTTTCGTCGTCTGCGCGACATGGTTTGGGGCCGTGTCGGCTGTGCACGGACAAGGCGCACCGATTATCCATTCCATTGACGTGCAATATTCCGGTCCGTCGACAGTAAGCAAGGAACGTATCCTGGCTCAAATGCGGACTGCGGTCGGCCAGCCTTATTCGGACTCAACCGTCGAGGACGACATTCGTAATCTTTACAAGACCGGAACAATTCAAAACGTGCGCATCTTTGCCCAACCGGAAGGCGACGGTGTCAAAGTGATCGTTGCGGTGCAGACGCGGCCAGTGATCCGCGAGTTGGTGATCGATGGTGCGCAGCGAGTAAGCGCGAAGAAGCTCCGCAAGGAGATTGCGGTTAAACTGAATGCACCGGTAAACGAAGACGACCTGCAGAAGGCCCGAACGAAGATCATCGACATTTATCAAAGCAAAGGCTTCACCGATGTGACGGTGGATTTTCGCACCGAGCCCATCGACGAGAGCAAAGGCACGGCGCGCGTGATTTACACGGTGAATGAAGGCGCCAAGGGGGCAGTTCAACAGATTCAGTTCGAGGGCAACGAGCATTTCAGCGGCAAGATGCTGCGAAAACAGATGAAGACCCGCGGCAAGACGTTTGTCTCGTTCATTGATAAATCGGGGCGACTCGATGAAGTCCAACTCCAACAGGATCTCGATAAGGTCAAAGAATTTTACCAAAACCACGGTTACATCGACGCGGACGTGCAGGAGCTGAGTCGAGAGCGGAAGAAAGGCGGGCCACTCCTTATCAAAGTCGGGGTCAAGGAAGGCACTCAATACCACGTCGGCAAACTCACGTTTTCCGGCGAAAAGCAAACGACCGAACAAAAGCTTCGGGCGTTGCTGAAAATGAAAGAGGGCAGCGTCTACTCACCTAAACAGTTGCACGATGACGCCAAGGCGGTCGCCGACGGTTATGGCAGCGGCGGCTATGTCGATCTGGTGATTCTGCCGCAGGGAACACCGGCGGGTCCCGGACTGATCGACGTCCATTACAAGATCGAAGAAGGAAATCGCTCCTTCGTCGAACGGATTAATATCGTTGGAAATACCCGGACCAAAGACAAGGTCATCCGCCGCGAAATCCTGCTGAAGCCCGGCGATGTGTTCAACACTGTCCGAGTCGAGACCACGAGGAAGCGACTTGATAACCTCGGTTACTTCTCGAAGGTGGAGGCCTATCCGGATGAAACCGGAGTGGAAGGCCGAAAAGATTTGGTGGTCCAGGTGGAAGAAAAGCGCACCGGCTCGCTCAACTTCGGAGCCGGTTACAGCACGGTCGATTCGTTGATTGGATTCGTCGAACTGACCCAGGGCAACTTCGACATCGCAAACTGGCCAGGGCTCACCGGCGCTGGACAAAAATTCCGCGCCAAGGCGCAAATCGGATCACAGAGACAAGATTTCGTTGTCGCTTTAACCGAACCGTGGTTCCTCGATCGCCCACTTTCTCTCGGAGGACAGGCCTTTTATTCGGACGCCAGTTACCTGAGCTCAGTCTACAGCCAGCGAAACTACGGCTTTTCTATTGAGCTTCGAAAGCCGCTCTTCTCCTGGGTTTATGGGGTGTTCACATACAGTTTGCAGAATTACGAGATCTACAACGTCTCCAACGGAGTTTCACCAGAGATTTTAGCGGAAGAAGGGACTACGACCAAGAGCATGATTTCGACAAGTCTTGTCTGGGACCGACGAGACAATCCGTTTCTGACCCGTAAAGGTGAGCGAATTTCGATTACACCTTTCGTCACCGGGGGTCCGCTCGGCGGCAATGAACAGACTTATGGATTAGACGTCGAGGCGACCAAATATTGGCGTGTCTGGAAAGATGTCATTTTCCTGGTGGACGCCGAAGCTTCAACGATTGACGTGTGGGATACCCCGGAATTTAAGAACTTCCTAACTAACGGCGCAGTCGTGACCGGTCCACATCAACAGCTCGGTCATGACGCGATGGGAAACCCTTGCACGTTTGGGTCGCCGGGTTGCGATACTCCCGTAATCCAACCGTTTATACAACAGATCCCGGCGGTGCCGATTTACGACCGGCTGTATCTCGGTGGCTCCAACAATTTGCGTGGCTTCCAGTTCCGGGCTCTCAGTCCGAAAGACAGCAATAATCAGCCGATTGGCGGACAAAGCATGTGGCGGGCAACCGGCGAAATCACGTTTCCCATCATCGAAAAAGCGCGCGGGGCAATATTCTCCGACGTGGGCGTGGTCAATTCGGGTCCGTGGACCTTTAGCGACCAAACCATTGACATCCCACGAGGCCCGAATCAGATCGCGACGTTCATATACCAGTCGAAGCAAGCCAAATTGGGCCTTGGCCCATTTCCGTCCCCACTTACCCCGCGACGCACGGTCGATAGCCTTGGCTCCGATTTTGGTATTGGCTTGCGCCTCGACCTGCCGATTGGCCCGTTGCGACTGGATTACGGCTTCCCGGTGGACAACGCTGGAAACGCGAGCCACGGACACCTGAATTTCAGCGTTGGCTACCAGTTTTAAGCCTTAATATTGGCACTTGCGGTCAAGCCGGTTTCCGGCGACTTGTTTACCCCTTCTATGAAAAAAATGCTGTTTTTGACGCTTGCTTCCTTGCTCGTCCTACCGGTCGCCGTCCGGGCGCAAGGAATGAAAATTGGGACGGTGGACATGAACCGGACCTTCCGGGAATACAACAAAACCAAGGATGCCGAGGCGAAAATTAACGACGCCAAGAATCAGGCCAAGAAAGAATACGACGAGCGCGCCGATGCCTACAAGAAAGCCCTTGATGACGTCAACAATCTCAACAAACAACTCGAAGCGCCGGCCCTGAGCGCGGATGCCAAAGCCCAGAAAGCCAAGGAGCGCGACGACAAAATCTCCAACATCAAGAACATGGAGCGCGAGATCACTGAGTTTCGTCAAACTCGTGAGCGTCAGCTTCAGGAACAAGCGCTTCGCATGCGCGAGGGCATCGTCAAAGAGATCACCGATGTCGTGATGGACAGGGTGAAACAGAACAATCTCGATCTGGTATTCGACAAGTCCGGAAATAGCCTGAACGGCGTACCCGTGCTGATGTATTCGCGGGACAGCGTAGATTTCACGAACGACGTGATCGCAGTCTTAAACAAGCCTGGACGACCCAGCTCGGTCAACACCAGCATGACCACTCCGGCGGCCGGCGCTTCAGCGACCCCAAAGAAACCTTAATCGCAATTTTCGAATTCGAAAACACACGCGGGAGCAAGCTCGCGTGTGTTTTTTGTGTACCGCCGGAAATCTGAACTAAATTGCGACTGATCGACACCGTGACGAATCCACCACACCTTTTTCTCGCCGTCAGCGCGCTCGTGTTTAGCCTGATTGCGATCGTTTCGGCGGCGCCAAGCTGGGAAGCGACAATTACCAAAGATCCGCCCGGAAATTTTCCGGAACTGCGTCCGGTACGGGCAACGTACCATTTCGGGTGGTCCGGAATCACCGCCGGCAAAGGCGACATGCATTTTAGCGAAATTGCCGGGAAGCGGTTCCAGCTCGAAGCAAATGGCGGAACCACTGGTTTCGTGCGCGCCTTATGGACACTCGACGCGACCTACCGCGGACTCGCGAATGCCGAAACTCTTTGCCCGATCGAAGCCAAACAGGTCGAGGCATATCGCCGGAAGAAAATCACGACCGAGCTGAATTTTACCGATGCCGGCGTTACTCGGACGCGCACTGAAACTTCAGGGCCGAAAGACAACAAGCCGAAACCGTTCAACTTTCCCGGCTTGTTCGATTTGCATAGCGCCCTGCTTTATCTGCGAAGTCAGCCGCTTAACGATCATGCTGTCTATCGGATTGTTGTTTACCCGGCCACGTCCGCTTATTTCGCGACAGTGACGGTGTTAGGCCACGAACGAATTTCAGTGCACGCCGGAAGCTACAACGCGATCAAGTTCGACATTCAACTGAAACGCCTTGGCAAAGAGCTCGAACTGGAGCCGCATCGGAAATTTCGCCGCGCAACGGTTTGGGTATCGGACGACGAAAACCGCATCCCTCTTCGCGTCGAAGCGCAGATTTTTGTCGGAACTGTCTTCGCGGAACTCTACACCGTGCATTTCGACTAGAAAAAGACCCGACGCTACGGAGCGTCAGCGTTCGGGAATCCATTCCCCGCGCACCGGCTCTTGCGACGGGCGGCGGCGCGGAACGTAGACCGGTCTGTTCCCACCAGGCAACAATCGGAGAGCAGCGAGCGTTTCCAGATCGAGTCTGCCGGTAACCGGCAAGTGCACCCGCGCCTGATAGGCACGCAACGAGAATTCGAAATCCGGCCCGACTGAGCCATCCATCGGCCCACGATAAAGTCCGCGTTGCGCCAAAATATTTTGGGCTGAAACGATCACATTGCGCTGAGCCTGCGGAGGCGCTGCTTCGTAGGGCGTGCCGGCAAGATTTTCCGTCGGGTGGGCTGGAACCATACCGTAGCCGGGTTCCGGCGGTTGTTGACCTTGCCGCTGCGGTTGCGGAAATGGCTGCCCGGTCATCGGATTCGTCGGCTCCCCCGTTTGTTCGGGTTCCGGTTCGGCCTTCAGGGCGGCTCTCGATTCGGACTTGTCGGGCGCTGCTGCAGTCGGCGCTGCCGTCACCGCAGCGCGGTCACCGGAAGAACTAACTCCCAGCGCTTTGAGCGTTTCGTCGTTCAGATCGCCCGTGATCTGCAATCCGTTGCGAATCTGGTAACGCCGGATCGCCGCTGTCGTGTCGGCGTCTTTGTTGCCCGTCACGTCGCCGTAATAGAACCCCTCGTCCTTCAGCGCTTGTTGCACACTTTCGATCTTCGGATCGGCAAAAAGCGACCTAGCCGACAGGATCAAGATCAGGACCGCAGTTTGGAGTTTCATATGGTTGCTTGCTTTGACGCCGAAACTTTCGACCTATTCAGGACGCGGATCAGTTACTGCGAGCGTTAATTGCCGCTCCTTGAGAACGTCGCGGTAGCGCAGGACCCCCTCGCTAATCGCCGCCGCCATTTGGTCGCGGTAATCGTTGCTCTCCAGCTTTGCGAGGTCTTCTTTGTTCAGGAACCCTCCTTCCACCAAAACGGCCGGCACACTCACGTTTGCGATCACGAAGAATTGTTCGGCCTTCGTTCCCCGGTCCGGCGCTTTGGTCCGCGCAATCATTGCTTCTTGAATGCATCGGGCCAGGCTCTGACTCGCTAAGGTTGGCGATTCTGCGGCTGGCCCTTGGAAGAAAGGAATCCACGAAACAAGACGCGGGGCCGGCGCGGTTTGATGCTCGGCATAATATGTCTCGATTCCACTAACCGGCTTTTTGCTTTCGTTGAAATGAATGCTCACGAAAATGCAATCGCGGGCGCGGTTGGTGACTGCGGCGCGGTCTTGAAGTGAAACATAACTGTCCCCCACTCGTGTCATCAGGGTAGCCACGCCCTGCGCCTGGAGTAATCGGTCAACGCGCTGTGCGACATCGAGAGTAAGGTCCTTCTCATAAATCGCTCCGCAAATTGCCCCCGAATCCTGTCCACCGTGGCCCGGGTCCAGAACAACAAGCGTGAAGGGAGCTGGGGCGCCGGTTCGTCCGGACGAAGTCGTCGACCGGGGAATTAAAAGGAATTGCCACCAGATGAACGAGACCAACATCAGAGCAAGCCCCATCCACGCAACAATGTTTTTTATCGCCCCGCCGAAACCGGATTGCCCTCGAGACATTGTTACCTTTGCAGGTTGGAGCGCAGTTCTTCTTCCGCCAAAGTTCGATAACGAATCGCACTGCGACTATCGCGTTCGAGCACTGCCGCTTCGATTCCGGATTCAGCCAGTTGGTCGTTTCGATGTTTGCGAATTGCGTCACTCTCGGGCAACTCCTTGATCGCGCTTTCGCCCAATCCCATGCGCCCAACGCTCCATGCGTCCGCCGCCAGCGCAATCGCCTCGGGTAGCACGGCGTCAGACACATGATTTTGTTGCAGGAATTTTTCCATGAGTTCGGCGGATGATTTGGTTCCACTGAGAACTGCGAAGCGTTGCCGGGGCTGTGCAGTCGGGCCGTCAGCCGCAATCGAGCCATCGTAGTCGATTCGCAAAAACAAATCTTCTTTCGGACTCGAACCGATCTCGGCGAAAAGCAATCTCGCCAAATAAGGCGGCCCGTAAACTTGTTCGAATGCCGCCTTCATCACTGGACTAAGCGAATAATGCGCCAGGCGTCGCAACGAAACATCCGCAGCCGAGCGGGTGAACCCTTCCGTGCTTGCCAGTTCGATCACCGCCAGGCGCAACCGTTCGATATCGCCCGGGTGACCGATCGCTCCCATCGCGATCCGGTCGTAGATCTCGTAGATTTTTTGGCGGGACCGGCGACCCACGGTCAGGAAAAGTATTCCGTCACGGTATCCGACGGCCGCAATCGGGCTGCCCTGGGCGAGCTGCGTCTCAACGTACTCGCGCCGGTTCGCGATCGCCTCCACCCAACGATACGGTTCTTCGATCATGCCACTCTTTGTTTGAAAATCCCCGATACTTTTTCGTCAGACAGTGTCGTAATGCCTTGGTGAGAGACGATCTTGATCAGCGGAAAGACCTTGCCACTGCGGTCGACCCCGCCGGTTGCCGTGTCCGCCTCCGCCGCGGTGTCTAACGCGCGCAGAGCGATTGCGACCGCCTCATCATCGTTCAATTCCTGAAGCTTTTTCGGGCCCCAATTATTCTCGTAATAAAGAATGCCTCGGACCGCCGGCGACCCGGAACCGGTTGCGGCATAATCGGTGACTTCGAATTGCGCACCCATCGCGTCGTAAAAATAAAGGCGCGCTTCCGGTTTTGAATTCGCGTCGTAAGTCGCGAAGATCGGGACAACCACGCCGACGCCTTGCATTACAAAACCGAAGTTGTCCCGCAGCAATTTTGAAAGAGCGCGTACCTTTCCATCCACGCTCATTTCCTGCAATTGCGTCCGGCGAAAATACTGAAACGAATGTTCGAGCACGCGGGCCATTTCCCAGGCGGTCGCCGGAACGCCCGCGATGGCCATGATTGAATGGCGGTCGATTTCCAAAACCTTGTCCGCGCGATCGTAAACAACCGTGTTGCCGGCAGTCGCTCGCCGATCCCCCGCCACCAGAACGCCGCCGGAAAATTTAAACGCAAGTATCGTCGTCGATTCTGTCGGAACAAAAGCGTGACCGCCGGCCGCGCCGGTAACTTCGGGCGCGGTCTGCAACAGTCCTTTGCGGCGCAGGACGGCTGGAAAATCTTCGCTCGCCCCCGAAAAATTCGGATCAAGCACCAGAGGTGGCTTGTCCATTATTGGCCTGTCCGCTGCCGGTAACGCTTCGATTGGTTGGGGTCCACCTTGCGCATTTTCTTGAGTAAATCCTTGGTGTCTGGTCGCGAAATGTCAGGCGAGCGAGGACCCCCTTCGTCCCCCTGCTTCGGATCCCACGGAGCGGGATCGAACGGCTTTTGCACGCGCTCCGGCATACAAAAAATTTAAGGAGAAATAGGATAAAGGCAAGCCGGTCCAACCCGCCGATTCCACCTTGCTTGCCAGTGAGAGCGGCTGATGGCAAACTCCGATTCCCATGAAATCGTGCGCGGCGAAAGTTTTAGGCCTGGCCATGCTGGCAGGATTCGCGACGTCTCACGGTTTTGGGCAAACGATGGCGCCAACGCCGAACCCTGCGGTCAGTCAAACGGCCCAACTTCAGGAACTCACCAAAAAAATCGAGCAGCAGAACGCGAAGATCGACATGCTCTCGCAAGAGATTCTCAAGCTTCAGGTCGAAATCACTAATCACCGTCCCGGCGTTATGATCGGGGAAGGTGCGCCGGCAAGTTCAACCTCCGCGTCAACCGCATCGACGTCGACGCCGGCTGAGGAACCGTCCGCCAAATCTGGCAACGGCAATAGTCACGTCGTCGCCCGCGGCGAAACGCTTACGTCGATCGCAAAAATGTACGGCGTGAGTGTGGGCGAGCTCCAAAAATACAATCACATTGATAATCCGTTGAAGTTGCTGGCCGGCCAGACTCTCTTGATCCCGCCGTCGCCGATCCCGTCGCCATCTTCGTCCGGCGAATAGTAAACCGATTACCTTCGGTCTTGCGCACCTATGGCGAGGCAGGCATCTGCTCGTCCGGCGATTCAACCGGTGTCGTCAATTCCTCTTCGGCCCCGTCAACGTCACGGCGCGATTCGAGCAAACTTTGTTCGCACAAACGCGCATACTTTCCGCCGTGTGTGATCAAGGTCTCATGCGTACCGCGTTCAATGATGCGGCCATGATCGAGGACGAGAATCTGATCAGCGTGAACAATCGTCGAAAGCCGGTGCGCAATCACGATCGATGTCCGGTTCGCCATCAGATGTTCGAGCGCTTCCTGAATCAAGCGTTCCGTCGCGGTGTCCACGCTTGCGGTCGCTTCATCCAAAATCAGAATGGGCGGATCTTTTAGTAACGCGCGGGCAATAGAGAGCCGTTGTTTTTCGCCGACGCTCAGTTTCACGCCCCGTTCGCCGACGACGCTCTCCAATTTGTCAGGCAAGCGGTCGACGAAATCGCGCGCGTTCGCCGCGTCCAGAACGCGCCACAACTCAGCGTCGCTCGCGCCCGGTTTCCCCATGAGCAAATTCTCGCGGATGGTGCCGTTGAAAAGAAAACTTTCTTGCGTGACGACGCCGATATTCTCACGCAACGCGCGAAGGCTGTATTCGCGAATCTCTTTTCCATCAACAAAGATTTGTCCGTCGTTTGCCTGCAATTCGTAGAAACGCGGCAACAGACTCGCCAGTGTCGACTTGCCCGCGCCGGTTGAGCCGACCAAAGCAACGGTCTCGCCAGGGCGAGCGTGAAACGAAACCCGATCCAAGGCGAG
The DNA here is from genome assembly GCA_035568035.1 of Chthoniobacterales bacterium. Lineage (GTDB taxonomy): Bacteria > Verrucomicrobiota > Verrucomicrobiia > Chthoniobacterales > UBA10450 > AV40. The sequence goes on along the minus strand of DATMOU010000010.1, from coordinate 14,273 downwards.
GCGCCCGTCCCCGCTGTAGCTGAAGGTGACATTCTCGTAGCGCACATCACCGGCAACGCGCGATGTCGATCCGTTCGTCAACCAGCCGGGCTCGATCGGTTCGTCCATGATTTCAAAAACGCGCTCACCCGCGGCGCGACCGGCCTGAAGCAATTGATTGAGCTGATGCAATTTCCCAACCGGTTCATAAAGGTAACCGGTGAGCAACAGAAACATGACGAGAGCGCCTAACTGCATACTTCCCGCGAGAACGGCTTGCGTTCCAACCAGCACGGTAACGATGACGCCGAGAGTGCCGATCAAATACATTGAGGGGTTGTACATCGCCCAGACCTTCATCACGATCAGGGTGGCACGGCGCAGTTCGTCGCTGACCCGATCGAAGCGCCGGTGTTCGTTCTCTTCGCGGGCAAAGCTGCGGATTTGGCGAATGCCGGAAAGATTATCGTGCAGCAACGCGTTCATGGCGGAGGCGGCGCGGCGTTGCAATCGGTAGCGCCGATGCGCGGTCAGCGTGTACCAAAGCGCGCCGCCGGCGAGAAAAGGCACCGGGCTGAGCGCGAACAGAGTCAGGTTGAAACTGATGTAACACATCCACGCGAAGACGACGACGATTTGCAGAATGGCCATGACCCCCTGCTCGATCCCGTCGATCAACACCCGCTCTACCGAGGTCACATCTTCCAGAAGCCGGGTCATGAGATCTCCGGTGGCGCGATTGTCGAACCACTTGAGCGGCAGAAACTGAATATGCGAATACAAATCGCTACGAAGATCGAAGATCACCCGCTGCTCGAAGGTATTGTTTAAAATAAGTCGTAGCGAGTTGAGACCGTTTTGGAGCAGCGCCGCCAGCACCGCGAGCATCGCTAACGGAATCAATCTTTGAGGTTGATGCTGCCTAATGACGACGTCGAGGACGTCTTTGGTCACGAGCGGGAACACCAACACCATCAGGGTGCCAGCGATCGCGCAGGCCAGCATGCCGATCGCCAGCGCTGGATAACGCTTCAAGTAACGAAAAACGCGCCAGATCGTCTTCATTTTTGACCTGGAATCCGAAGGATCGCCCGAAGCGACCGACTGATTGCCGTGGAATCCGCCCATTCCCCCAATTTACACCCGATCGCTTCCGCCGCCGCGGGATTTATGACGACCCTTGAACGTAAGTTCGGCAATTCCGGATTTGTCGAGTTCGCCCAGGCCTTCCGCGATCATGCGCTCGTATTGCTCCCTGGTCGCGCGGGCAAGCGGAAGTTCGAGGCCGAGCTGACGCGCAAGCTCGTAGGCGATGCCACTATCCTTCGCTGCGTGCGCGGCCGAGAAAAAACAACTGTGGTCCCGATTTTGCATGTCTTCACCGTCGGTTTCGAGGACGCGCGAGTTCGCCCCGGTTTGGGCAAAGACCTCGCGAAGCATTTTCAAATCCAGTCCGAGCGCGGCGCCAAGGCCAAGGCCTTCGGCCAAGCCCGCGGTGTTGATGTTCATCACCATGTTGACCAGCGCTTTTACTTTCGCCGCTTCGCCGGCTTTGCCGATGAAACGTACACTCGCGGCCAGTTCTTTTAAAATCGGCGCGGCTTTGCGAAACGCTCTCTCGCTCCCGCCGCACATGAGATAAAGTTTTCCCTCTCGCGCCTGGGTGATGCTGGACGCCATGCACGCCTCAAGCGATTCGGCGCCGGCTTTCTCCGCCAGTTTCTCCACCTCGACATGCACCTGGGGTGAAATGGTCGCGCAGTTAATGAAAAGTTTGCCGTGCGCATTCTTCAGAAGGTTGTCACCGCTTCCGGAAAAAATCAGGCGCATCGCGTTGTCGTCCGTGACGACGGTGAAGATCACGTCGGATTCGGCCGTGACTTGCGACAAATCCTGCGCCGCGGCGCAATCCAGCTCACCCGCGAGATCGGTCGCGGCTTTGCGATTCGAATCGTACACCGCCGTGACGTTGAATTTTCGGTCCTTCAACCGGCGCGCCATGTTCGCGCCCATTCGCCCAACACCTACAAAGCCGATGTTCATCGGCTTTGAATGTCGAATATCGAAATCCGAATCTCGAATGACGAAGAAAAACCACGAGCGTTCGCTCTCATCATTAAATTATTCGAACTTGTTTCGGTATTCGTCATTCGTGCTTCGTCATTTGTTGAGCCCGCAGTTTTTAGACGCGACCGGCGAAAAACGGGTTGTGCTTCTTTTCTTCGCCCACCGTTGTCATTGGACCGTGACCGGGACAAATGATGGTCTCGTCAGGAAGCGTGAGAATTTTCTCGAGATTATTTTGCACCGCGTCCTTATAGGAAACACTCCCTCCTCCCATCGATCCGGCGAACATCGAATCGCCCACAATCGCGATCGGCCGCGCCAGACCTGTGCAGACAAAGGTTATTCCACCGGGCGAATGGCCCCAGGTCAATCGCGCTTCGATATCGATTTTTCCGATATGAAAACGTTTTCCTTCTTCGATTTTCTCCGCGCCGGGCACAGGTTCGCGCGCGGGGGCGAAAACTTGAGCGCCGGTTTCTTCGCGGAGTCGCGGCAAGTCCGCGACGTGATCCGGATGCGCGTGCGTGAGTAGGATCGTTTTGATGGTCAGGTTTTCCTTGGTGGCGAGCTTGAGCATCGGATCACATTCCGCGCCGGTATCGAACGCGACCGCGCGTTTGCTATCCGGGTCCCAAACCAGGTAAGCGTTTACCAGCATTCCGTTGTAACTGGTGGTGAACTGCGCGAGCCCGTCGAAATCTCCAAGTGGAGCGGGTTGGTATTTCCCCTGCGCAAGATCGACCAGCGTGCTAGCGTCGAGATTCAGAGCCGGCGCAATCGCCCGAAGAGTGGCTTCTTCAAATTGGCCGTCTCGCACTTTGCGGATCGTGTCCGCATTCGCGCCGGATCTTTTTGCAAGCTCGCTGTCCGACATTCCCAAACCGCGCTGGGCCTTGCCGATGACGTCGCCAAAGTTGTCTTCGAGTTCCATCATAATCTTGGTTCGTCAGCGCGTAAGCGAATGCGCTTCCTGATCGCATCGTAAATCGCGGATCTTGTCGCCAACAAATTTCTCGAACGTTCGCGCAATATCGACAACGGCAACCGGTTTGCCGGTTTCCTCTTCCATCGACGTCATGGTGACGTTCGAAATTCCACACGGAACAATGTGGCCAAACGGCGACAGATCGCCGCAAACGTTGAGCGCGAAGCCGTGCATCGTGATCCAATGCCGGACGCCCACGCCGATCGACGCGATCTTGCGACTAGCGATCCAAACGCCGGTTAAGCCTTCACGCTGCGTCGCTGAAAGATCGTAGGTCGCGAGAAATTCGATCAACGTTTGTTCGAGCCAGCGTAAATAGCGATGCAAATCCTGACCGCATTGGCGGAGATCGATAATCGGGTAGGCCATCAATTGTCCGGGGCCGTGATAGGTCGCCTGGCCACCGCGATTGATCCCGAACAACGGATATGGCAGATGCGTCGCGCCTAACAAACTCGATCTGTCCGGCCTCCGCCCGATTGTGTAAACCGCCTCATGTTCGAGCAGAAAAATTTCATCCGCGGCGTCTCGATCGTTGTGCTTTCGCGCAACGATTTCTTCCTGCAACGCGAGCGCGTCCGCGAAGTTAATCCGGCCGAGCCAACGAATTCGGAGCTTCTTCATATTTGTTTGGCTCCGGGAATTCCCATTCGCGCTGTTTCCTGCGCCCGCACGTGAGTAAGTCCAATCGCAAGCGCATCGGCGGCGTCCGCCTCCGGAGTTTCGGTTAAACCAAGGAGCGCTCGCACCATGAACGCGACTTGGTTCTTCCCCGCGCCGCCGCGGCCGACGGTCGCCTGCTTGATGCGCGTCGGGGGATATTCAAAAACCGGGAGCCCATTTTCAGCCGCGGCCAGAATCGCGGCGCCGCGAGCCGCGCCTAACAGAATCGCCGTCTTGTGACTCTGCACGTAAATCACCGATTCGAGCGCGCAACAATCCGGTTCGTGTTGCCTGATCAATTGCGCGAGCTGATCGCGGATCGCTACCAGGCAGGAAGAAGAACGCAAAGACTGCGCATTGTGGATCGTGCCGAAGTAAAGGGCGCGCGTCTTTCCGTTATTTGCATCGACCACCGCGACGCCGGTGTTGCGCAACGAAGCGTCAATGGCGAGAACGCGCATCTCAATGACCGAACGCGAGAGCGAGAAACACGCATCCGACAGCGCCGAACAGCAAACTTACGATCCAAAAACGCCGCTTCTTCGTGAGCGCAGAAATCGCAGCAACCGCGATCGCGATCTGAAACATCGTCACACCGCGGGCAAAGATCTCGTGCTGATGGAAATGAGATTTGGCTTCGTTCTGCTTCTCATTCGCCTCTTTCTGAATCTCCTTTTGTTCTTCCTGATATCGTTCAGCCTTTGTCTTGTCTTCTTCGTTGGCAGTGCCGCTCAAAGACATTTTCGCGTCGAGGACTGCAGCTTTGATTCCTTTAGCCTGGTAAAAAGCCCATTGATCGGACGATTCGATCTGACTCATCATTGCTTCGTTGGCGTGCATTCCAGAGAGCAATCCGGCGATGGCGGCGAGAACGGCGAGAATCGCGGTGCTAAGCGCGACCCACGAAATCCATTTTTCGCCGCCGTGCTCTGCACGGTGATGGATCTCTTCGTGCAAACCTTCCAGCGGAACTTCGGCCTCTTCCATTGTTCTAGCTTAAGGTCGACATCACTGCCATCAAGGGGGAAACGTATTGCCGCATGAGCACGAAAAAAGCCGAACCCGGTCTCGTCCGACGCTTTTTATCCTCGCTCGGCCCTGGCATCATTACAGGCGCGGCGGACGACGATCCGTCCGGGATTGCAACGTATTCAATCGCCGGCGCGCAACACGGACTCGCGCTCTTGTGGACCGCCCTGCTGACCTGGCCGCTCATGGCTTTCGTCCAGATGATGTGCGCACGCATCGGAATGGTGACGGGCCGCGGTCTCGGTGGCGCACTCCACAAAAGATTTCCACGTCCGGTAATCCTGGTCGCAGCCATCGCGCTCTTCGCCGCGAATTCAATCAACGTTGGGGCGGATCTCTCCGGAATGGCGGATGCGGGCGAAATGCTTACCCAAATCAATTCCCATATTTATGTCGTGTTGTTTGGTGTCGGAATTTCGCTGGCCACGATTTTTTTCCGTTATCACCAGATCGCTGCGATTCTGAAATGGCTGGCACTCGTTTTGTTTGCTTATGTGATCACCGGTTTCATCGTCCACCCGGACTGGTCAAAAATCGCACATGCGGCTTTCATTCCTCGTTGGCCGAAGAATCATGATGAATGGAGCACCCTGGTCGCGATTCTCGGGACCACGATCAGTCCTTATTTGTTTTTCTGGCAGACATCGCAAGAAGTTGAAGAAGAAAAATCCAAGGGCAGACGAATGCTGATCCGAAGATTGGGCGCGACGCGCGGAGAAATCATCACGCGGAAGATCGACGTCGATATCGGAACGTTTTTCTCCAACCTGGTCATGTTTTTCATCATTTTGACCACCGCCCTCACCCTGCACTCGAATGGAATTACGAATATCGAGACGAGCAAAGACGCCGCGCAGGCGCTCTTCCCACTCGCTGGAAAATTTGCGGGAACACTCTTCACCCTTGGTGTAATCGGGACTGGCTTCCTGGCGATTCCAACGTTGACCGGTTCGGCCGCGTACGCTTTGGCCGAAACGTTCGCCTGGAAAGAGGGATTGAACCAACGTTTCCGCGGCGCCCGTCAGTTTTATCTCGTGATCATCGTATCGACGCTGATCGGCATCGGGATGGATTTCCTGAAAATCAATCCCGTGCGGGCCCTTTACTGGACCGCCGTGATCAACGGTTTGCTCGCTCCGTTTCTGATGGTTGCAATCCTGATCGCGGCGACCAATCGCAAATTGATGAAGGATCAGCCGAGCTCTTTCGCGAGCGCAGTCGTTGTATCAATCGCTACCCTGTTGATGTTTGGGGCGGCGATTGGGATGTTCGTGTTCTAGAAAAGCTCTCCTGTCGCATCTAAAGTGGCCTCAATGAAAACGCGCCTGGTTTATCTCGGTCTTCTTTTGATCGCGCTTGCCGCATGCAAACGAGAATCCGAGATCAAAGTTTACCGGGTCTCGAAGGCGCCGGTCGAAGAGTCGGCCGCCGATCAACAGAACGCGATGCCGGCCAATGCGCCATCGCCCTCAATGCCGGGAGGCATGGCACCGACCGCTTCGACCGGTTCGGTCCCCACTCCGCCAAACTGGGAACCGCAGCCGCTTTCGCAAATGCGGCAGGCAAGTTTTCTGGTCAAAGGTGACAACGGCGCGCTAGCCGACATTTCGTTCGTTAGCCTCGGCAGTTCCGCGGGCAACGTTCTGGAAAATGTGAATCGTTGGTTGTCTCAAATCGGACAACCGCCAATTAACGAAGATAAGTTCAATCAAATTGCGCAACATCTCACGACTCCGATCGGCGATGTGACAGTCGTCGATCTGGCCGGCCTTCCGAACGGCGCCGATCCCGCAAAAGATGGGAGAATCATTGCCGCGATGACATCGACCGGCGGATCGACATTATTTTTTAAGATACGCGGTAACGACGTGTTGACCGAATCGCAAAAGGGCGACTTCATCAAATGGGTCGCGGCGGTTTGTAATGCGCAAGGCGGAAACAAATCGCCGCAAACGGCGAGTGGGATACCGCCGATGGAGAATTCGGGGAATCCACAGATTAAGTGGCAAACGCCCGCCGGTTGGAACGAAGTTCCACCGTCGGCAATGCGTTATGCGAGCTTCAGCGCCGGCGCGAACGAGAACAAGATCGACATCTCAATCGTGACATTTCCCGGTGAAGGCGGGAGCGACGCAGATAACGTGAATCGTTGGCGCCAACAAATTGGATTGCCGCCTATGAGTCCCTCCGCGGTCGCCACCCAGCTCGAGTCGTTGAAAGGCGACGAAGCCACATTCTCGATTGTCGATATTGCCGGCGCAGACGCGCGCACCCTCGCTGCCTGGACTAGGCGCGACGGCCACGTCTGGTTTTTCAAAGCGACCGGACCGGCCGCCGCGGTTGGAAAAGAGAAACCAAATTTTGTAAAGTTCGTGCAGTCCATCCGATTTTAAGAAGATGCTCCGCAAGATTGTCGACATAACCACGTCGCTGAAGCTGACCATCGTTTGTCTGGCGGCGGGCATGGCACTCATCTTCGCCGGTACCCTTGCTCAGGTTCATCTCGGGATTCATGAAGCGCAGCAGCGTTATTTTCAAAGCTGGCTGGTTTGGTGGCCGGCAGAGGGAAACGGCGTGCGATTTCCAATTTTTCCCGGCGGACACCTCATCGGCGCAGTGTTGCTCGTTAATCTCGTCGCAGCGCATGTGAAACGTTTCCGTTGGACCTCGCGAAAGTTCGGGATTCATCTCACGCACGCCGGACTCATCATCATGCTCGCCGGCGGCCTGTTTACCGATCTGTTCGCCGTCGAAAGTCATATGCAGCTCCAGCGTGGCGACACGAAAAATTATTCGGAAGACCAACGGCACACCGAATTGGCCGTCATCGACACCACCGGCAACGACCTCGATCAGGTGACCGCGATTCCGGAATCGATTTTGAAGAAGAATCGGACGATCGATCACTGGAGTCTGCCGTTTCGGATCGTGATAAAAAATTTCTACCCGAACGCCAGCTTGAAAATGTCCAGTGAAGCCGGAAGCAGTGCGACTCCCATCGCTAACCAGGGACCGGGCGCAATGATTGCGGTGCAACCGTTGCCACGCACCACCGCGCAAGATGAACGCGATGTTCCGGCGGCGGCGGTCGAAATTCAGCCCAAGGACGGCGGCGGCTCGTTAGGCACCTGGCTCGTCTCCGATGGGCTGGGCGCGCCCCAAGCATTTTCCTGCGGGGGTCGGACCTGGATGATCGCGATGCGCACTGCGCGTTATTACAAACCGTACAGCGTCACGTTGCAAAAGTTCACCCATGAAAAATACGCCGGCACTGAGATCCCGAAAAACTTTGCGAGCAAAGTCACGTTGATCGATCCGGAACGGAATGTGAATCGCGACGTTCTAATTTACATGAACCATCCGCTGCGCTATCGCGGGGAAACTTTTTATCAGGCCGGATTTCAGCAGGACGATCGCGCGACGATTCTCCAGGTCGTGCGCAACCCGAGCTTTATCGCGCCGTATGTCGCGTGTGTAATCGTTGCGGCCGGCTTGCTTTGGCAATTTGGTTTTCATCTGGTCGGCTTTGCCCGGCAGAAACGGGGAGGAACGGCGTGAAGCGGTTCCTGCCCTTGATTGTCTTGTTGGTGATGGCCGGCTGGATCGCCGGAAACTGGATGCCACCGAAAACGGCAAAAGACGACGTCGATCTGGCGAAGTTTGGGAAAATCCCGGTGCTCGTCGGCGGTCGCGTAAAACCCCTCGACACTGTCGCGCGCAATTCGCTTCTCATCATTCACGGCAAGCAAGAACTCCGGCTCGAGAACGGTCGGACGCTGACTGCGATCCAATGGTTGACCGAAGTTCTTTTCAACGCGCCCGCTGCGGATCAGTATCCAGTCTTCGTTGTCCAAAACGACGAAGTTCTCGGTTTGTTCGACTGGGAACAGAGCCAAAGGAAATATTTTAGCTTCACCGAATTCTCTCCCTTCCTGAAGCAAATCGAAGAGCAAGGCGACCAGGCCGACAAGCTAGAGGCGGTGCAACGCTCGGCATACCAAAGCGCGATTCTGAATCTGCGGAACGGCCTCACCCTTTATCAACGACTGAAAAACAGTGTGCAGTTTGAGGGAACCAAAGATTTCGCAGCTGAACTCAAAACCTATATCGCCAACCTGCCCGACGCTGCGAAAGCGGCCGTCCAGGCGCAGCGCGGTGAAAATTTCGATCGGTCGAAACTCGATGAAGTAGCCGAGCTGATTCAAAAATACGAAAAGATTTCGGAGATGGCTTACATCCTCGCCGTCCCACCCCTCGATCGCAGCGGTGAATGGCATTCCGTAGGCGACAGCTTGCTGCATTCAGTCGCTACCGGCGAAATCCATCCAACCGTTCTCGAATACGCGCAGATCGGCGATGCTTATCGCGCAAACGACCACGGGCAATTCAACCACCAGCTCGATCTCTTGACGAATTGGTTCGCCAAAGAACAACCGAACGCGGTGAAGCGAGCGTCATTTGAATCTCTCTTCAATCGCCTCCAGCCGTTCAGCCAAAGCATGGCTCTGTATGTTCTCGCATTTCTGCTCGCCTGCGCTTCATGGCTCGGCTGGAGCCGGACGCTCAACCGTTCCGCGTTTTACCTCTTATTACTCGCGCTGGCGATTCACAGCTTCGGTTTGTTTTCGCGGATGTATCTGCAGGAACGGCCGCCCGTCACAAACCTGTATTCGTCCGCAATTTTCATCGGCTGGGGTGCCGTGATTGTGTCGTTGATCCTCGAGCGAATCTTCCGCGATGGAATCGGCGCGGCCTGCGCCGGAGCGATCGGTTTTGTCACCCTGATCATCGCACACCATTTAGCGGGTAGCGGGGACACACTCGAGATGCTGCAAGCAGTTCTCGACACGAACATCTGGCTGGCAACGCACGTCGTCGCGATCACTACCGGTTACTCGGCAATGTTTCTCGCCGGCATGCTCGCGATTATTTACATCGTGCGCGGTGTCTTCACCCGTTCGTTGACGAAGCAAACGGCTGATTCGCTCGCACGGATGACCTACGGTGTCGTCTGCTTCGCCACGCTGTTTAGCTTTGTCGGCACAGTGCTCGGCGGGATCTGGGCCGATCAATCATGGGGGCGGTTCTGGGGCTGGGACCCGAAGGAAAACGGCGCGGTGCTGATCGTTCTTTGGTGCGCAATTATTTTGCATGCGCGCTGGGGCGGATTCATTCGCCAACGCGGACTGATGATGATGGCGATTTTCGGGAACATCGTGACCAGCTTTTCCTGGTTCGGGGTGAACATGCTCGGCGTCGGTCTGCATTCCTACGGCTTCATGCAAAAAGCCTTTCCATGGCTCCTCGGCTTCATGATCAGCCAACTGGCGTTGATCACGATCGCGAGCATGCCGCTCGAACAATGGCGAAGTTTTCGCGCGGCGGACAGCTCGTCGCCTGATGAACAGATGCCTGAGCCAACTGCGGCCTGATCGCTGACAGCACAAGCTGAAACGCGGTGGAAAAGCGCAACCGAAGCGCAGTATGATGGTTTCATTAGTGAAGGCATGGGCATGAAGGATTTACCGGGAGCAGTGGTGGCGGTCGTTTTAATCGGATTCAGCGGCAACGCGTCCGCCAAAAGCGGCGGCAATTCGGATTCTGCGCCACCGCCGGCTCCAGCGCAGCACGGAGCAAGTGCGCCGGTGGCAGCGCCCATTGGAGGCGGCATGTCGCACAATTCGCTTGGCGGCGGCGTACCTCACAATTTCTCCGGGCCCGGGTCATATCGGCCCATGACGACCGTTAATGGAAACGGTCAGCGCACGCTGGTTTACCCGGCAGTGCGTAACTCAACCATTCATCAGCCAACGAACTCGAACTTGAACGGCGTCCGCACCGGAGGACAGCGAGGAGGTGGCAGGTTGCACTCACCTTCCGGCATTGCCACCATCAGCAAAACAAAACTCGATCCACAAACTTCAACCCGTTTGCGCAATTGGCGTGGTGGCGTTTCGACCACCACGCAAGCGCACCAGATCAACGCAAACAACCACCACCATCATCACGATCGCGATTGGTGGAAGGACCACTGCGTGGCCCTCATCTTCTTCGATTTGGGCTGGTGGGGTTGGTATGACGGCTGGTGGTATCCGGCCTGGGGCTACGATCCCTACTCTTATTATCAGTACAACGAGCCGATTTATGGCGACATCGCTCCGGAACAGGTCGTCGCCGACGTTCAGGCACAATTGCAACAGCTCGGCTACTACACCTACGCCATTGACGGCAGAATGGGCCCGCTCACGCAGTCAGCGCTCGCACGTTACCAAAGCGATCATCAGATGAATATCACGTCGGGCATCGATCCCGCGACGCTTGGCTCCCTCGGCATCATTCACTGATGGGGACGTCGCCCTAACGAGTGCAAGCTCGGCGGGCCTGTTTGGACTTATCCAAAATTCGTTCGCCAGGACGTCTGCTGTTGGTGCAAACTAGCGGCAGATTGCTTTCAATGAGCTACCCACCACGCGCGAAGTTCCTGCATCACCGCCGTCTTGGAAGCGACGGGAACTTTCTTCGCCCAATTTCCGTTCACTTTTAAATAGTACCTCCGACAGGGAAACGGAGGGTCGAGCATCTGAATCTTTAATTCTTGGCCGGTTTGGTGATTCAAAAGCGTAAGCGTGTAATGAAGGTCGTTATAGTCATCTGGGGGCATGTTAGCGTTTGTAACGGAGTCAAGTCGTGGCGGCGAGTCTCAAAGTTAATTCTGTCGTGAATTTTCATTTTCACGTGCATTTGCAAATTTATAGGTCTAATTCTCGTTAGGCTGCAGGTTACGTCATGTGTCTATAGCTATTCGACTTTGGAATCGGCTTCCCGTTGTCTTGCGAGCGATCGTACTGGCTGAACTCGTAGCCGATATTGGCGGACTGCCGCCCGACCTTTTTATGGTCGCGAATCTGAGGCTTTCTCCATCCATTCCTTGGTTGTTACCGGCAACAGCGCTTTGGTTGTGGATCTTCTGGCGATATTTGAACGGCGAGGGATGGCCTCGGTCGACGGCTGAATCTCGTCGTCGAGACCTGCGCGGTCGCCCTCTCTCAGGTACGGTTTGGCTTTGGTCACTCCTCGCGGGCGGCCTCGCAATGGTTAGCGTAGTAAGCTTTTCATTCTTGACCGTGAGACTGGCTAATCTTCCGCGAGATGCTTTTAAGCTTCCAATCGATCTTTCCCATTACCCGATTTGGACCACGGTATCTGTATTATTGGCGATAAGTGCGGTCGCTGGAATTGTCGAAGAAGCGGCGTTCCGAGGATATTTGGTATCTCAAGTTCAGCGCCGACATGGATGGATCGTGGCAGTTTTGATCTCTGGGGTGATGTTCTTCGTGTCACACTTGGGACATGCCTATGTAACACTTGCCTTTCTGCCATTTTTTCTGGTCGTGAGTTCGCTTCATGGATTCCTGGTATATCTGACACGATCGATACTTCCTTCCGTTGTCCTGCATTCGTTCGCGGATATGATTGTAATACCCATACAATACGGCTTGATTGGACATGTATCCGTATCGCCAGTCTGGAGAACTGGCATGGACTCGGCGTTCATCGCCTATGTCGTGCTCATCGTAATCTTCGGGATCCTAGCGGTGCCAGCTTTCCGCCGTTTAGCGAATGTGACCAAAGCACTTAGGGCTGACGGCGGCCAAAACCGTCCTGCAACCTAACCAACCGATGAAGCCGACGGCCCCAGCCGAATAAACCACGAGCATGTTTACCACAACACCCTGCCGCGGCTTATCTCTTTCTCGTTAGGCGTTAACTGTGGGATAAACCTGCTCGGGAATCTATGACTTCAAACGCTCAGACTGATCGGCAATTGATTGGCGGTAGGACTCTAGCGCTTCTTTTCCTGTTGGCGCTGTCGGTCTTCATTAACTATGTCGATCGCGGTAATCTGTCGGTGGCCGCGCCGTTATTGAAAGGAGAGCTTCACCTTTCCGCCTACCATCTTGGCCTTCTCCTGGGCGCTTTCTTTTGGACTTATGTGACTGTCATGATCGTGAGCGGCTGGCTGGTGGACCGCTTCGATGTGAATTGGGTGCTGGCAGGCGGATTTGCCATCTGGTCTTTGGCCACGGGATTGACCGGCCTGGTTCACGGCTTCGCGACCCTTATGGCCTGTCGGCTCTTGCTCGGCGCAGGCGAATCAGTCGCTTTCCCCGCCTACGGAAAGATCCTCGCTCGTTCCATCGCACAAGGACATCGCGGTGTTGCCAACGCAGCCATCGTCAGCGGGATGACTCTTGGTCCGGCACTCGGCACATTCTTCTGTGGCGACCTGATGGCGGCCTACGGCTGGCGGCCGGTTTTTGTTGTGCTTGGCTTCGCCAGCCTGCTCTGGCTAGTGCCGTGGATTTACTGGATGCCAAAAGCGGCCGCTACCTCGGAGCGATTTCTTTGTCCAGCGTCGGTCGGGGAGATTATTCGTCGGCGGGCATTTTGGGGTGCGGCGCTCGGGCACCTTTGCACTAACTACTCTCTCTACCTCATGATCGTTTGGCTGCCTTATTTTCTAGTCAGCGAGCGGCATCTCTCGATCCAGGAGATGGCCCGGGAAGGAGCTTTGTTCTACCTCATGTATGCGATCGCTTCACCGATTCTGGGGTGGATGGCTGATGCGTGGATTCGTGCCGGCGCCAGCCCGAATTTCGTGCGCAAGCTCTGGATGGGGATTGGCCATCTGACGATCGCGGTCGGTCTCCTTGGTTGCGTAGTGGCGAGCGCGCACACCTCGTTCGTCTGCCTATTGGTGATGGGCTTCGGGTGCGGTTTCACCGGACCTACAATCTATGTCTTTGCCCAAACCCTTGCGGGTCCGGCGGTGGCCGGGAGATGGACTGGGCTGCAGAACGCGATTGGTAATCTGGCGGGCGTCGTCGTGGCACCCTTGACTGGCCTCGTGGTCGATCGGACCGGCCAATTCTGGTGGGCCTTTGTTCTCGCGGCTACGGTGACACTCTTGGGCGGCGCTTCGTGGGTGTTTCTAACCGGACCGCTCGCTCGCGTAAATTGGCCAATGGAAATCGAATCGCCTAACCAATCGCTGGAGCCAACCGCAGCCCGTCGTGAAGTCCGTGTTTGATTTTATGAAACGGTTCCAGATCTTTGCCACGCCCGCCGCCGCCTGCGTTGGCTTATCTCTTTCTCGTTAGGCGACTGCGATGGTCACCTTTGTGTTCATGGCACGGCAAACACTAATCGAAACGAAGACCGGGGCCGCCGTACAGATCTTCTCAGATTAAATCTGGAGTCCAAGAGGCCAGGAATAGGTCCCTCTCGAACGTGTCCTCCGCACCCGTCAGATCTTTCTTCTGACCCGCTAGTTCTTCGGCAGGACCCGGGCTAAAAAATCACGAACACTATTTAAAGACTCTTGGGAAATCCTATGTCCCATGGAAACGGTCTTGAAGACCGGGTGATAGCCTTGGGCATTCAAACTTGTCTCTCCAAAACGGGCGTCGGCTATGGGGATTGTTTCGTCCATTTGCCCATGTACCATCAAGATCGGAACCGATCTTGGCGCTTTAAGGTCTCTCAAATT
>DATMOU010000009.1:0-5426 GCA_035568035.1 Chthoniobacterales bacterium | reverse complement strand
TTATTGTCACAGCCGGCAACTTCGTCCGGATTACGCTTCGGCGGACCTCGACCGCGTGCGCGACGCTGGTCCGTCGCCTCGTCCGAAATGGGGTGAGCGTCGGAGCGCTCCGCGCGATTACGTGTTCGACCAGCCGGTGCTACTTGGCGAAGAACGAATGGGTCCTGATCTGGCAGATTTGGCCAAGGCCGCGCCAAGCGCGGAGGAAAGCCCCGCGCCATCGCCTGCCGCCCCGGCGCAGTCGCCTTCGACTGCGGCGAATACTGCTTCTCCCAAACCGGGAGCAGGGGGAGCGCCACCTTCGCCAGCCCCACCTGCAACGGCCGCGAATCCTTCACCGACGCCCAATCCGAATGGGATCCCGCCCGCTTATTCTGAAGCGTGGCATCATAGACATCTCTATTCGCCGCGAAGCATGGGCGCAGACACGAGAGATTCAAACATGCCGGCGTATCAATTTCTTTACGAGAAACGTCGTATCACGGGCGAACGATCCGCCGACGCGTTGCAGTTGACCGGCGCCAACGCGCCGCCCGCCGGTTGGGAAGTTGTTCCGACGTACGAAGCAAAATGTCTCGTGGCATATTTGATGGCGCAGGACCAATCGCATCCATTGAAAGAAGTTAAAAGTGCGCCCGGCGCTGCGCCGGTTGCCGGCTCGCCGGCAGCACAACCAGGAGCTCCGGCAGCGTCGCCAGCAGGTTCGCAACCGGCAGCACCGAAGAAATGAACGGTAAACCTTCGAATCCTTCGTCGCTTACTCGCCAGGGAATGGATTACGGCGAGACCTCTGACGTCCAGGAAGTGCACGCTGCCATTCAACGCGAGAAACGTGAACCGCGGGTCGGACTTGAGCCGCTGTCGATCTGGTTGATCGCAGTTTATGGCTTGGCGATTTTTGCCGGCGGCGCGTATCTCGGCCGTTACTCGGGAAATTTTTCCGGCGATAGTCTGGACATTGCTTATATTCCGGTGATGAGAACCGGCCCGGGTGGCGGCCCCGGCGGAGTTACTGAAGCTCCGCTAACGCCGCATGATCGCGGCAAAAAGATTTTTTCGGCGAACTGTCAGACTTGCCATCAAGCGAACGGGGAAGGCGTGCCTGGTCAATATCCGCCGCTCGCCGGATCAGAATTTACCAACGGTGGTTCGCGTCGTATGGGGATGATTGTGCTCAAAGGCTTGCAGGGACCGGTGAAAGTGAAAGGCCAGCAATTTGGTAGCGCGGTAATGCAGCCGTGGGACAAAACGTTGACGGACCAAAAAATTGCCGACGTCATGACCTACGAGCGAAGCGAGTGGGGAAATAAGGCGAGCCCGGTGACGGCTGAACAAATCGCGGCATTGCGCAAGGAACTCGCGAGCCATCCGGAATCGTTCATTGAGAAGGATATTCTTGCTGCGCCGGACGAAGATATTCCCAGTGGATCACCAGCTGGGCAAGCGCCGCCGAAGCCCGGCGAAGTCGCAAAGCCCGCCCCGCCCAAACCGGGCGGCTGATTTTCAGGCGATCGCGTCGGCTAGAAGTTCGGCCATGTGTTTTGGCCAGCGCTCGCTCAAATCGACAATCTGGTGTCGGCAACTTGTGCCCGACGCAATCACAACGTCGGGTTGTTGATTATCGATCTGGCGAAGCAGATCGGCCGCGACCTGTTTCGATAATTCGTATTTTTCCGCAAGCGCGCCGAACGCGCCGGCCATTCCGCAACAGCCGGTCTCAAGCAACGTTGCGCGGCGACCCGGCAATCGCTCGACTAAACGTGCCGTAAACGCCGGATTGGTCAGTGATTTGGCGTGGCAATGCGTGTGAATCACGACGTTAGCATTGCGTTCTTTGAACTGAAGCGCGTCCGGTTCCTGCTCCAATAAATCATCGACAAATTTCTCAAAAAGAACACACCGCTCCGCGATTTTCTCAGCGTTCGCGATCTGCAACTCGCGATAATCGTCGACGAACATCGACCAGCAGGAGGGCTCCAGGAACAGAATCGGAATTTGAGAATCGATGGTTGAGAACTGAGAGACGTTGTGTTGAGCGACCTGGGCGGCAGCATCGAGGTTTCCTTGACTGAACGCCGGCCGGCCGCAGCATTTCCGGTTTTTCATGAGCTCGACCTCGAACCCGATGGCTTCGAGCACTTTAGTGGCCGCGATTCCAATGTTCGGTTCGTGATAGCGAACAAACGTGTCGTCCCAAAGAATTACTTTGCCGCGGGAACGATTCGTACCGTTTCGTTTCGCACGTTTGGCAAACCAGCGATCGAATCGTTCGCGCGCGTAATGCGGCAGCGAACGCTTGGCGGAAATGCCCACTGTCTTTTCCATGAACCCACGGACCGGCGCAAAATCGCCAATCGCATTGAAAAGCCACGGTATGGTGCAGCCAATTCGGCCTAACAAATCGACGTCGCTGAAAATTTTCTCCCGTAACGATAAGCCGTCGCGTTTGTGGCGTGCGTAAAGCATTTCGGCCTTGAGTAACGCGAGGTTGACGTTGGAGGGACATTCGGGCGTGCAACCTTTGCAGGACAAACAATTGCTTAGCGCCGCGTCGAGTTCTGCGGATTTCAACGGATCATGCCCACTTACTTTCAGCTCCAGCGAACGTCGAATGATGTTTGCGCGTCCGCGGGTTGACATCACCTCGTCGCCGGTCGCGATGAATGTGGGGCACATGATCGGCGCGTCTTTGCGGCATCCGCCACAGCCGTTGCATTGTTCGAGATTACCGATGAACGATCGGTCTTTGAACGCATAGGCCAATCGCGGTTCGAACGGCAGCTCAATCGGTCGGGTAAAATTGTTTCGCAGGTGATTGTCTATCCGGTAGGCAAATCCGAAGATTTTTCCGGGATTGAAGATATTTTTCGGGTCGAACGTGTGCTTGATCTCGCGCATAACGTTTAGAAGCGCGTCACCAAGTTGATCGCGCATGTATTCGGTGCGTGCGATGCCGACGCCATGCTCCGCTGACAACGACCCCTTGAATTGGCGGACCAGGGCCGACGTTTGATCGGCTACGAGTCGATACTTTCTCAAATCTTCGGCGGTGTGGAGATCGAGCACTGGTCGGACGTGCAGCAAACCGCTCGCCGCGTGACCGTAATAACTCGCTTCGAGCCCGAGCGATTTCATGATCGATTGCAAACCGCGAACGTAATCGGGCAATTGCCGTGGCCGTACCGCAGCGTCTTCAATGAACGCGACCGGCTTTTTCGGGCCGACGCAGCCGGTTAGCAGCGAGAGCCCGGCCTTGCGGACCGACCAGACCAAATTCATTTCGTTCGCATCGCGGCAAATCTTGATGCGCGAACCGAGCTTTCGCGATTCCAGGATCGATAATCGATCTTCAACGTCGTCATAAAATTCGACCAGCAACAGCGCTTCACAAGGTTTTGGATCGAGCTCCATCAAATCGCGCGCGGCTTGGAAATGTAGTTGGCCTTTGGTTTGATCGAGCAGGGGACGGTCGATGTGTTCGATTGCGGCCGGTTTGAGATCGAGCAATTCCACGGTCGCTTGCATCGCGTCCGTCACCGAGTCGAAAAAGATCAGGCCGAGTCCTTTTTCGCGCGGCAGTGGCGAAATTTTCAACTCGGCGGAAAAGATTGCGGCCAGTGTTCCTTCACTGCCGGCTAGGATCTCGTTCAAGTTTTTCGGCGCGCGCAAGAACCGCTCGATGCCGTAACCCGGCCAGCGTTTGAGGATTCCCGGCGGCCAGCGGTCAGCCATTTCGGCCACATTCGCGCGCACCAGACTCTCAATCGCCTTCTGTTCAGCCCGCAACGATTCGTGGGCCGGCCCGATTGTTATGATTCGGCCATCGGCCAGAACGATCTCGGTGGAAAGAACATGATCGGCGGTCGTTCCATAGATGGGAACGCGTGCACCGGACGAATTGTTGGCGATCATGCCGCCGATTGTGGCGCGAGAACTGGTGGCGACGTCGGGCCCAAAACAAAACCCGTGCGGCTTCAAAAAAGCATTGAGCTGATCGAGCACCACGCCCGCCCCGACGAAGATCGAGCGCTTGTCGATGTTGAGGTGGTCGATTTTGCGGTTGTGGCGGGAGAAATCGACGATCAATCCTTCGCCAATGGCGTTGCCTACCAAACTTGTGCCGGCGCCGCGTGGCGTGACCGAAATGTTTTCGTCCGCTGCAGCGTTGATCACCGCGCTTGCTTCTTTCGGACTGGTCGGGAAAGCGACGCCGAACGGTTCAATTTGATAAATGGACGCGTCGGTCGCGTAGAGCTGGCGTGTCAGGTTGTCGAAATGTACGTCGCAGCCGGTCGCCCGGATTCGTTGTTCAGTAATTTTACTGATCACCTGGACGGCAATTTAACACAACAAGGATGGGCGAGAGGCGGTGGCAGGTGAAATGCTATCAATCCGCCTGAGCAGTGAGCATCACGCTGAAGAGCAAGATTCGGTATAACGGCCAGGAATATTCCAGTCCGGCCGAATTGCCGCCTGACATTCGCACGGCTTACGAAAAGGCGCTGCATGAAGGCGACGTGAAAAAGCGGTTCGTCGTGAACGGCCAATCGTTTAATAGCGAACACGCAATGCCGGCTGATCTCCGAAAACTTTGCGATGATGTGATGAGCGTGATCGAGAACAATGGCGAAGTGACGATTCCAAACGACCAAAAGTCCGGGAAGCTTCTGACCAAACGCGAAGTTGGTATCGCAATAGCGGTTGGCGCCGGGATTGCCGCACTTGTCCTGGCGCGAATCTTCCACGGCTAGCGACTCAGTTCGAAAAAAGCGGCATCTGTAATTCCGCATGATCGCTGTCGGCAAAGCGCACGCCGATTCCAATAAGCCGGACTTTCTTTCCGGTGCGCGCGAAAGCTTCCGTTAACAATGCCCGAAACCCGGTGAGCGTCGGCTCCAAACCGGCCCGCTCGGCCGTTGTGCGGGTGAAATCGGCGAACTTCAATTTCACGAAGATTTTAGTAACGCGCCTCTCGGTTTCCTTTTGAGCAAGATCGGCCATTAGCTCCTCGAACAATTCTCCGAGACGCTCTTCGCATTGCTCGAGTGTCTCCAAATCGTTCACAAAGGTTTCTTCGGTGCTGAGCGATTTCCTCGGCCGGTCCGGCTCGACCGGGCGATCGTCGACTCCCCGGCAAAGATCGAACAGCTCGCTGCCGAATTTGCCAAAAAGATCGACCAGCTCGGGCCGCGAGAAGCGCTGGAGCTCTCCGCAGGTGCGAACGCCGAGTTCTTGCAACCGCTTCTCGGTCTTTTCGCCAACGCCCCAGATTTCGCGGACGGGAAGATCCTTCATAAACTCTGCAACTTCGGCCGACGCGACTTCGAGCTGGCCGTTGGGCTTCCGCATCGTGCTCGCGATTTTGGCGATCAGCTTGTTCGGACCGATGCCGGCGGACGCGGTCAACTTTGTTGTTTGGAAAATGA
>DATMOU010000008.1:0-67278 GCA_035568035.1 Chthoniobacterales bacterium | reverse complement strand
CGATGTGATTCTGCTAACGGAGATGGAGCACCACAGCAATCTCGTTCCGTGGCAACTGCTGGCTGAACGAATCGGTGTGCAGTTGCGGTTCGTGCCGGTTCGCGATGACGGCACCCTCGCGTTGGAAAAACTTTCGTCCCTGCTGACGCCCGAAGTGAAGTTGTTCGCGTTCACCTACGTCTCCAATTCGCTCGGCACGATCAATCCCGTTGTTGAGCTCTGCCAGAAGGCGAAAAGCGTCGGCGCCGTTACGTTGATCGATGCGGCGCAAAGCGTTGGCCACATGCCGGTCAATGTTCAGGAGATCGGCTGCGACTTTCTCGCGTTTTCAGGTCATAAAATGTGCGCGCCGACCGGAATCGGCGCGCTTTACGGCCGGTTCGAGATCTTGGATGCTACTCCGCCGTATCATGGCGGCGGTGAAATGATTGTCAGTGTAACGCTCGAGAAGAGCACATTTAAGAAACCGCCGCAGCGTTTCGAAGCCGGCACTCCGAACATTGCCGGCGCAATCGGCCTCGCGGCCGCCGTCGATTATCTCGAAGGAATCGGGCGCGACGAAATTTTTAAACACGATACCGATCTGGTGAGCTATGGATTGGAGCGGATGAAGGAGGTGCCCGGATTACGCGTGATCGGGACCGCAAAAGAACACGCGGGAGTTATCAGCTTTGTCATGGACGCGGCTCATCCGCACGATCTCACAACCTTCGCCGATCGATACGGCCTCGCGATGCGCGGTGGGCATCATTGCAATCAACCGCTTATGCGGCGGTTCGGCGTGACCGGTTCGACCCGGGCGAGCTTCTATCTCTACAACACGCGCGATGAAATCGATCGGATGATCGAAATCCTTCAGAAAGCGGCAAGCTTCTTCAAATGAACACGGAACTCGGCGACCTGGAAGAGCTTTATCAGGAAGTGATTCTGGATCATTCGCGTCGGCCCCGGAATTTTGGCGAGTTGCCGGATGCTTCGGTCAAAGTCCACGGCGATAATCCATCCTGCGGTGACGAGATTCATCTCGCAATCAAGTTCGACGGGAACGGCGGCTTGGAGGAAATCAAGTTCACTGGCCACGGCTGCGCCATCAGTCAGGCGTCGGCGTCGTTGATGACAATGAAGTTGAAAGGAAAGGAACGTGCCGAGGTTGAGGAAATGTTGCGTGCTTTTCACGATTTGGTCACAACAGGAAAAAATGATACCCCGAAAAATCTCGGTGATCTTCAGGTGATGCGCGGTGTTCGAAAATTTCCGCAACGAGTGAAGTGCGCGATGCTTCCCTGGCGGGCGGTGGAGCAGGCATTGCGGCAAATCGAAGGCGAATCGACTGTTTCCACGGAAGAGCCCGAATTCGGTTGAGAATTTTCTTCCGATTCAACGATTCACGATTTAACGAGTTACGGTTTGAGCTCATGCCTACCAACGTTCTCGGAACAGAATTGAAGTGTTGTTGCCGCGATCCGATCACCGGATTTTACCGTGATGGTTATTGCCGGACCGGGCCGGAAGACGTCGGACTGCACACCGTTTGCGTGAAGGTGACGCGGGAGTTTCTCGATTTTTCGGTTCTCGATGGAAACGATCTGGTAACGCCGGTTCCGGAGTGGGGATTCCCGGGGCTGAAGCCGGGTGACAAATGGTGCGTTTGCGTCACGCGCTGGAAATCGGCGCTCGAAGCGGACCGCGCGGCGCCGGTTGATCTTGAAGCCACCCATGCTTCCGCCCTCGAGTTCGTCACCCTTGAAGATCTGCAGGCGCACGCCCTGAAATAATTGGCGTCGACTTTTGGCGCGAAAACGGCTTTCTAGGCAGGCGTGCCACGCCTGCCTGTGTCTATTTTAGGTGCCGTCGCCGCCTTTTTGATTCTCTCTGGTTGGAACGTCAACGCCCAATCATCGCCGGCGCGCGAACCGATTTATCCATCACGCGTTTCCGATGGCGGACCGCTGCAACCTTTCATCTTTAGTCGACAACCGGCCTCGGCGTCGGCGATTCGAGTCGCCTATTACGCGCCACGTCAGCAGCGAGCTGAGCCGATTGAAAGCACCGATGAAGAGCCGGAAGCGAGAACGCCGGGATTCGATCTCACCGATTCGCACCCGATGATTCGCGGAAATCGCGCCATCCTGCGAAATGGAATCGCCTACGCGCCGTCAAACGCGCCGGACAGCGTGAAACACGCGATCTGGGCGGTGAACACGATTTGTCGTCGCCCGTATGTTTGGGGCGGGGGACACGGATCATTTCATGATTACGGCTACGATTGTTCGGGAACGGTGTCGTTCGCGCTTCACTACGCCGGCTTGCTCAATCAACCAATACCCTCGGGCGATTTCTTGCGTTACGGGCAACGCGGCCGCGGCCGATGGTTTACCATTTACTCGCGGCACGGTCACGTGTTCGCGATGATCGCCGGACTTCGACTCGATACGACCGATCTGCGTTACGGCAGCGATGTCGGTCCCCGCTGGCATCTTGACGGACGCGACACCTGGGCATTTGAGGCGCGTCATCCCGTTGGGTTGTAAAGCGGCGCGTTCGCGGCCAACATAACGGCGATTTGAAACTGCCGTTCAGCTTTTTCCTCGCGCTGCGTTATCTCAAACCGAAACGCACCTTCCTTTCCATCATCACCCTGATTTCCATTCTCGGTGTCACACTGGGCGTCACAGCGCTCATTGTTGTGATCTCAGTGATGACCGGATTCGATCGTGAGTTGCGCCAAAAGATAATGGATTTCGATGCCCACATTGTCGTCACGAGCGAAGACGTTATCCGGGATTGGCGCTCGCTGAAGGCGCAGATCGACAATGTCCCCGGCGTGGTCGCGACCGCGCCCTACGTGCAAGGACCCGTAATCGTCGAATTCCAAAGTCAACGATTCGCACCGATTGTCCGCGGTATCGATCCGGCCCAGGAGGACAAAGTGATCCCGATCCGGAAGTTCATTAAGGAAGGTGAGCTCAACTTCGACGGTGATTCAGCCGTGCTCGGAATCGATCTTGCCCGAATTCTCAAAATTCGTGTTGGCGACAAACTCACGGTCTACTCCCCGGGTAATCTGGGACAGATTCTGGATGGGATTAAGAAACTTGAAAACGTCAAAGGCGCTGACGAAAAAGCGGCGATCGGCGAATTGCGCGATGTCGTATTGCCAAAGGAACTGACCGTTGTCGGAATTTTTGAGACCGGCCGTTATGAATATGACTCCAAGTACCTTCTGGTGCCGCTTTATATCGGTCAGGAGCTTTACAATCTGGACGACGCGTTACACGGCATCACGATTCGGGTAACCGATCCGTACGGAGCCGAGCAGGCGAAAGAGGCAATCCAGCGCTTTATCGAGCCTCCCGCCTATGCTCAAACCTGGATCGACCTGAACCATCAATTCTTTGATGCCGTCCGGCTCGAACGGAATGTCATGTTCTTTTTGCTCTTGATCATCGTCGTCGTCGCGGCGTTCGGAATCATGAGCACGTTGATCACGGTTACGGTTCAGAAACGGCGCGAGATCGGGATCGTGAAAGCGCTCGGCGCAAACATCACGCAAATCATCTGGGTTTTTCTGGGGCAGGGGACCGTGGTGGGACTGTTTGGAACACTGGGTGGCCTCGGTCTTGGCATGACGCTGATTCGTTATCGAAACGAATTCAGTCATTGGCTCGCAAACACCCTGCACATCGAAATTTTTCCCCGCGAAGTCTACCAGTTTTCCGAAATCCCGGCGCAAGTTGTTCCTCACGACGTTACCGTGATTTGCATTAGCGCGTTCTTGATTTGTTCGGTCGCCGCTTTGATCCCCGCCTACTTCGCCGCCCGCCTCGATCCGGTGAAAGCGCTGCGCTACGAGTGACGAACTCTTCCGCTTCCTCTTAATCTCAGTCTGCTGCAACTCCAGTCATCGCCGGCGCGCGCTGAATTTTATTCTGGTCAACAAGACATCGACCGCGCGAAACGTGTAATCGTAACCTCCGGTCCACTCGCTTTGGCGCGGACCGGCTATGTTCAGAATGTCGATGTCGTGATCGCGCATGAAAGCGGCCATCAACGGCACAGCATCTTCGGGCGAATATTTCGCCGCGTCGATCAATCGGTGTGGCTGTCGTTGTTCAATGCAGCAACCCACGGTGTAGGCAGTCCCGCCGCTCAACTCGTGAAAGTAAATCACGATCGTTCCGTCTGAATCGCGAACGTTTCGGGCGGTCCGCTCGTTCGGCCCGCCCTTTTTTAAAGCCGTCATCGGATAGCGATCGGGAATTTTTCCGTCTTCATCCTGTCGGCCGTCCGGGCACCAGCCGCCGCAGGGAATTCGGTGTTTCAGCGCAACATCCAACACTGCGCGATCGACTCCAGTCTGGCCTCCGGAAACAATTTTCAAGATTTCGATCTTAGCTGTAGCGGCAGGCGTGTCGCCTGCATTTTTTTAGTCGCCCGTCGGGACGATATCCGCGCGCTCGATCATTAGAATGACGCAACGCTTCGGCGCGCGCGTTCGATGTCGAACACCCTTTGGGACGACAAAGCCCTGACGCGGCTTGAGCTCGACCGTTTTGTCTTCGAGGTCGATCAGAAAATTTCCATCGAGCACAAAAAAGAATTCGTCGATGTCGTTGTGTTCATGCCAATGATATTCGCCTTCCAAAACGCCGACCCGCACCACCGAGTCATTCACTTTGCAAAGCGTTTGATTGTACCACTTGTCCTGGCACGCATCGACCAGCTTCTGAACGTCAATCAACTCCAGCGGCCCGTGCAGAATATTCAGGTAAG
Source organism: Chthoniobacterales bacterium (assembly GCA_035568035.1). Taxonomy (GTDB): domain Bacteria; phylum Verrucomicrobiota; class Verrucomicrobiia; order Chthoniobacterales; family UBA10450; genus AV40. The sequence goes on along the minus strand of DATMOU010000008.1, from coordinate 62,505 downwards.
TCTTGTACGGAAAATCTTCAGGTTTGTTTACGGCCATGATGTCGATCTTAGCACGAACTGTCTGGGGAGCGCACGCGCCCTCGCGTGCACTGTTCGGCGCCTCGCCGAACAGAATTTCTTAAGCGAAAACTACTTCAATGAAGTTCGCGATTGCGAGGGCGCAATCGCCAGCACGCCAGGCGCGTGCGCTCCCCAGAATCACTCTTCGCCGTCGAAGTAATCGGTCTCCGGCCCTTTAATCACAACGCGATCAGCGGCAGATGTCCTGTTCGCCTTCCATTTGTTGCTGTCAGGATAGTAGGCCGACTCGCCGATCGGATTATCTGCGATCACATAATAGATAAGATCAACATCTCCAGAGTTGGTAATTTGATGCGGCTCGTTAGGCCCGAAAATGAACGTATCGCCTTCGCCGACCTCGGTTGTGCCGTCTTTGTGGCGCACTGATGCTTTGCCGCTCACGATCAAATACATCTCCCACTGAGCCGAGTGCGCGTGAAAAGGGAAGTTCGGTTTGCCCGGGGGCATTCGGTTCAATTCCAGATCGAATGGATGCCGTCCCTCAGCATCGCCCGCGACGCGGTGGCCCGATTCCCGCGTACGACCGCGATTCAGCGCTTCCGAAATTCCCTTGAACGAAACCGCGTATTTGCCTTTTGGCGATTGCCACGGCTCTTCCTTAATTTCGTTAATGTTGACCTTCTTCATATTCAGGTAGCGGCGGTTCACCGAACCGCCATAAGGCCAGTCCGGCTCGGGACCGATTGAGGTCAATCGCCGCTACCAGCCGTTATTCTTCGCCATCGAAATAATCGGCCTCCGTTGCTTTCACGATCACTTCCTCGCCGTTTTCCTTCGAAACCGCGAACTTGCCGCCGTCCGGATAAAAACAGGAATCGCCGCGCGGATTATCCGCGATCACGTAATAAACAAAATCTTCGTCGCCGGCGTTGCTGAGCTGGTGCGCTTCGCCGGGCCCGAAGAAAAACGCGTCGCCGGCTCCAACTTCCGTCCATCCATCCTTGTCGCGAATTTTTCCGCGACCCGACACTACGAGATAAAGCTCTGATTCGCTCGAGTGCGAATGGTACGGGCAAAGCGCTTTGCCTTTGGGAATTGAGACCAGCGCGAGATCGAACGGCCATCGCTTCGCCAAATCGAGCGACTCCGGATCGCGCCCGAGCGCGACCGAAATATTTTTCGTCCGTCGCCCGAACTTTCCCTTCGGCGACCGCCGCTCCTGCCACTCAACATCTTTCAAATTCACTTTGCGCATATGGCTCAGTTTCGATGCGCGTTTCATTTGAAAGCGAGCTGGCCTAACTCACATGCAAAGATTGTGTCTGGACAATGAGCATGCTGAGCGCTGGGCCCCTGTGGCGCCAGCTTGGCCCACGCGGTCGGCATTGAAGCACCGTTTCTCATCTGGGTAAAGAGACTTTGAAAGAAATTGCCAAACGAACTGCCTTTGCGATCGAGCGTCATCACCAAGTTAGCTGCACCATACTTTTGTTTCCTACCTGCTGCTATATAGGCAGCGGTGCTGTTCGCGGTTGCAACCACAACTATAGTTGCGTCTGAGTCACGATGATATTGTATCGTTGGCGTTCGACGAAATAGCGAGAACGTCACCGGACGAGCGAAGAAGAAATCACAGCTTCCCGGCATCGATTTTCTGGCAATAGCCCAGCGCTTTAGCGCTGGGAATCCAAATCATGTATGGGAACAAGTCCCGCACGGGACGACAGGACATTTCTTTCGTCCCCAATGGGACTGGCGAATAGGCGCCATGAATGACCCAGCGTTGAAACGCTGGGCTATTTCCAACGCTGTCACAGCTACCGTTTCTTGGCTGTTTTTGTTTCAGTTTTTCGACGGACGCGAAGAGGTCGCCTTTCTTTGCAACGCGGACGAGGACTTTGACGGAATAACGTTCATTTTGGCGCGGGAAAGATAACGAGGGTCATGTCGCCGAGTCGGCGGCTGCAAAGAATCTTGGTTCCATCGGGCGACCAGCGCGGGTTTACAAATTCGCCTGAAGCGTCCGTCAATTGTCGGACGTCGCTACCGTCGCGATTCATCACGAAAAGTTGAAATCGTTCATTAATCCGGCGCGAAAACACAACCCGTTTGCCATCGGACGACCACGCTGGCCAGCCATCGATATTTCCTTCGCCGGAAATATTGTGATCGTTTGACGCGTCGGCGTTCATGACAAAAGTCTGCGAGAGCGGACCTTGAATGCGTCGATGCAAGATCGACATACCATCGGGCGAGAACGACGCGTAGGTATATCCACCGCCGGTCGTAATTCGTTTTAGATCCGTGCCATCCGGTCGAATCGTCGCCAGGTCCATTTTCTTGTCGATTTGTTCGCCGATGACCTGATTATCGCTGGGCACATTTGTGCCATCAGCGGCGGTCGCTCCGACAAAATAGGTCGTGTTAAACAAGATGCGCGCACTATCGGGCGACCACATAGGGTGAATGTTCTCCGCGTTGCCTTTCGTAAGCTGGCGCTGATTGCTGCCGTCGGCGTTCATTACAAAAATCTGCGAAACGCCTTCTCGAATCGATACGAATGTAATTTTCTTTCCATCAGGCGACCATGCCGGCGAATCGTCTTCGGTGTCGCCGGTCGTAAGCTGGCGCATATCGCTGCCGTGATTGGGACTATTCGCGTCCATTATGTGCACCTTCATTCCGCCGTGACGGCTGGAAATAAGAACAATCTTTTTCCCGTCCGGAGACCACGAACCCTCGTAATCGACAACCCAGGTAAACGATGCCGTCCGCTTAAGCGGAAAGTCGTCACCGACTAATTGAGAAGTGCAAGTTAAGAACAGCACCGCAAGAAGGATCGGGGCGAAATGTTTCGGAATCATCTTCGGCAGCTTTTGTTTGAGCTTTTCGACCGGCGCGAAGAGGTCGCCCATGGTGTCGACGCTATCACCGGGTAAGACAATAGCCCAGCGCTTCAGCGCTGGGATAATTTATTTCCAAAATAATAGAGTCCCGGAGGGACGAAAGAAACTCTGTCGTCCCAAAATGGGACTCGACGGAATTAGTTTCGAGGACCCACCGCTGAAGCGGTGGGCTATTCTCGCAGCTTCCATTTCTTGGGCAGCTTTTGTTTGAGCTTTTCAACCGGTGCGAAGAGGTCGCCAAATTTTTTAACGCGCTCGAGAGTTTTCTCGCAACGAAACTTTAGCAGATCAGTTTTTTTCTTTTTCAAACAGTTTTTAACTTCGTCCCACGTGACCGGCGTTGAAACGGTCGGTTCTTCTTTTGCGCGCAAGCTGTAAACACAGATCGTCGTTTTGTGTTCGTCGTTCTGGCTCCAATCGACGAACACTTTTCCTTTTCGCACCGATTTCGACATGTTGGAGGTCACAAGACTTCCATGATCGCGCTCCAACAGTTGCGCGAGCGCCCGCGATAAATCCTTGGTTTGATCGAACGTCACCGACGTGTTGAGCGGCACATAAACCTGCAAACCTTTCGAGCCGCTCGTTTTGGCGAACGATTTGAGTTTCATTGCGCCGAGTAAATCGCGCAGCCAAAGCCCGACCTGGCAGCATTGAACGATGTCGGCCGGTGCGCCGGGATCGAGATCGAACACCATCATTGTTGGCCGCGCGACGTCGTTCTTTTTCGCGAGCGACGTGTGCAGCTCGAGATCGGCGAGGTTCGCCGCCCAGACCAGCGTCGGCAAATCCTGGGCGACACAATAATTCATGAACCGGTTGTTGCCTTCGCTCCAAACCTTGGCTGTCTGGACCCACTTTGGCCGGTGCGTTGGACAATTTTTCTCGTAAAAGAATTCTTTGTCCACGCCGTTCGGGTAACGCTTCATCGTCAGCGGCCGATCTTTGAGATGCGGCAAAAGCACCGGCGCAATCCGGATGAAGTAATCGATCACCTGGCCTTTGGTGAATCCGACTTTCGGATAAAGAACCTTATCCAGGTTCGAAACCGATAGCTTCTTTCCTTTAACAACGAGGTCGGTTTTATTGGACATTTGTTACGAACGATACAGGTAGGGGCGATTGACCTCAATCGCCCGCGGGCGGTTCGGTGAACCGCCCCTACCTTTACGCGAAGAACCGTTCCGGCGAGAGCATCGGCTGGGGTTTGCAGATGCGCGCAACGCAATGTTCCCAGCTTTCGTGACCGCTCAGGATCTCGATTTCAACCCGCATGAAATAAATCGGGACTTTCAACTCCGCCTCCGGCAAACGTGGCATGCGCACGGCATCTTTCTCGGTCGTGATTATCATCGACAAATCGCGTCGGATGCAGCGGTTCATGAAAGTCCGAATCTCGTGGTCAGTAAAATAATGATGATCGATGTAACGCAGCGCGAGGTTAACATTCGCGCCGAGTTTCTTGAGCGCGCCTTCAAAACTTTCCGGCACCGCAATCGCACAGATCGAACCAATGAACGCGCCCCGCAGGCGATCGAGCATAAGCCGTTCGCCAGTGTAAATATTTTGCAGATACAGTGGCCGATGCGCGCACTCGATGATCTCGGCGGTGCGATTGTAACGGCGAATCCGCTCGATCAACTTGTCGTTCGGCTCGCCGGTGTTCTTGGTGATGAAAATATAACTCGCGCGTCGCAAGTTGCGCGGTGGTTCGCGCAACGTCCCGCGCGGAAGTAAGAATTCGTTCCCGAACGGCGCTTGTCGATCAACCAGGACAATGTCGAGCCGGTGTTTGAGATGCAGGTATTGCAACCCGTCATCGAGCACAAGCGTGTCCACTTTCCAGTTGTCGATCGCATAGCACCCGCTTTTGACGCGGTCCTTGTCGACCAAAACGATCACGTCCTTCAAATTGTGCGCGAGCATGTAAGGCTCATCGCCGGCGGTGAGCGAATCGAGCAGCAACGTTTTTCCATCGGAAACGACGCGCGGCGGATCAATTGCGGTGTTCACAAGTCGTTCGAGCCAGGTTCGCTTGGTCGGCTTCGGCTGACTTTTGTAACCGCGACTCAGGATGGCGACGCGACGTCCGCCGACTTGCAACGAGCGCGCGAATTTCTCCACCACCGGAGTTTTGCCGGTGCCGCCGACGGTCAGGTTCCCAATGCTGATGACGAGACAACCAAGGGTGCGCTCACGAAAAATTCGCTTCCGATACAAGTAGAGCCGGAGTTGGACGATCCGTTCGTAGACAAATGAGAGTGCGTAGAGCATTCCACGAAGGACTCCGGCCCGAAATCCGCGGCGTCGGCCTAGGACCACGTCGATGCCGAACTGTTCTAAATTTTCAAGTCTACGTCCCATATGGTCAGTGACGAGTGAGTCCGAGCCGGACTGGCGTTAGTGACGAGTGACGAGCCTGCAGGCCGTCATTATCGGCGGTGGTGATCACAATTTTCGACTGACCTGGTGCAGCCCGTTTCATTGCCGCGCCTATTTTCTTCGGATTGCGCAGCGTCACCGCGCAGATCGTCGATCCGCTGCCGCTTACGAACGCGCCCAGGGCGCCGGCTTTTTCAGCGGCGGCAATGACCCGGGGTAAAAACGGAATGAGCTTTGTGCGAAACGGCTGATGAAGTTGATCGGCAAAAACACCTCGCAGCTTCTCATAGTTGCGCGAAGCGAATGCAGCCACGATCGCGCAGGCGTTGCCTGCGCTTTCAACGGCACCCAGGCGTAAAATTTTTGCCGGCAGAATTTTTCGCGCTGCCGCGGTTCGGATTTCAAAGTCGGGGATCAACAGAACAAACTTCAGGCGAGGAGCGACTTCGAAGCGTTGAATATTTTCGCCGCGAGCGACCGTGAATCCGCCGAGCGAGGCCGGCGCCGCGTTGTCCGGATGGCCTTCGAGCTCTGCGCACAGCCCGAAGATCGACAACCGATCGAGTGGCCGACGACTGAGCTCGTTCAATCCATGTAAGACGCCGAGCCGAATCGTGGCGCTGCTGCCCAAGCCGCGACCACGCGGAACGTTTTCATTTGCTGAACAAGCAAAGTTGAATCGCGATCGTTTCGAGCGATCGAAAAATAAGTCCGCGGCCTGTGTGACGATTTTTTCCTGGCGCTGTCCATCTTTCACGGGACGAGTTGTGATCGAGTTGTAAAGACGGAGCGCCAGACCGAGGCAATCGAATCCGGGACCGAGATTCGAAGTGCTCGCCGGAACGCGAATCGTGACGGTTTGCCTCATCGGTGCAAGGGTAGAGGCGATTGACCCCAATCGCCATGGCGGTTGAGTGAATGGTGCCGGCGGGAGCCGAGTGACATAGACGCGAGAGCCCGCGAGGGTGAAGCGAATGGGAATGAGCGAATCAACCGCCGCTACCTATTCGATAAAACGACCGAATGAACAAGAACCAATGGATCGACCCTGATTTGCTTCGGGCCTTCGAAGCCGAGGGAACCAACGCGCACCGGCTTTGCACGATCGACGATGGTTGGGCGGAACGATTTGGCGCCGACGTTCTGATTTCTTTCAGATCGAATGCAGCACGTGACCGTCTTGTATCTGAGCTCCACGGGTGGTCTGCGTCGGCGAGTTTTGATCCTGATCGCGTGTTTGGCCGTTTTTTGCCGCGGAAAAACGAAGAGCGCGAGATGCCAAAGTTACTTTTCGGAAACGAAGATGAAAGTTTGCAAACAGTGGCCACGGAGCATCATCTCAACTTCGGCGTTGATTTCAGCGCGGGTTATTCGGTTGGCCTTTTTGTCGATCAGCGTGAAAACCGACAATTCGTTCGCCACGTGAAACCGAAACGGGTGCTAAATTGTTTCGCCTACACCTGCTCGTTCTCAGTGGCGGCTGCTTCGGTTGGCGCGCAGACCGTGAACGTCGATCTTTCCAAGAAATCCCTCGAGCGCGGACGTCAGAATTTTGCGCTCAATGAATTGTCGACGGACGGGCATCAATTTATTGCCGACGACGTCCGGCCGGTCTTGCGACGTCTGTCGCGGCGCAATCAAAAGTTCGATATGATCATTCTAGATCCGCCGACCTTTTCGCGGACCAAGGGTGGTGCAGCTTTTCACGTCGAGAAAGATTTTGAAGAACTCATCGCGGCCGCACTGGAAGTAGCTGAACGCGGCGCGAGGATCCTGCTTTCGACGAATTGCGAAACGCTGACCGAGCAGGGGCTGGAAAGAATGGCGCGCTATTCTCTGAAACTGTCGCGAAGCTCGGGCGCTTTCCATCGGCAACCGCCAGCGGCCGATTTTCCACCCGCCTCCGCTGCGCGGTCGATTTGGTTGACTTTGCATTGACCGGGACCACGAGGCGGACAATCGTTATTGATCATGAATGGACGACATGAGGACCTGGCCGAACGCGGCCTGCGCTACACACGCGAGCATTTCGACGAGCTCTTGACCGAAACGGAAGCCTACGTTCGCGAGAATCCGGTGCAATCGCTTGCCTACGCCTTGCTTGCGGGATTTGTTTTAAATCGCCTGGGCATCGGGAGAATTGTGAGCGGTATTGTGCGGCTGCTGCTTTTCGCGTTGAAGCCGGCGATCCTGATTTACGGCGCAGCGAAATTATACGAAGCGACTCAGGAAGAGGAAACCAGGTAGGGGCGGTTCACCGAACCGCCATGGCGAGTCCGAGCCGGACTGGCACGTCAATCGCCGCTACCCCTCCAGGGTGAAGCCGACTTTAAGCGTCACCTGCCAGTGCGCGATTTTTCCTTCCTCCAGGTAACCGCGGGTCTCGGTAATTTCGAACCACCGCATATTGCGCACCGTTTTCTTCGCTCGGGAGAGCGCGTTTTTTACGGCCTCTTCGATTCCCTTTGGTGAAGAACCGACCAATTCAATCTTTTTGTAAATGTGATTTGTCATATCTTCAGTTTTGAGTCGCCCGGGCAGCAAAACAAATAAAAACCACCACGGAGGACACGAAGCTCATGAACGAATTCAACTCGGTTTTAGCTTCGTGCTCTTCGCGATCTTCGTAGTGACAACTTTGAGTTGAGCAGGCACCAATGGATGGTTAGCGTCCTTTTCCCGAACCTGGAATGAAGATCGACGATCGGAATATCGAATCGCATTTGAAGGAGAAACGGCGTTTCAAGCCGCCTAGTGAATTCGCCCAGAAAGCGCGGATCAAGAATTTCGCGCAATATCAGCGGATGTATCGCGAGTCGATCAAGCGCCCTGACAAGTTCTGGACGCGCGAGGCTAACGAACTGGTCTGGCGAAAGCGCTGGCGCAAGGTGGTCGAATGGAAAGCCCCGTTCGCAAAATGGTTCATCGGCGGGAAACTGAACCTCTCCGAAAACTGCCTGGATCGACATCTAACCACTCATCGGCGGAACAAGGCGGCCATCTTGTGGGAAGGCGAGCCCGGCGAACGCCGAACGCTCACCTATCAGCAACTCCATCTCGAGGTCTGCCGGTTCGCGAACGTGTTGAAGCGAAACAAAATCGGTAAAGGCGATCGCGTCATTATTTATATGCCGACGACGCCCGAAGTCGCGATCGCCATGCTGGCGTGTGCGCGCATCGGCGCCGTGCACTCGGTGGTCTTCGGCGGTTTCAGCGCCGACAGCATTCGGGATCGAATTGCGGATAGCGGCGCAATTGCGCTGATCACGACGGATGGCAGTTATCGCCGCGGCGGAATTGTTCCGTTGAAGAAAAATGTCGATGACGCGCTGCGCGGTCCCGCGGCTGCGGGATCAGTGAGGCGCGTGATTGTTTTCCAGCGCGCGCACAACGAAATCCACATGGAAGAAGGCCGGGACGTCTGGTGGCATCGCGAACTGGAATACGTGGATGACAATTGTCCGCCCACGCCGGTCGATAGCGAACATCCGCTTTACATTCTTTACACCAGCGGCTCGACCGGGAAACCGAAGGGAATCTTGCACACGACTGGCGGTTATTTGGTCGGCATCTATTCGACCACGAAGTACGTCTTCGATCTACGCGACGAAGACATTTACTGGTGCACAGCCGACGTCGGCTGGGTGACCGGGCACAGTTACGTGGTTTATGGACCGCTTGCCAACGGCGCGACCACATTCATGTACGAAGGCGCGCCGAATTGGCCGGAGCCGGATCGCTTCTGGCGGATCATCGAACAAAACAAAATCAACATTCTTTACACAGCGCCGACGGCGATCCGCGCGTTCATTCGCTGGGGCGATCAATGGGTAAAGAAACACGACCTGTCGTCGTTGCGATTGCTGGGCACTGTCGGTGAACCGATCAATCCCGAAGCGTGGATGTGGTACCACAAAACGATTGGCGGCGGACGTTGTCCGGTCGTGGACACATGGTGGCAAACGGAAACCGGCGCGATCATGATCACGCCGTTGCCCGGCGCAATTGCCACCAAACCAGGTAGTGCGACGCTTCCATTTTTCGGCGTCGACGCGGCGGTCGTCGATTCAGATGGTGAAGAAGTCGGCCCGAACGTTGGTGGAAAATTAATTATTCGCAGGCCGTGGCCGTCTATGTTGCGCACAATCTACGGCGATAGAGAACGCTACAAGAAACAGTATTGGAGCGAATATCCGGGCAACTATTTGACTGGTGACGGTGCGCGATGCGACGAGGACGATTATTTTTGGATCGTTGGTCGTATCGATGACGTGCTCAACGTTGCAGGGCACCGGCTCGGCACCTCCGAGATCGAGAGTGCGCTGGTCAGTCATGCGCGAGTGGCGGAAGCTGCCGTGGTTGGGCGACCGGACGAACTGAAGGGGCAAGGCGTAGTCGCGTTCGTGACCCTGAAGGCTGGAGTGGCAGCTTCCAACGATCTGAAGAGCGAATTGCGGGAGCATGTCGGGATCCACATCGGCGCAATCGCCAAGCCGGACGAAGTTCGTTTTGCCGAAGCGCTGCCAAAAACTCGCAGCGGAAAAATCATGCGACGGCTCCTGAAAGAAATCGCGAGCGGCGCCAAGGTCACCGGCGACACCACTACGTTGGAAGATTTCAGTGTGTTGACGAAGCTGGCCGAGTCTGAAGAATAAACCGTGAGCTTCATTCGCACAGGTCTGCGCGAGATTGGATTGAAAGTCCGCCGGCAACGGACGCGGATGGTGCTTCGGCACGAGAAACGATTGCTGCAAAAAAGCCAGATCGCGCTTGGGCGCGAGGGCACATCGCAAGCCGCCAATTTTCCGGAGCTGCGCAACGAGATCGTTGCCCTCAAGAAACTCGAACAGGAACAAAAGGAAGTCGCGCTGCGAATTGCGCAGATAGAGGAGGGGATCAAGAGCATCGAAGCCCAGCGGCAGGACAACGCCAAAGAGCAGGGCGAAGCGATGTCGAAGCTGGAAGCGGAGAAAAAGCCGATCCTGCAGCGACGCAACGACGCAAAGAACGCCGCTGAACTTTGCGAGCGCGAAGTGAACGCGGTCGAGCGCCGCATTCAGGAAAACGAGGCTGCGGATCAGGAGCTGTTGAAAAAATTATCGGACCTTCAGGCGGCCAACCCGCCCCCGGCCGATGTGGAAGCGCAAACGGCCGGAATTGGTGCACGGCGGGCGCGTTTGCCGGACGAATGCGCTGAGCTTGTTCGAGCGCGGCTCGGCAGCGCCGATGCTTCGCGGCTGGCAAAGGAGAAACTCGCGTCCGCGGACGAAGAACTGTCTGCGATCGACAAAAATATTGCGAAGGTCCGCGGCGAATATGAAGCGCGCGACAAAGGATTTGCCGACAACATCAAGACGCAACAGGACGCAGTTCGCGAAGCGAAGCAGCGTCATCAGGTCGTCGAGGAGAAAAAAAATCCGGCCTACCTGAACATTGGCCGTCATCTCGCGGTGCAGGGGATTGCGCCACCGAATGCGCCGCATCTACTCGACCAGGTTCGCAAGCATCACGGTGCGGTGGATCAATATGAGAAACACACCGCCGACCTCGCGCTTCTGTCGAGTCAGATCGATAAACAGGAGCTGCGGCAGTTTTATTTCAGCCTTGTCTCCGTGATTGCGCTTCTGGCGATCATTTTGCCGTTAGTCGCGAAGTCACCGCGCAAACGAGAATGGTTGCCACAACAAACCGAAAGTATTCTCTCGATCAATGTCGATCAGTTCGACCACGCTGACGCTCTCAAACGCTGGCAAAAAGAACAAGTCGACGCTTATCAGGCGGTTTGGAACGGATTGATTGGTCCCGCTGCTCGCACGCCGGTCTTGAATTTATCGCGCGACGCTCTTCGGATCACGCGGGCCACCACCATCTCGGACAACTCGAGCGTCCGCGAATTCATCTTGATCGAAACCCGCGCTGACCTTTCGAAAGTGATTCGTGCAGTGCAAAGCGACAAGGAATTTCAAAGGCGAACGATCACCGGACTGCCGGTCTGGGAGAAGCCGGACCTGGCTCTGGCCCGGGTTGGCCCGGAAACGCTTGCGATCGGTACTTCCACCGAAGTTGATCAGCTCGTTAGGGTCCGGCTCGGGATCGACGTGGACCTGAAGATTACCGGGCAGTTATTCGATCGCTTCGAAGCGTTGGACCGCGAAAGCGCGCTTCGTTTGATCTCGCGAAATCCGCCCGATCTGCCGCGAATGTATCATCCGATCTTCGCACCCGAGCTGCTCGAAAGCACACAACTGCTCGGGTTGGCCTTGAACCTGCAAAACCCGGTCAAAGCCCGCCTGCTCTTGAAAATGAAATCACCCGAGAACGCATCGGAGTTCGCTCGCACATTGCACAACGAGCCACAGAAGTGGCTGCGTTTGCAGGATTCAAATCTGATGCTCTTTACCCAGCCGCCGGATGTCTCACGGCAAGGCGCCAATTTGGAAGTTCACTTCAATGTGCCTGAATACGCTGTGCAGCTTCTGTTGCAACGGATCGCAAAAACAGACGTCGGCGGAACGGTTGCCGGCGGCAATTGAGCCGAACATTCCCCGGGTCGATTGCGCGTCCGGCCAGTTTGCGGTTATAATCCCCGCCCAATGTTGAAACACGCGCTCCTTGTAATCGTTGTCACCGGTATGATGTCGATCCTGCCGAGCGGATCAGCCGCCAATCCCGAGCTTGTCGACATTGCGAGCGTTGACCCGACGATCGTCATCGATTTGCGTTATGCCACCGAGCAAAACGTTACCGGTCACGCGCTCTATCCGCGCGGAACGAAGGCTCTGATCTTGCCAAGCGTCGCGCAACAGCTTGCCGGCGCGCAAAAGTATCTTCGTCAATTTCGTTATCGACTGAAAATCTGGGACGCCTATCGGCCGAAGGAAGCGCAGGAGTTGCTCTGGAAGTACGCGGCGAAGGACCAATACGTTGCCAATCCGGAAAAAGGTTTCGGCTCGATGCATTCTTTTGGAGTTTCGGTCGATGCCACGCTGGTCGACGACTGGAGTCAGGACGTAACCATGCCGACAAGGTTCGATGAGTTTAAGCCGCAGGCGATGATGGGATACTCCGGACGCGATCCGCAGGTGAAGCAACATTTGACGTTGCTACAACTTGCCATGGCGCATAACAATTTTTACGGCCTGCGGGTGGAGTGGTGGCATTTTACGACCGCGGATTGGAAAAAATTTGTGCCGTACTGGGAAGACCCGGCGATGTCACAGGCAGACAAGCTTGCTCCGCCGCCGAAAGGCTGAGTCGTTTGTCGCGAAATGATTGAGGCCATCCTGCGCGACCTTCGTCAGCCGGAATATATCCACGTTTTGATAAATCCCGTGCCAGTCTATGGCCTGGCGATGGGACTGCTCGGGTTGATCGTGGCCTTCTTTCTGCGCAGCCGCCCGGCGCAGATCGCCACCCTTACCATCGTCTTGATCAGCGCTGCATCGGCCTGGCCGGTTTACGAATTCGGCGAACAAGCCAAGGACCGTGTGCTCTCGATGGAGAACGAGGTTGGGGACGCCTGGCTGGAAGAACATCAGGATCGAGCTGAGGATCTTATTTGGCTTTTTTACGCGCTGGCAGTTCTAAGCGCAGCCGCCTTGATTGCGCCTCGCAAGTGGCCGCGGTCCGCCGGACCACTTGTGATCGGGGTGATTTTGCTCGGCGTTGCAACCTTGGCCGCCGGAGGATACATCGCCTATGCGGGCGGCAAGGTTCGTCACCGCGAGTTCCGCAACGTACCGCCACCGGCGCGGAAATCGGAAGCCGAACGCTAGATCGGCGCTTGTCAGTCTTACCTCGTCGTGAGCACCGATCTCGAGCACGCCGAGCAAAAAATCGAAACTCGTAGCGAGTCGCTTAAGAAACCGCTCGGCCTGTTTGACCTTGTCCTGACCCAAATTCTTTTTGTCGTCGGCTCCAGCTGGGTCGGCGCGGCAGCGAAGCTCGGACACGCGCATCTTTTCTTTTGGTTGCTCGCCATTTTGCTTTTCTACATTCCGCAGGCCGCGATCGTGATTTACTTGAGCAATCGGATTCCGCTCGAAGGCGGCATTTACCAATGGGCCAAGCTCGGCTTTAACGAATTCGCGGGATTCATTACCGCTTGGAATTTGTGGTTGCTGTCCATCACCGTCATCGCGCTCGGTGGAATGTTCGTGACCACAAACATTTCATACGCTCTCGGCGCCGCCTGGATGCCGAACAACAAGTGGTGCGTTTCGTTAATCAGCTCAGCGCTGGTCGTCGGTCTGGGCTTGGCTTGTGTGCGCGGTCTGTCGTTAGGCAAATGGCTTCACAATGTCGGCGCCTTCGCGATGTTCCTGGTTTATGCGGCGTTGATTTGCCTGCCGTTGCTCGGTCTTGCCCGTGGCGAAATAAAAAATTATCAACCGCTGCCGCTCGCCCTGCCAACGATGTCGATCTTTTATTGCCTCAACATCTTTACCAAGCTCGGCATCGGCGCGTTGAGCGGGTTCGAGTACGTCGCCATTCTCGCGGGCGAAACGCGTTCGCCCGCGCGCGATATCGGCCGGTCGGTCCTGATCGCATCCCCGGTTATCGCCCTGATGTTTATTTTGGGAACGAGCTCGGTGCTCGCGTTCGTTGGCAACGATCCGATCGATCTCATTGGTCCGGTGCCGCAAACGTTGCGACTCGGGCTGCATTCGTTCCCAATTGCCGGCGCGATTGCGTCCATGGGAATTCTCCTAATGACCGTGCGCACGATCGCTTCGACGAGCGTTCATGTTACGGGCAGCTCACGGTTGCCGATGGTTGCAGGCTGGGACCATTTGCTGCCCACCTGGTTCTCGCGGTTGCATCCGCGATATAAGACGCCGATCAACTCGATCATTTTTGTCGGAACACTCACTCTGGTGATTGCCATCGCGAGCCAGATCGGCGCAGGAATCCAGGAAGCGTTTCAACTCATCGATAACGCCGCCAACGTCTTTTACGGCATCGTTTACTTTGTGATGTTTGCGATACCGCTCGTTGGCGCCTTCGGGGTGCGATCAAGTTCAATCTGGCTGCGCCTCGCTGCAATCTGTGGCGCGGCTGTTTCCCTCTGCGCGATTTTCTTCACCGTTTATCCGATCATCGATGTGCCAAGTCCGTTGATCTTTGGAGCGAAGATTGCCGCCGTGACGATTATCGCCAATGCAATCGGGGTCGCGATTTACGTCATCGGGAATCGGCGCCGCAGCGCTGCCCATTAACTTGAATGCTTTAAGCATTCAACTTTCCAAGGCAAGTTAGGACAACCTGAATGCTTAAAGCATTCAAGATTCCCAATAGCATAACTCAACTTGAATGCTTAGAGCATTCAAGTTTAATGGGCGCAATTTTCGGTAACCCAGCGCAGGTATTCGGGGAGACCGCTCGAGATCGGAATGAAAATGATTTCCGGCACTTCGTAGGGATGAAGCGAACGGAGGTTTTCCTGAAACGCGGATTGCCGATCTTCACTCAGTTTGAAAAAGACCAGCGTTTCGTTTCCGGTCTCGATCTTTTCTTTCCAGCGATAGACCGACTCGACTCCTGGTAGAATATTCGCGCACGCGGCAAATTGTTCGGCCACGAGTTGATTTGAAACGCGCTGCGCGGTCTCGCGATCGGGAAAAGTGCTGAGCGCCAGCAGAATTCTGTCTGCCATGCCTCAGGCAGGAACCAAAGCTTCAAATCGCCTCGCCGGCTCGGTGCGACAGATCCAGCCGCCGCCAACAACGACATCGCAATCGTAAATCACCGCGGCCTGGCCGGGCGTCACCGCACGCTGCGGTTCGTGCAGACAGATGCGCGCGCGATGGTTGTCCAGCGGCGTAACGGTCGCTCTCGTCCCCGGATGGCTATACCGAATCTTCACCGTCAGGTTGGCTTCTTCGGTCGCTAATTCGCGAGTGATCCAGTTTGTGCGGTCGATTTCAAATTCGTCGCAAACCAAATCTTCCGAGTCGCCGACGATCACTCGATTTGTTTCAGGATCGAGATCCACAACGTAGCGCGGTCGCAGCGATCCGCCCGGAAGTCCCTTCCGCTGGCCGATCGTGAAAAGTTCGATGCCATCGTGTTCGCCGACGAAGTTGCCCGCCACATCGTAGATTTCGCCCCGATGAAAATCCTTTTCGCCAAGATGCGAGCGGAGGAACGCTTTGTAATCGTTTCCGGGCACGAAACAAATCTCCTGGCTGTCGACTTTGTCCGCCACTTTCAGGCCTAACGAGTGGGCGATTTTCCGAATCTCGGTCTTTTGCATCGGCCCGAGCGGGGTCAGTGCCCGCTGAAGCTGTGGCTGTCGCAAGCTAAACAGGAAATATGATTGGTCCTTGCGCGGATCGACTCCTTTGCACAAAACCGCCCGATCTTCGTGATGTTCGATGATCGCATAATGACCGGTCGCGATGTAATCGCAGCCCAGCGTCTCGGCTTTACCCCAAAGGTTGCCGAATTTGAGTTTTTCGTTGCACATCACGCAAGGGTTGGGCGTGCGACCGGCCTGATATTCGCTCGTGAAATAATCGATCACTGTCCGTTCGAACAAGTCCTCTTCGTCGACCACGTAGTGCGGAATGCCTAACGAATGTGCGACCGCGCGCGCATCAGCGACGGCTTGCGGCCCGCAGCACTTGTCTTCCGCGCGCGAAATACAGTCCTGCGGCCAGACTTTCATGGTCACACCGACGACGTCGTAGCCTTGTTCGCGCAACAAATAGCCGGTCACGCTGGAGTCGACTCCGCCGCTCATGCCAAGCAACACGCGTTTTACGTTCTGGTTCATCGAAGCGAAGAACTTCGATCAATTGGCCGCGCAGTCAACGTAAGGTGGATCGGCTTCTCCGAACGCGTTCCACCGTTTTCACGCGGCGGCTAACGAATTTGCTGTCGCGCAAACTGAATCGCCAGGGATGGTGAGCCGAGCGCGTGATCCCGATTCGCGCATCGGCGACGACGTCGGCACGGGCGGCACTGACTTTGACGAAGCAATGTCGTGGATCGACGCACAGATCCATTTTATCATGGCGATGCGTAATTGCGAACGCCTCGGTCAACTTGCCCGGTCCGGAGCAAAGTTGGCGTTCGTCATCGGTCCCGCGGCGCTTTTTCATTGCTCCGACGCCGCGGGTGGGCTGGACGGCGCGGAACAATACGAAACCGTTGGTCTCGCCTTTCACCAGCACATTCAACATCCAATGCGCCCCGTAGCTAAAATAAATGTAGGCGGCGCCGGGCTTGTTTCGTTCGACAAACGCCCGGACGGTCGGTCGCGAGAAAGTGTGACAGGCCTCGTCGTTCTCGGCCAAGTATGCTTCGGTTTCCACAATTTCACCGGCGCAGTTTCCCCAAACTAGTTCGGCGCCGATCAGCTCGCGGGCGCAGGTAATAGGGTCACGACGAAAAAAAGCCCTGGGGATTCGGCTTTTCACAACAGCGCCGCCCTGAGCATCGATCGAAAACCGGGGCTAGAGACCTGGTCTGTTAAAATAAAACGGCAACTTCACGTCGCATGCGACCGGTTTACCGTTGCGAAACGCGGGGATGAATTTCGCTTTTGCCAAGTCGCTGAACGCCATCTCACCAAACCCGAGAAAAGGAGGCTGCTCGCTTAGCAAAGAGAGATCTTGCAGATTTCCGTTCGCATCGACTTTGAGTTCGAGTTCGGCTGAACCATCCACCTGAACCGGCGCCGAATCACTGTCTGGGTAGTGAAAACCGCTGAACCCGGATTCGCCTCCCCAAAACGGCTGCGGACCAATGAAGTCACTTTCTTTCGCCAACTCCGAGCGTTCCTGATTAGAAAAAATCCGCAGCCGCGGCTTACCATCGACCAGCATGAACGTCACCGTGCCATAATAAATGGCGTCGACCGGCAGATGATTATAAACCGCGGGAGTGAATTTTGGATTCGCCGCCGCCGACAACTTTTTCAGCACTTCCTGCTCGAGAGCTTTTGAATCCGGCGTACCCCGGTAAGTCGAAACTTGTACGACCGAGCCGTCCTTCTTCACAGAGCAAGCAAACATGATCGCGGCATCTTTTTGCCCTTTCCTCATCAAATCCGTGGTGTCGATGCGATTAACCAAAGAATCCGGTCCGCTGCCCAGCAGAATGGGCCGATACGTTGGCAACTTCGCCGTCTGCGATGACCCAACGTCGACCTGCGACCATCCAAGATCGACGATCGCCAATAGAACGACCGCTAAAATTCCGAAAACGCGCATGGGACAGATACGCAACCGCAATCGCGAAGATTTTCAACCGTAATGTGATGAAAACTACGCCGTCGCTGGCCGGCGCTGCCGGGCGATTTTGTGCACGACGCCGTGCCGCCGGAAGTAACCGATCACCGCATCGCGCGTAAGCGTTGGATGAAACGTGCAATCCGCGGCTGGTGTCTCGAGGAGCGCTCGCAGTTTCATGAAACGATGACCTGCGCTGCGTGAATCGAAGCTGTTGAATGCAATGGTATAACGCCTGTCTCGTTCGAGCAGGCGACCGTCAGCCAATCGCATGGCCGTGATTCGCCGTTCGTAACCGGTTCCTTCCGTTTGAATATCGAATCCCAGCAGGTTCCGCGGTTCGCGACTGGCATAAACTTCTTCCATCATTCCTTTGATCTCTTCCGGACTCAGAGCGGCGGTGACGATGTAATTCTCGAATGGAATCAGCTCCCAAATATCATTTATTGTTTTTGGACCGGCCTCGAAGTCTTTCTCTTCGAAAACGCCATGCATTGCGCCGTCGATCGCCACGTGGTGTTCTCGCAGCTCCTCCAGGATCGCGGCGCCAATTAATTCCTCGACCTCGCTCGGCTCGCCTGGACGGCCGCGGGAATAAAGCGCGTCCGTTAACATTCCGATCGGCTCTGCGAGCGCGATCGCAGATTCATGGAGATGCGGTTTTGCGCGTGAAAGAATTGTGTGGTCGAGCCGAATTCGGTTGTTCATGAATTCGCATCGCGCTTCCCGGCTTAGCAATCTCTTCGTGGCGCGGTCGAACGTCAGATCGACACGACCAACGTAAATTCCAAAGTGATCTGCCTGAGTGAGCAAGACGCCGTTTGTTTGACGACTCGGAATTATCTGGTGCGTATGTCCTGCGATGAACGCCGCGACGTCCGGAAATTCGGATGTTAAAGCAACCACGTTGTTCGCAAAATCATCGCCCCCGCCGCGCGATTTCAATCCCATGTGACCGGCCAGCACGACAGCGTCGGCCCCTTCGCTTTTTGCACCCACGATTGCGCGACGCACAGGTTCGACTGAATGCTTGAAACCGAACCCTCGAATAAATTCAGGTCGAAACCAAAACGGCATTCCGGGTGTGGTCACGCCGATGATTGCGATTTTGATCCCGTCGAATTCCTTCAAGATGTATGGGCGCAGTTTTGAAAACGGATTCGTGGAACCTTCAACATCGTCACTAGCTTTTCCTTCGATCGACATGTTCGCTGCTAGAACGGGCATCGCTGATTTTGTCAGCGCGTTCGTAAAGGTTTCGATGCCCCAATCGAATTCGTGATTGCCGACGATCCAGGCGTCGAACTTCAAATGATTGAAGAGATCGATCATTAATGCGCCATTGGTCCGGAGACTGACGTCGGTGCCCTGATAAACGTCCCCGACGTCAATAAGGATCGAGTTTGGATTTTTGCGGCGCCATCGCCGGATTTGCGTCACGCAGCGCGCGAAACCGCCGAGATCAGCGTTTCCCGCATAATCGCTCGTCGGCAAGATGTGTCCGTGGACATCGGTTGTGTGCAAGATGGAGATCTGGATAGTGTCTTCGCCAAGCACGGCGGCCGAGCGGGCAAAGGGCGGCGTTGCGCAATACAAACCAGTGCCGCCGATGGTCCGCAGAAAAGCGCGGCGAGTGGGGGGACTCACTACAATCGAGATATCAAGATCTAGACAGGATTAACAGGATTTCTTCGATTCTTTGTCGTTAAATCCAATTCAATCTTGTAAATCCTGTCTAGTTTCTTATGGAACTCGAAGGGATCGATCATCTCGCTATGTCCGTCCGCGATGTGGAGAAAGCCGCGCAATGGTACATCGACGTCCTGGGATTCAAGCGATTGCACGACGGAATGTGGGACGGCGTTCCCATTTTCATCGGCAAAGGCACCACCGCGCTTGCGCTGTTCCCGGCGAAGTCAGACCAGCCCGCCCGCGGCGACATTCGAATGCTGCATCTCGCGATGCGCGCGAACGGAAAAAATTTCATCGCCGCTCAGGAAGAATTAAAACAGCGCGGGATCAAATTTGAGTTTCAGGACCACAAAATTTCCCATTCAATTTATTTCCGCGACCCCGACGGCCACAATCTCGAGATTACGACCTACGAATTGAAATGACAGCCATCACGCGAACCGCCGCCGCGATAGGCCAATAAAATTCGCCTTTGGAGACGAAATAATTTGGCCTAATTCTCGTTAGATGCTGTCAGCGCTCTTATGTTACGAACACTCGTAATAGCCCCCGTCTTCGTCCTCTTCTGTGCAGCTGCCCCGCCCGAGTCGACCGACGCCGTGTCGTTTACGGGAGGCGATGGTACTTCCATTGGTCAAGCCATCGTTGTGCATGCGCCGAGCGAAGCCTCGGGAGTAGACGCTGAGAAGAATTATATCGCGAAACATTTTGGCCCTCCTATCTCTTCTAAAGTGGACATTTATCCCGATCCAAAGCGCGGCTTGTTCGATATTTGGCGCTTCACCACCGCCGACGGGAAAACACACGTTGTGTATTTCGACATTAATTCTTACGTTGGACACTGAGGCATCTAACCAGACGCTGCAGCTAACCACTGACCGGTCCGTGACCACATCTAGATTTTATGAGACAGTTCTTCATGTTAGTGAACCTCGGTTCCGTCAGCGGTAACTGAGCTTTATCTCGTTAGGCGTACAGCCGCACCGATGACAGGCAACATCATCATCGTTCCAGAACTGGCAGTTCGCGTGGTTACCGGCGACACCTGCTACCAATACGAAAACGGATTTTCCGCGATCTATGCCGAGGTAGCCGCGGAAGATTCGTCACTCGCGCAGCAGCTTTCCGAGGCGCTGAAAGATGATCGCATTGTCACCCTCCGGTGCGCGATGCTCGACGTCGTTGGCAAAGTCAGCAAGTGTAATGTCGCTTCAGGAGTAAAGACGTTTATCTTGCCCATCGAGGATATGACTTATCGAAAGCCGCTTGGCCCATGACGCCTAACCATGCGCGACCGCCCGCTCCGCGTCCACATTCTCGATGACTACTTCCCTTTCGTCGCATTTGACGCTCGCTCTCGGCGGCCGTATCTCAGCGTGTTCTCGTTAGGCTGAATGTTTGCGAACAAGATCGCCGCCATCTCGGATGAAGCCGGGCCGTTCCTCGGCGGATTGTTTTAACAATACCGACAGACCGAACTCGACGAAAGCTTGCCGGGTCGCATATCGTCACACCATGGGCAAATTTTCTCTACGGATCACCTTTGTAATTATCGCAGGCGTTTTGTTCGGCTGTGCCGACGCGCCGGTCGAATACGCGACGGACAACCCTGGCGGTTATCTACATTCCATATCCACCGATCCAACCGTGATTTTTCGCAACAAAGTCGATCTCGAGGCCGGGCTTGAGGCGCGCGGCATGGATCCGCCGGTGGGCAACGCGAGTTGGCACGATTACTGGATGAAAATAATCGCGTATTGGACCAATGAGGGCACCGTTGCAACACATCAGCAGGTCGCTGCATATGTTGTCCAACAGAGACGCGCGCGAGGTCTTTCGCGGCTGTAGACGGACGAAAGTTGGGTCTGCTTGTTAGCAGTCGTGCGTTTGCCCGAACTGATGGAGCGGCTCCAGCACTACGAACTGGCAACCTTCGACGGCACCAAAATTCCGTCGCGCATCCCGTGGACAAATTTCTTGTCGGCGGGAACGATCGTGGCCAGGGCTCCGCGCAGTTTCACCTTGTCCTCCTCAACAAAGTAATACGGACACAGCCGGACCCGGCCTTTCATCGTTTTCAACTCGCTTGAATCCAGGTCCCAGAAGCTATGTTCGACTAGCCGGCCTTTGTGGAACCGTTGCATGATAGTCGGCGACGAATCGAAAGTGGCCAGCGCGTTTTCGATCCGTTTTTCCCATTCGGCGTGCGCGAGATCGGATCCCAGTGAAACTCCGCGGCTGCCCCAGCCGAGCGGCGAAAATCCGCTCACTTTCAAAAGCAGGTCGCGATCTTTTTGACTGAACTTCGCTGCCTCACGCCAGTCGTGAATCTCCAGACGCGGAATGACCGCGTGTTGCGGCAGCGGTGTCGGATCTAACAACCACGAGTAGGGGATGATCTTCTGGAGTTGCAGAAAATATTTTTCGCCGAGCTCGCGTCGCCAGAATTCGTGAAGCGGCTTCAACCAGAAAAGCGCGAACCACATTTTCTCTTCGAGATACGGTTTGATCGGCGGCGTGATCGTGACCCGGCCTTCGGCGTTCGCGCGCAGCAAATTGTCAATGTTCGGAATGTTCGGTAGATCGAACAGTTCGAAGAAACGATAGACCGCGCAGCCGTCCTGCGGTTCGTAGTTTTCCGCAGCCACTACACGCCAGTTCGACGTTGGACGTTCGGCGCTCGCCACGGCGGAGCCCGTCAACGGCGGAGGCGGGTTGGGCGTTGAGCGTTGGTTTAATTTTGCGGCGATCCATTCCATTTCCGGCCGATAAGTCGCGGCTTCCTGCGAGATCACGACGTCGCCGCCGTTCGGGAGCGCGCTTTGGAATCCGTCGAGCATCCCGTCCGCGCCACCAATGATTGCGTTGTCGAACTTCGAGTAGGTTTGATTCAGCCAGCCGGTCAAACCGATTCCGCCCGGAACGGAGTCAATTTCCGCGATGATGTAACCGTCGTCGGTGAGAATGAGATCGGGTCGAATGACCCGCGGTAGAATTTCTCGGATTTCTTTGCGTCGGGAAAATTCGATCAGCTCCTTCGGTTTACCGGCATCCAGATAACGGGCGACCCAAGCGGGCTGTTTTCCTTTAACGCTGAGTTGGTAAAGTTGATTGCACGCGCGCTGAAAAACGAACAACCGATGTCCGAGCTGCTCGAGATCCGCCAAAAAGTTCTTCTCGATCGGGAACGCATCGGGCGAAAGTAGCCAATCCTTTTCCGCGAAAAGACCCTCTTTCGGCAAAGAAGCGCGCAAAGTCAGAAGGCGATCATTCTCATCGGCGACAGCTATGTTTGAGGTTTGAGGTTTGAGGTTTGATTTCAACGTAAGCCCGCTTCCGGCATAAACATCAAACATCAAACATCGAACATCAAACCTGTGCGTCAGCGCCCCGCGGCTATCTTCTTGAGGGCCAGTTTCACCAGTTCTTCCGCCGATTTCGCCTGGCCTTGCAAATCACGAACGGCCTTGTGCGCGTCGACTTGTTTGTAGCCTAGAGCAATCAACGCCAACACCGCTTCATTGGCTTGTTCCTGTTCGGGAGTTGGCGCGTGCGCCGCTGTCGCCGCTTCCCACGCCGCGGCGACGCCCAGTTTGTCCTTTAGTTCAAGAATGATGCGCTCCGCTGTTTTCTTTCCGAGGCCGCTGATTTTCGAAATCGCCCCGATGTCGGAATTTACGACCGCAGCTTTGAAATTGGTCACGCTCATTCCGCTCAACACTGCGAGCGCGAGCTTGGGGCCGACACCGCTCACGTTGTTCACCAGCAGCCGAAACAAATCGCGCTCCGGCGCGGTCATGAACCCGTAAAGCACGTGTGCGTCTTCGCGAACTGCAAGGTGCGTCAGGATGCGGATGGGTGAACCAACCGGCGGCAACTTGTCGTAACTCGACAGCGGTATGGAGACTTCATAACCGACACCGTTCACATCCACCGTCGCCTGTGTGGGCAACGCAGCGATGAGTTTGCCGTCGAGAAACGTAATCATGATGCGATTTAACGATTCAACGATTTAACGATTTAGCGAATGATTAGTCCGGTTTTAAGACGAGTGAGAGATCCACATGTTTGCCTTTCGCGATATTGATACCGGAGGTGGAGAATGTCTTCCACGTCGATGGCGGGTTCGGGAAAGCGGCGGTCACTGATTCGGTCGGTAAAATTACAAATCGCGGTCCGACTTGCTCCATGAACGACGCAGCGGTCTGTTGATTCAACGGCGTCATCCAACCGTGCACGCTTGATCGAAAGTACCAGACCAGGCTTGGTTCCTGGAAATCGACCGAGCCAAATTCCATTTCCGGCCGCAAAGTGTCGCGCGATTTTTGAAAAAGCGCGTAAGCAGGAAACGATTGAGCGACGAGCAGGGGAACAATCAGCGCGATGCCCAGCCACAGACACGCCGTCGCGGTTGCGATGCGCTTGAAAAGCGCTGCTTTGTTTTCCGACCAATGTCGCGCAAGCGACAGCGACAGTAGCGGGAACGCCGGCAGGGTGTAATGAGGCAGCTTCGTTTTGATCAAAGTAAAGATGAGAAAAATAACCGCCGCGCCACAGATTAGATAGATGTCGACCTGGCCGCCGTAGCCGCTTGTGCGGAGGTGGTTCTTGTCGCTACCTCGCCAGAGTTTTTTCGTAAGTGCGGGCAGCCTGATCGACCACGGGAAAAAGCTGGCGAAGATCGTTACGAAATAAAAGGGCAGCAGCAGCAGATAAACGCCTAGCGAGTTCGACCCGTGACTCTCCATCGCGCTAAACGATCGGCCGACGACGTGTCGTCCGATCCCGATTCGCAGGAATTCACCGTGCGTTTGAATCATGGCCGGAACTCCCCAGAGCGCGACGATCGCTAGCGTTAGCAAAATGCCGCGAACGAATTTAAATCGCGATCCAACCTCAACGTCACGCGAGAAATACTTGAACGCGGCAATCGTCAAAAGCGGCGTCCAAGCGATCGGTCCTTTGGCGAGAAAACCGAGCGCCAGCGAAATGTAGAACGTCAGCCACCAAACCCATTGGGCGTCGGATGTTCGACGTTCGGCGTTGGAAGTTGTCTTTTCTTGCAGCAGTTCATAGCCGGCCCGGTGGGCGAGCGTCACGAACAGAACCAGCCACATGTCCGCCACCGCGGCTTTCGCGTGCATGAATGTTTGCAGCGAAAGCGTAAAAATAATCGCCGCCCACCAGCCGACGCGATCTCCGCCGATTTGTCGACCCCAGACCAGGATCAACATCGCCGCGAGTGCGGCCGCGACGGCTGACGGAAAACGCGCGGCGAAATCGTTCTGGCCAAAGATTTTGTAGCTCGCGATCTGCGCCCAATAGGCGAGGGGAGGTTTGTCGAGTCGCAGCTGATTGTTGAAATGCGGGACGATGTAATCGCCGGTTTCCATCATTTCGCGCGACGCCTCGGCGAATCGCGGTTCGTCGCGATCGACCAGCGGAAAGCTCCATGTTCCAATGATGTGAAAAGCGATGCAGCCGAAAAATAAGATCGCGTATTTTGCGGTCGTCGAGTTTATCGTGCCCATGCCTGTGCTCGCTCTTGTCGATTAGGAGCAAGAGCATGAGCAAGAGCAAGAATTGTTATCTGTGAAGCAACGCTTCGTTCTCTATTGGACGCTCGGCATCCTGATCGCCGCGATTGCAATCGGGGCAGCCTTCTACTTTGACGCGTCGGTCGTTGCGTTCATGGCCGGTCATCAAACGCCTGGGATGCGGAATTTCATGCTCAACGTGAGCCGGTTTGGCGATTGGCCAGAACATTTCCTCGTGGGCCTCGCGCTTCTCGGGTTCGCTCGATGGCGCGGAAATAAAAAATGGGCGCGGATTTTTCTGGCGATGCTGATCGCGTTTTCGATCGCGGGTCTGACCGGTCGCGCGATCAAAGTTACGACTGGCCGGGCGCGGCCGTGGGTGAAAGCTGAGCACGGGTGGAACGGTCCGCGAGTAACCGGTTCTAAGTATCATTCTTTCCCGTCGGGGCACGTCGACGCGTCTGTTGGATTTTTCGGAGTGCTGTTCTTGGCCAGGCGGCGGATTGGCTTGGCTTGCCTGCCAATTCCAACACTGATCGGTTTTTCCCGGTTATACCTCGGCGCCCATTATTTGTCGGACGTTGTCTGCGCAGCCGTGCTAGGAATTCTGTCCGCGATTATCGTTTGGCATTTCGCGAACGGGAGAGTCGAAGAGGAAAGCCTTATTACGAGTTAAGACGCGCCTGGTTGCTCAAGGCTGCACCAGTGGCACAGTTCACGCGACCGTATTCCAGGGGGAGGGGTGGCAGAGCGGTTGAATGCGCCGGTCTTGAAAACCGGAAGACCGCAAGGTCTCGTGAGTTCGAATCTCACCCCCTCCGCCGATTCATTTTGGATTTTAGATTGCAGATTTCTGATTGAATTAGCCGGCCGCGAAATCATCACGCGCCGCCGACACCGGCACCAATACTGCAGAATAAAAGGAGCTCGACATTAGACATGTTCAGATGAACATTCAGACATGGGGAGACCGAAATTCGTCCCGATCGTTAAGGAGGCGCCGCAAAGTCGTGAGCCGATTCATGGCCGCGGCGCGTCGTGGAGGCCGGCCAATCGTTTCGAAAAGCTGCATGTGGACCTGACCGATACCGATGTTGTCGACGATGATCCTGAAGCGCAAACAAAGCCGCGGCGCGAAACGCAATTTCTTCAGGATCGGACGAAAACCATCGTCGCGCGCAATCGAAGTCCCGACGTTGGATTCGAAGTCAGTATTAATCCCTATCGCGGTTGCGAGCACGGCTGCATTTATTGTTTCGCGCGGCCGACCCACGAGTATCTCGGATTTTCCGCGGGGCTCGATTTCGAATCGCGTATCATGGTGAAACCGGATGCGCCGCGATTGCTGGAAAGGGAGCTGTCGTCACCCAAATGGAAACCGCAATTCCTGATGATGAGCGGAGTGACTGATTGCTACCAGCCGATCGAACGAAAACTCAGGATCACGCGCGGCTGTTTGGAAGTGCTGGCGAAATTTCGCAACCCGGTCGGAATCTTGACCAAGAACCGCTTGGTGACGCGCGACATCGATATTTTGTCAGAAATGGCGCGCGATTGCTGCGCCGTTGTGAATTTATCGGTGACGACGCTCGATCCAAAGCTGCAACAGATTCTCGAGCCGCGGACTTCGGCGCCGGGGGCGCGCTTAGATGCTGTGGCACAATTGCGCGCAGCCGGAATTCCAGTTGGCGTGATGGTCGCGCCGGTGATTCCGGGAATTAACGATCACGAAATTCCCAAAATCGTCGCGGCCTGCGCGAATGCGGGCGCGCAGTTCGCCGGCCATGTGTTGCTCAGATTGCCGTGGGCGGTGCGGCCGCTGTTCGAACATTGGTTGGACGAACATTTTCCGGATCGAAAAGCCAAAGTGCTTGAACGATTGCGCGCGAGTCGAGGAGGCAAGTTGTATGATTCGCGCTGGCGCAAACGGCAAACGGGTGAAGGAATTTTCGCCGAGCAGATGGCAAACATGTTCGATGTGGCTTGTCGACGTGCGGGTTTTGGCGAGCGACCGAAGCTATCGATCGCGGCGTTCCGAAGGCCTAGCGAACAGCTCAAGCTCTGGTAGTGGCGATTGACCTCAGCCATGCCGCCCTGCGGCAAACTATTAGCGGGCACATTATTGGCGCACTAGCAGGGTGCGTAATCGCCATGGCGCTTCGGTGAAGCGCCGCTACCTTCCGGCTTTGGGAAGTGGTGCGCGATGCTGGTATCGAACCAGCGACCCCTTGCGTGTGAAGCAAGTGCTCTACCACTGAGCTAATCGCGCCTTGAGAAGTGGAAAGTGACCAGTGATCCGTGACCAGTCAAGCGGCTTGCGATTTGAGCGACGTGTTTTATCTAGAAGGCATGTCCGAACACAAAATGACCCTCACTTGGAAGCGCGGTGACGCGCCGTTCGAGTACCAAAAGTATCCGCGCAACCACATTTGGAAATTTGATGGCGGCCACGAAATGACCGCTTCCGCCGCGCCCGCATATCTGGGCGATCCAAAACAAGTCGATCCCGAAGAAGCGTTCGTCGCGTCTCTCTCCGCCTGCCACATGCTCACGTTTCTCGCGATCGCGTGTAAGCAGAAGTTCGTCCTCGACGAATATGTCGACGACGCGGTCGGTCACATGGAAAAGAATGCCGAAGGCCGGCTGGCGATCACGAAAGTGACACTGAAACCGAAGCTGAAATGGTCGGGTGACAAAACGCCGAGTGCCGAAGAGCTCGACAAAATGCATCACCTGGCGCACGACCAATGTTTCATCGCCAACTCGGTGAAAACCGAAGTGACAGTTGAGAAGTAATCTAGCCACAGATTTGCATGTGCTGTAGAGGCAGGCGTGTCGCCTGCACATCTGGAAACGCGGCCGACACGGCCGCCGCTACAGAAGAATTTCTCGCATTGAATCTGTGTAATCTGCGTTAATCTGTGGCCAAATTAATGAGCGCGACCGACTCGCAGCGCATGGAAAAGATTGTCAGCTTGTGCAAGCGGCGTGGGTTCATCTTTCAATCGAGCGAAATTTACGGCGGGTTGAATGGTTTGTGGGACTACGGTCCACTCGGCGTTGAATTAAAACGCAATCTCAAAAATTACTGGTGGCGCGTCATGGTCCACGAGCGCGACGACGTCGTCGGCATGGACGGTTCGATCTTGATGAACCGCGCAGTTTGGAAAGCGAGTGGTCACGAAGATACGTTCAGCGATCCGATGGTCGACTGCCTCCTGACCCAGAGGCGCTTCCGCGCCGACCAAATTGAACCTCAAAGCGGCACAGTGCTTCATTTTGCGGGTGCGGTTGACGAGAAATTACTGCGCGAAACGTTTGATTACACTTTCGGTGACATTGATGAGCTGAAACGTCGCGAACTCGAAGAGCACTATAGACAATGCAAAAGCCTTGATGACCTGACAAAGCACCCGAACGCAGACGTTCGAGAATTCGCTAAGACACGTCTCGGGCAAATCGCGCGACCAATTCGACTAGACGAGCCATTTTCAGTTCTCTTGCCCAAAGGGAAGCCACCCGAAAGTGCCCGTAAAATAGCGATTCAATATTATCAGCAGCGCGGCTTGGCTAATCCCACAGTCTCTGGTGAGCGCACTGAAAAGGTGGAAAATACGACGCGATACAATCCGGAGAATGGTTCACTTCTGACCGAGCCGCGCTCGTTCAATTTGATGTTTAAAACTTATGTAGGCGCGACCGAAGATGAATCGAGCGTGACCTATCTTCGTCCTGAAACCGCGCAGGCGATTTTTGTTCAATTCAAAAATGTCCTAGATGTGTCGCGGAAGAAGTTGCCGTTCGGTATCGCCCAAATCGGGAAAGCTTTTCGTAACGAGATCAATCCGCGCAATTTCACGTTCCGATCACGCGAGTTTGAGCAAATGGAACTAGAATACTTTTGCCGGCCAGAGGAGGGAATGAAGCTCCTCGAGTATTGGAAAGAAGAGCGGCTCAGGTTTTACGAGAACATAGGAATTCCGACAAATCATTTGCACGTCCTGACTGTGCCGGACGAAGAGCGCGCGTTTTATTCCAAAGGCACTTACGACATCGAATACGATTTCCCGTTCGGCCGGCAGGAGCTCGAGGGCGTGGCGTATCGGACAGATTACGACTTGTCTCAACACCAGAAAGCCAGCGGCAAATCGCTGGAATATTTCGACGAAGAAACGAAACAGAAGTTTATCCCGCACGTGATCGAGCCGAGCGCGGGAGTTGATCGAACCGTGCTAGCTTTGATTTGTGAAGCGTATTCGGAAGACGAGGCACCGGATGAAAAAGGAAAAATGGAGACACGTACGGTGTTGCGCTTTCATCCGCGCGTCGCGCCAGTCAAATGTGCAGTGTTCCCGTTGTTGAAAAACAAAGAGCCGCTCGTGGCAAAAGCGAAGGAAATTGTTCGTCTCCTCCGGCCGCATATGTTCGTGTTTTACGATGAATCCGGCGCAATCGGACGGCGCTATCGCCGTCAGGATGAAGTCGGCACGCCGTTTGGCGTCACGGTCGATTTCGAAACGCTGGGCGAGAAAGATGTGGCGCTGAAAGACACGGTCACACTGCGCGAGCGCGATTCCATGAAACAGGAACGCGTCGCGATCAAAGATTTGGCCGCCATTCTTGTCTCGCGAATCTCCTAATGGATCTCGCGAAGTTTCGCGAATACTGCTTGAGCAAACCAAACGCGACCGAAAGCGCACCGTTCGGTCCCGACGTTCTTGTCTTCAAAGTGAGCGGCAAAATATTTGCCCTGGCATCGCTGGATGATATTCCCGCTCGAGCGAACCTAAAATGCGATCCCGATTTCGCGCTCGAATTACGCGATCGCTACGAACAGGTTCGGCCCGGTTACCACATGAACAAGAAACATTGGAATACGATCGACATAGAATCGGGCATTCCAGACAGTGAGATTCGAAAAATGATCGATCATTCGTACGACCTTGTGGCGATGAAAGCTTCAGGTAGCGGCGCTTCACCGAAGCGCCACAGACGCAGGACGTAAACAGATTGGCGATTACGCACCCTGCTAGTGCGCCAATAATGTGCCCGCTAATAGTTTGCCGCAGAGCGGCATGGCTGAGGTCAATCGCCTCTACCTGGCCGGCCACTGATTTCCTTTCATCGCGCGCCACCAGCCGAGCGCGTGCAACTGGCGATAACGTAGAGCCAGGGCGGTTCCATCGAGGTGCGACGTTGCCTGGCCGCGCAAATCATCAACGTGATCCGGGTCGTTGATCTTGAGAATGAAATCCGGGCCGATTACGGCGTTGCAGCCGTAGCCTGTTTGCGTTTGTGATTCGTCGAACAAATCGCGACCGAACGCGTGATACTCAAAACCTCGCGGAGCCGCCAAGTCGATAAACGTTGGCACAATGTCGAGATGGCTGCCAGCGATCGCAGGGGGGTGCGGCACATTATCGAGCGCTTTCGGTCCGTGGATCACCAGCGGCACGGCGAGACTCTCATACAAGGTATGGGTTGGTCGGGCCGAAACGTATTGTTTGCGCGAGTAGTGATCGCCGGTGATCGCGAAGATCGGGCGCTCGAATTTATTTTCGGCTTCGAAAACAAATTTACCTACGCATTTGTCGGAATACCAAAGGTGACCGAGCACGCGCACTTGCTCCGCGGATAATTGCGCGCCTAACGAATCCAATTTGAGGCGACTTGAATCGAATCCTTCTTTATTAAGATCGACACTATAAGGCGGGTGATAGGATGTGCTCATAATCAGATTGAACGTCGGTTCCGCGCCGGTGTGCTCGAGGACGAATTGAAAAAGATGTTCGTCGTCGACGCCCCACTCTTTTTGCCGAGCAGGCGGAACCATTTGATCGCCGCCGTAGACTTCTTCGAAACCTTGTTCGCGACAGAATTCGCCGATGCGCTGCCAGCTGAGGTATCCGCCATAGAAAAATCGCGGCTTGTATCCGAGCTGTCTGAAGATCGGCGCGGATGCAGTAGGCAACCCGTGACGCACGACCGGTTGAAAATTTACAAACGCCCGCGCGAACGGCAGCCCGGTGATGATCACACCGAGACTCTCGATCGTGCTAATGCCTGATGAGATGAACCCTTGCGCGCGAACGCCTTCGGCGCCGAGTTTTTTCATGTGATCGGTAAGATGCAGCCCGGAGTATTCAGGCTGCATTGCCCAGGCGTCGTAGCTTTCCATCACAACGATGAAAATGTGCGTCGGTCGTTGCCCTGAATTTCCGGGGGCGATTCGTTTCAGACAATCATCCACATTGGCCGCATTCGGCGCCGCCTTCGGATAGATCGAAGCCGCGGCTTCCCGGATGTCGCCATTTGGCAAGATTGTTCGCAGTCCGGCGGATTTCTGCATTGTGTGCTCCTGCCAAACGGCGTAACGCAAGGCGAAGAACGGATT
This sequence comes from Chthoniobacterales bacterium, assembly GCA_035568035.1. Classification (GTDB taxonomy): domain Bacteria; phylum Verrucomicrobiota; class Verrucomicrobiia; order Chthoniobacterales; family UBA10450; genus AV40. The sequence continues at coordinate 31,337 of DATMOU010000008.1, read as the reverse complement.
GAGCCCGATCTTGTTGAGAAAAACGTCGCCGGTTGATTCCGCGTTCTTCAAACCGGCCAGGTTTCGGCCAAGCCAAACCTTTGAGCCAACCAATGCCCAAATCGCAACGACAATGATCGTGATCGCGCGCGCGGATTTGCTTCCGAGAAAGTTGGGAGCTCGAGCCGATTCAGCTTTCCGACAAAGTTTATTGAGCAGCCACGAGCCGATGGCGACGGCCCCGATGATCGAAACGATGAGCAAAACGACGTGGTGACTTTTCCAGACTGTCTCTGCGATTGCGCTCCGGTCGTCGTAGACCAGGCCGAAGATCCAATGATCGAACTGGTTGTCGTATTCGGCGAAGTAGCCGACGTCGGCGACAAAGATGATCGCGCAAAGAGTTAGGACGGCGACAATCGTCAACTCACGGATGCGGCGGTGCCAAATTCCTAGCGGGTAAAAGAAACCGACGAGGGTCAGGGTTAGCGACGGGAGCAACGCCCACATCGACGCAGTCGCATCGGAGCGCAGACCCGTGTTGAGGCAGCGAATGAACGCTCGTCCATTTGGGAGGTGAGACAATTCGCCGTGGAAAATCCAAAACAGCGTGACTCGGAACGCCAGAAACAAGAGCACGAGCACCAGCCAGAGAACCATGTCGGCCAGCAATCGCCGAAACGATTCGTTTGAGCGTGGCTGCGAATCTTTCGCGCGCATCTAGGTCAAATTCGGCGAATCTATTTCACCGAAACTCCGCTCGGCGCTAATTCTTCGGAACGCCCATGTCCATGATGATCTTCCACGAGCTATCACTCTGCCGGCGCCAGATCGTGACGTAGCGTCCCTCGTCCGTTACAGGCTGACCTTTCTCCACAGAAGTGTAACTATACTTTCCGGTTTCATAGGCGACGTCGCCATCCAGCCAAAGATCGACGGTTGTAACCGTAGCCTTCACGCCTTTTCCCGCGGCTTCCATTACGGTCCTCATCCTTTCCAAGATCTCTTTTGGCCCTTTGAAAAATTTCCCATTTCGCCCCAGCATGACTCCGTCATCCGCGAATAGGCTGGCAATGAGCGTTGCATCGGCTCTATCCCACGCTTCAATCCATTGAGCGTTTCCCTTGTCGATGCCTTTCCGCGCTTCGGTTAGTGCGGCAGATGGCGCCGGGCTTTCACTTTTCTTTTCCTGTTCCGCTAGGACGGAAAAACTTGTCGCAATCAAAAGGAAAATAACTCGTTTCATATTTTGATTTCAGGGCGGGTCGGTCTACGACAAAGCGTGGATCTCAATCTCACCGAACTGCAATTGCAGCGCGTCACGAGCGACGTTGAGAAAATTGTCGGCCGCGTCGGTGAGTGCGACGCGCAATTGACCGTTGTTCAACGGCGCGGCCCGCAGCGATTGTTGCTCCAGCATGTCCTCGACTGCGCGGGCGCAATTCTGCGCGGAATCCACCACCATGATTTGTCTTTTCAACAACCGCGCGATCGCTCCGGTTAGCAACGGGTAATGAGTGCAGCCCAGCACCAGTGTGTCGATGTCGTCTTCAAGAAGTGGATTGAGGTATCGCAGAATCATCCGGTCGGTGACTTCGTCGTTGAGCAATCCTTCCTCGATCAACGGAACCAGTAGCGGACAAGCCTGACTGCTAACATGCACGTTTGGGTCCGCTGCGTGCAGCGCTTTTTCGTAGGCACCGCTGCGAATTGTGCCGCGGGTCCCGATTACACCAACGTGTTGATTTCGTGTTGCCGAAACTGCGGCACGGGCGCCGGGCTCGATCACGCCAACCACCGGCACAGGAAACTTTTTCATCAACACGGGCAAGGCTACCGACGAGACGGTGTTACAGGCCACGACCAGCGCCTTCGCTTCTTGCTTCATCAACATCTCGCCAAGCTCGATTGCATAACGCTGGACAGTGTCAGGGCTCTTCGGCCCGTAGGGCACACGGGCGGTGTCGCCGAGGTAGGAAATATTTTCGTTCGGCAGCAAGTCACGCAGCGCCTTAACCACCGTCAGGCCGCCGATGCCCGAATCGAAAACGCCTATGGGACGCGTGTCGCTCATGCAGCGCCAAGAATCATCGCGCTCGCCGTTTGCTGCAAGTCGCCAAGTAGGGCGATTGACCCAATCGCCAGCGGGCGGTTCGGTGAATGGAGCCGGCGGGAGCCGAGCGACATAGACGGGAAAGCCCGAGAGGGTGAGCGAGTGGGAAGCGAGCGAATCAACCGCCCCTACCTTCTTGCAATCCACGTTGCCTCTCGGATGATTGTGCGCGATGGCCGAGCTCTCTAAAACCTACGATCCACGAACGGTTGAGCCGAAATGGTATCAACGCTGGATCGACAATCACGATTTCGAGGCGGACGCGAATTCGAAGAAGAAGCCGTTCTCGATCGTGATGCCGCCGCCGAACATCACCGGCGTGCTCACCCTCGGCCACGTTTTGAACAACTCGATTCAGGACATTCTCGCCCGGCGTGCGCGAATGCAGGGTTTCGAAGTGCTTTGGTTGCCCGGAATGGACCACGCCGGCATCGGAACCCAGACCGCGGTCGAAAAATGGCTCCGGAAAAACGAAGGCATTACGCGACACGACCTCGGCCGCGAAAAATTTCTCGAGCGCGTGCTGGAATGGCAGGACAAACACGGTGGCATCATCATTCAACAGCTGAAACGACTCGGCTGTTCGTGTGATTGGTCGCGCCAGCGTTACACCATGGACGAATCGTACGCGCGCGCGGTCCTTGAGGTTTTTGTCGATCTTTACAAGAACGGCCTCATTTATCGCGGCCGCCGAATGATCAACTGGGACCCGGCTGCGCAAACGGCTTTGTCGGACGAAGAAGTCGTCAACAAACCGCAACGCGGAAACCTTTATTACGTCCGCTACGAGATTGTCGATCAGCCTGGAAAATTCTTGGAAGTCGCAACCACGCGGCCTGAGACAATCATGGCCGACACCGGCGTGGCGGTTCATCCCAAGGACAAGCGTTATGCCAAGCTGGTCGGCAAGTCCGTATGGCGACCGATGCCGCGCGAGAAAATTCCAGTCGTTGCGGATGAGGCGATCGATCCCGAGTTTGGCACCGGCATTCTTAAAGTTACGCCCGCGCACGATAAACTCGATTTCGAGATTGGTCAGCGCCACAAGATGGCGGTCATCGATGTTCTAACGCCGGACGGAAAAATAAATTGTCCTGCAGTTCCGGAATTGCACGGGCTTGATCGTTTCGAAGGGCGCAAGAGAGCGGCCGAATTATTGGAGGCGAGGGGACTTCTCGCCAAAGCCGAGCCCTATGAGAACCATGTCGGTTTCAGCGATCGTAGCGACGTGCCAATTGAGCCGCGACTGAGTGAGCAGTGGTTTTTGAAATATCCGAAGACCAAAGAAGCGCTCGCCGTGGTGAAGAAACATCTCATCCATTTCTTCCCGCGGCATTGGGAAAAAGTTTACGAGCAGTGGATCAAAAACATCCAGGACTGGTGCATCAGCCGGCAGGTTTGGTGGGGGCATCGGATTCCAGCATGGTACCGCCGGAGTCAGAAGTCAGAAGTCAGAGGTCGGAAGTCAGAGATCTACGTCGGAATTAAGCCGCCGAAGGGTCCGGGGAATTGGATCCAGGACAATGATACCCTTGATACCTGGTTTTCGTCGTGGCTCTGGGCCTACGAAACAATGGACCGAAAGACGCGGAAGAAATTTTATCCGACGTCAGTCCTCGTGACCGGTCCCGACATCATCTTCTTCTGGGTCGCGCGCATGATTTTCGCCGGGCTCGAGTTCAAACCGGGAAAAACGACGAAAACGGAAGACAACATTCCGTTCCACGACGTTTTCTTTACCAGCATCATCCGGGATAAGCAGGGGCGGAAAATGTCCAAGTCGTTGGGCAATTCGCCCGATCCGCTTGATTTAATCGACAAGTACGGCGCAGACGGATTGCGGTTCGGTTTGATGCGGATCGCGCCGAGCGGTCAGGACATTCGCTTCGACGAAAAACAAATTGAGGAAGGCCGCAACTTCGCGACGAAACTCTGGAACGTCGCGCGCTTCCGCCAAATGCACGGCCCGACGCAACTCACCCCCGAAGAACTTGAATGCTTTAAGCATTCAAGTTCGAAAGAACGACCCAGCAACACTGGGCAGCGCGCTGAGCTTGAATGCAATAAGCATTCAAGTTTCGGAGAGCTGTCGATCTATGCAATCGAGGTTTTGGCACGATTGAATGAGACGATCGATGCGGTCGAGAAGGGTTATCGGGATTACGAGTTCAATACGATCGCGCAGCGGCTCTACGATTTTATCTGGAGCGATTACTGCGATTGGTACGTTGAAGCGGCGAAAACTGAGATCTTCAGTGCGGACGAATCGAAAAAGAAATCCGCGCTCGCAGTCATGGATTATGTCTTGTCGGCGATCGTTCGCTTGCTGCATCCGTTCATGCCCCATATTACCGAGGAACTTTGGTCGCTGCTCGGTTTGGGTAGCGGGTCGATTCAGTTCGCGTCGCTTCCAGTCCGGGCTGGACTGGCCCTTAACAAAGACACCGCGAACAAACGGCAATTGGTCGCTGCGATCTACGAAACCGTCCAGGCGGGGCGCAACTTGCGGGCGCAGGCGCGGGTTCCTTCGAATCAGAAGGCGAAATTCGCGCTCAGATCGAAGGAGAGAGAACTCGCCAGGGAGCAGGAGACGATCGCTCGATTGCTGAATGCTTCGGAGCTGATCATTGATCCCAATTTCCAGGCTGGAGCCGGCACTCCAATCGCAACAACCGTGCTCGGTGAAATTCTGCTTATTGTCGATGTCGATCTTTCGACGGAACGCGAACGGCTGGATAAGGAGATTGCGAAGGTCGAAGCCGAGCTGCGAACGGTTGAAGGAAAACTAAGCAACAAATCTTTTGTCGATCGCGCGCCGAAAGACGTGGTCGAACTGAATCGGCAGCGGCAGAAAAGTTTTAGCGAACAGCTGAAGAAGTTGAAAGAGGCCAGGGAGAAGTTGTGATTTGGGGAGCGCACGCGCCTCGTGTGCAACATTCGGCGCCCCGCCGAATGGATCTGCTTTTTGAGACCAAGACAAAAGTTCACGATCGCGAGGGCGCGATCGCCAGCACGCGAGGCGCGTGCGCTCCCCAGAACGAGACGATCGCGCGACGCGCTGCGCTTGGCGCGATTAAGCAGTTTGGGTAAATTCAACACCGGATGTCTCTCTGGAAAAAGCTGCTGTGGGTTGCGGTGACGCTGCTTGGTTTTGCCTCGCTAGCGGTGCTGGCGCTTTCACGAGGCGAGCAGATCAGCGCGCTCTGGATTGTGACTGCAGGCTTTTGCGCGGCGGCGGTCAGTTACCGGTTCTATAGTAAATGGATTGCGACCAAGATTCTCGTGCTCAATGACGAGCGCGCGACGCCGGCAGTCGTCAAAAATGATGGCAAAGATTTCGTGCCGACGAATCGTTGGATGGTTTTCGGTCATCATTTCGCTGCGATCGCCGGGCCGGGACCGCTCGTTGGACCAGTGCTGGCAGCGCAGTTTGGATTTTTGCCAGGAACACTTTGGATCTTGATCGGCGCTACTCTCGGCGGCGCGGTGCACGACATGATCGTGCTCTTTGCGTCGGTACGGCGTGGCGGCAAAACGCTCGGTCAAATGGTGAAGGAAGAAATCGGCCGCGGCGTCGGTGTGCTCGCGCTCATCAGCGTGCTGGCGATCATGATCATTCTCCTGGCGGTGCTTGCGCTCGTCGTTGTGCAAGCGCTGGCGAAAAGTCCGTGGGGCGTGTTTACAATCGCGATGACGATTCCAGTCGCGTTGATCATGGGCTTCGGATTGCGCAGTGGAAAAGTGAACGTGACCGCGATCACAATCTTCGGATTGCTCGGTTTGGCGTTCGGCGTTTGGGGCGGGCAATTTCTAGGAAATTTCCCGGCCATAGAAGCCTGGTTTCGTCACGATGCGGCTTGGATCGCGTGGGCTATCATGATCTACGGGCTCGCTGCATCGATTCTGCCGGTCTGGATGCTTTTAACGCCACGCGATTACTTGAGCACGTTCTTGAAACTCGGAACGGTCGCGGCGCTCGCTATCGCGGTGATTCTGATTCACCCGACCTTGCTAATGCCGTCACTGACCAAATTCATCGACGGCAGCGGATTGGTTTTCGCAGGGCCAGTGTTTCCGTTCGTTTTTATTACGATCGCTTGCGGCGCGGTGTCCGGGTTTCATTCGCTGATCGCCTCGGGCACAACGCCGAAGATGCTCGGCCGCGAATCCCGCATTCGCGATATCGGCTACGGCGCGATGATTACCGAAATGATGGTTGCGCTGATGGCGTTGATCGCCGCCTGCGTGCTGCAGCCCGGTGAATATTTTGCGATCAACATGAAAGGAACGCCAACCGAAGTGGTGCAGAAAGTTTCTGCGGCGGGATTTCCGGTGACCGAAGATGAGATGTCGATTCTGGCGAAGGATCTCGGCGAGCAAACAATGTATAACCGCGCCGGCGGGGCGCCGACCTTTGCGGTCGGCATGGCGCACATGTTCGCGCGTGTCACAGCAAGCCCGACTGCGCTCGCGCTCTGGTATCACTTTGCCATCATGTTTGAAGCGCTGTTTATTCTGACGACGATCGATGCCGGGACGCGGGTCGGACGGTTTCTCTTACAGGATTTGTTAGGCAACGTGTGGCGACCGCTCGGCAACACGCAATCGTGGACCGCGAATTTCGTTTCCAGCGTGGTACTGGTCGCGGCCTGGGGTTGGTTTTTGTATCAGGGCGTGGTCGATCCGCTCGGCGGCATTAACACGCTTTGGCCACTGTTCGGCTTGGCGAACCAGCTTCTTTCCGTGATCGCGCTTTGTTTGTGCACGACGATCCTGATCAAAATGCAGAAGACGCGTTATGTGTTCATCACGCTCGCGCCGCTTTGCTTCATGTGCGCGGTCACATTCTCGGCTGGTTACCTGAAGATCTTTTCAGCCGATCCGAAGCTTGGGTTTTTGAGCGGCGCGCAATCGCTCGCAGACCAGGCCAAGGGAATTGTCGATCCAACAAAAGCCAGCGAGTTGTTGAAGCAAACCTGGGTCTGGCAATTCGATGCGATCGTTGCCGGGTTTTTCATGCTCTTCGTGTTTTTGATCGTGGTCGGCTCCGCGGCGCAATGGTGCCAGCTTGTCCGCGGCAAGAAGCCGGTCGTGCTGCGCGAGAGCGAGTTTGTTCCGGTAGGAAGCGCGGAGCTGGCGCACTGAATTAATTTCGGGGAGCGCACGCGCCTCGCAATCGCGAACTCTTCAACAATTGCTTTGTCGATCTAAATCGAAGAGGTGTTTCCGGCGAGGCGCCGGAAACGGCACGCGAGGCGCGTGCGCTCCCCGGACAATCCTGACGCGTGATCATGTCGCAGGTGCAGTTAGGGTAACTCATTCGCAGCACGAAACCGGTCGTGTTACGGGAGCGTGAGTTCGTGCCGGTGACTCAGTCGAAGCCAGTCCGTTCTTAATAATCCCACGCACTTCAGTGTCGATCGCGAAACGCGAACACCACGCAGAAGGCACCCAAAACGAAAAAGCCAAAGGAGACACAATAAGCCCGCGTTGGATTGAGCCATGAGCCCTTGACCAAGGTAATTGTGTTCTCGGTCTGGGTATTGATAGCCGCCGACCGCAAAAGTTGCCGCGAGATATCCCCACATTCCTGCGAGGACGAGGCCGCCGAGCCGACGCTTCTTATTGGCTTCCATTTGTACATGAAGCTCAGATCTAACTAGCCGATGTAATCAACTCTCCGCCGCGGCGCCGGTGTTTCCCACCTCCGCAAGCTTTGGCGCGCCAAGCACCGCACGGCGTCGGTGTTTTGTTACGGAAGGAGATGGAAATAATCAGAGATCCTTCGACTCCGCTCAGGATGACAATTGTTTAATGTTTGCTGACCGGCAGGAAGGCGTGGTCGAAGACGTAATTGGCGACGTTGTTGCCCTGGGCGATGGCTTGGGTCTTGTCGAAATGCCAGTGGATGCCGAGATAAATTCGGCTTTGTCCGTTTTCGTCTTCCGCTTGGGAAAGAGTGGTGAAACTGCGCGGCATAAGTGGACGGACGTTGCCGGCATTATCCTTCGTCACGCCGTTGAATTCGTCGGAAACAAAGGTAAACGCGATATTATCGGTGCCGAAAAATCTCCGCATCGTCTGGAAAATCGCGCCGCCAAAACCGCCGTGTCCCGATGGATATGCCGGAAACGGGGGAGTGAAGTTCGGGCCGGTGAGATTGCTGGCGGGCGCGCCCAACGGGACGAATGTTGGGTCACCGGTCGTGCTCGGGTTGCCGTCGCCGAGACCGGTCGGACCGAAGCCGGGATCAGATTCACGAATGCCAGTGATCGGTCGCCAGAAATCGTAGAAATATTTCGATTCCCAAACCGCGATGCCGGTATCGGCCATCGCCGTGTTAACCAGCGCGAGCAAGCGCGCCAATTGAATCGTGTTCAGATTCATCTGGTCCGCGATGTGAACGGTAATCTGATTGTAGAGTCGCGGCGGCGCGCAAAGACTTGGTGTTCCGTCGTAAGCCCAGAAAATTCCGATGAAACTTTGTTCTGGCGTGCGCGTGCTCAGGGTGTGGACGCCGTCGCCACCAACCGACATCACTTCGTTATAAGCGTCCGCGTATTCCTGACTGGACATCACGGGCGGCGGTGGAACGCGAAACTGACTGCCCGATTGCAACACAAACGGTCTGCATTGACCCCAATGGGCGCCGAGTGCAATCGGTTGCAGGCCGATTGGGTCCTGGCGCCAATGGCCGGGTTGATTGCTGGTGAAATACGTCGTGCCGAGCCGCGGTTCGGGAATTTGCGAGCCGTCACCGTTGCGAAGTTCGAGAATCGCCATCGCGGAACGGTGACCCAAGGAAACCCCGTTGGATCGCTGATTCTTGTTGTGGATGCTCGCCAGATCGTCAGCAAGGAAGGAATCGAATTTGGCCGCTTGCGACGGATAGAGGAATGAAAGCGTGTCGTGTGCGCCTTGCGCGACTGCGGCGTCCAGTGAGATCGGATCCTTTGCTTTTGGAATTCCGGAATAACTTTGATAGCCGCCAAGTACGGCGTTCACCGAATCGAAGATGGCGATGTGAACGATGGCCATCGCGCGACTGGCGCGGCCGGGGCCAAGCTGTTCGCCGAAGGTACGAAGTTCGCCGGGAGCGACCGGAGTGTGGTCGAGCCCGCTGGCATCGATTGCGATCTGGTTCCAGCGATGGATGGAATCGAGGGCATTTTTTGGCGCCTGAGTTGTTGGGATGGACGGCCCGGGGTTGATGCGTGGGCCGAAGACATCATGGAAAGACTGGGCCTCGGTTTGGCCAAGGCCAGCCAGGCAAAAGGCGAGAAACAACGCGGATAATGATTTCATTTTCTTTAAGGGATTGGGAACTTTGTCAGGCAAGGCACGGCTAGCGACATTGCCGATTTGTGCGGAAAAACTCAATTGGAATCGCCGGGGCAGAGCGATTTATGCAGCAGAATGCAGACTAAATGGCGCGTATTTTACCGATTCGGCGACGGGGATCGGGAAGCGCCCTCGGGAGGTCGCTCTGGCGCTTCCTTGCGGCGCAATAGAACGACGATCTCTTCCTCGCCGCGGCCAAGGATTACCCTGCCGTCTTCGATTTGCTTGACGATTACCTGATAGATTTGGGTGCCGACCTGCAGGCCGAATACCTGACCTTCGCCCATCGTTTTGCCATTGATAATGGCGAAGCGAGTGGCGCCGTCGAGTGTGATACTCGTCACGAGAAATGCTCCGGGCGGAACGTCACCCATAGCGTCGCCCGCAGCGCCGCCGGCGACTCGGGCAATTGGCTTAAAACCGATTGGCCAAAAGGGGCTGCGAGTCCCGGCGTCCAGGTGGAAGGATGACTTGTTCTTGACAGTGATTGCGACCGGCTCGTCCGACGGCTTGTTTTTGACGTCGTCAGGCGCAGGGCTTTCAGATGGCTTGGTTTTCGGAGCGGCTGACTCAGCCTTCTCTCGACCGGCAAACAACGCCGACGCCAGTCCGATAGTCAGACAAATTGATATGCAAAGCCTTTTCATCGTTTTTCGATCACCATCGTCGCGGCAATGCCCACCTGTTGAAATTGTCCTTCGTTAGGAAGGACGTGAATGCTTAGTTTGCTAATGGAGAGCAGGGGCTCAGCGTTCTCGAGATCGGCGATGGATTTACCGAGTGCGGCAAAATCGGCCTGTGGCAGGTCGATCAACCAGTTGTACTTTGTCCAGCCGGACAATTCCGTTTGTTTGAAACTGACGTTGCTCTCCAGACGCGCGACCGCTTTATCAATTTGCTGGTTGGCAAAAAATGTTTTCATTCGCGGCGGAAACCATGCGATCGGTGCGCCATCGGGTGTGAGCGTCTTGAGGGTTGCAAAGCGAGTTGTCGCGTCCTTGGCCTGACGCTCGAGACCGGCGGCTTTGGTCAACTCGCCTTTGGAACCGTCGATTTTTTTCTGGAGCTCGTTGATCTGCGCGAGCGTGCTATCACGGGACTTTTGCAAGGGCCCGAGAAAGAAAGTGAAATAGACGTAGAGCAAAAAGACGAAGCCCATTGCGCTAAGCGCCAGCTTCTTGATCTGATCTGAAGAGAATTTAGGAAGATTCATCATTGCCCCTGGGCTTGGCACGCGTCGGTACCGGCGTCGGTGTCGGTTTCGCGCTGGCGTTTGGATTGAAAGTTACGAGCAGGATGTAATGCGACATGGGCACATTAGTTCCACCGATGTTCGCAACCGTTTCTATGTCTTCCAGCGTCTTAAATTCTGCTTTTACGTCGTGATAACTTTTCCCCAGTTGCTCGAGCAGCATTTGGCGCATGTCTTCGGCCGCTGAGCGGGGCTCGCGAGCCGCTGCCACGCCATCGATCGTAACGGAAATTCCACCGCCTTTCTCCTCGTTCGTTACTTGTCCCTCCAGGCTGGTCAGTTGCGCGTTTGGCGGAACGCAGCGCGAAAGTTTATCAAGCAGCGGTCCCCAGAAGAAACGGCTGTCGATGTAATCATCGAGAACACGGGTCGTGTTTATGATGTTGGTCAGTTCGGCCGAACGTTTCTGCGCTTTCGTAACTTCCGGTTCGATTTTTTTCCATTCACCTGTGACGTGGCTCAGCCGCGCCTTCATCTCGATCGTCCGATAGGCGTTCCAAGCGTAATAGAGGAAGAGCATCGCGCCGCAACTTGCGAGCACCAGCATCCCGATCTTGAGCGGATCGCGCTGGCGCTGGCGTTGCTCGAGGATTTCCTCGTGCAGGAGATTGAGGTGTAGGGCCATTGCTGCTCGTTACTGTTTGAGGTATTCGAAGGCCGCTCCGCAGGCGACGTTGAGTGACACAAATTCATTAGGCAAACTTTGGCGTTTTGCTGCCGGCAATGCGAGTTCGCAAGTTTCAAGCGGGTCCCAAATCTCACAAGGCAGACCGAGTTCGTCGCTTAAGGTCTGCAAAACCGTTTCCGCGCGGGCCAGTCCGCCGGAAACGAAAATCCGATGTATGCCTTCCTCGCGCTGACCTTCGAAGAATCCGATAGAATTGCGCACTTCCATGGCCAATCGCGCCAGCGAGTTCCGGCAGATTTCGGTCATTCCTTCGTCGCCTTGTTGAATCATCAGCCAGGCGGCGTCCGCATCGAGCGCGTCTTCGGCGGTAAGCGCCTGCATCAACGCTTTTCCGCCGTAATCGATAGTGCGAACGAGAACGAGTTCGCTTCGACTGCCGATGAGCACTGTGCTTGCCAGGTGGCCCATGTCGAGAAGCAGAAACGGATCGTTTGCGAAAACTTCGGGATAAGCGAACTCGAAAGCGTTGAACGAGCAGACTGGCGCGAGTTGAAGCAGGTCGGCCGAAACCCGAACCTTTGCCGCCGCGGCGACAATTTGTTTGATCTGGCTCCGCAACATTCCGCCAACCAGATATTTGGTTTGCGTAACGACGCCGGTTTGCACTGCGACATTGGAGCCCCCGCCAGCCGTCTTGCTGCCTGCCGATGTCCCATTCTGACTGGCGACGACCGGAGCGACATCGAGCACGAATTCCTTGCAGTCCTGATTTAGGACGGCCAGGCCGTTAAAGCGTAGAGCGTTGCGGAGCAAATGGACGGGCGTGTCCGGCTGTTCGATGATCCGCAAAATCTTGGAGGGATCGGAGACGGCGAAGGCGCAGTTTTTGCCGCCGCCGAGATCGCGGAGCAATTGTTTCAATTCCCGGGCGAGATCGTCGGCTGAAGCAAATTCCTCCGGCACCGGTCGCGAGGCGAAGCTGGTTAAAACAAACCGGTTGCCGTTTTTTCGCCGAAGGGCAACGCCTTTGAGCACGTGCTTGCCCAAATCGATGCCAACAACAGAATCTGCGCGTTTCGCCATGATGCTGCTGTACCCCCTGTAGCGGGAAACGTGCCCCGCGGAGGCGGTTTTTGGCGAGCTAGTTACAGACGGCGTTCGAGGGTGAAATGCGCCAATTATTTGGGTCAGGCGGCGACCGCGGCGCGATGACCGAAAAATTCGCGCTCCTTGATGATCTGTGCGACCTCCGGCGGCACCATTTCCTCCCAACTCTTGTCCCCGGTTTTCAGCTTCGCCAGGACCGTGGCCGGATAAATCCGCAGAAATTCCTTCTGATAATCGGCGATTTCCTCGATGTAACGGTTGTCGATCAAGTACTGGAACAACGACCGCAGATTCGGGGCGACCTCGGTCCGGTTGGCCGTCACGATGTTGCCGGTTTTCTCATCGATCATCGGATAGACGTAAAGCTTCAGGCCATGTTTAAACATGCGGCCAAGCGCTTCCAGGATTCCGCCTTCGAGATTCAGGTAATACTTTTCGTCAAAAATCTCGTGCAAACTTGGCACGCCCATGACCAGGCCGATCATTTTGTTGGTGTAGCGCGAAAGGTAGCCGGCCAGCCGGTAATATTCACCAAACTTTGAAATCAGAACGGTTCGGCCGAGCGCGCCTAAAATATCCACCCGCTGCAGAAAATCCGCGTGGTTGAGTTGGCCTTCGGCGAGGAGATTTTCCAACGTCATTTCCATCAACACGGTCATATCTTTCTCGGAGCAACCGGTTTCTTTCCGGAATTGCCGGCGGGCGCCTTCGAGCATGTCATGTGTTGCCAAAGTCACCGGACGAAAGCTGCCGCGCTCGATTAAGATCGCTTTCTTGTGCAAGATTTCGGAGGCCTGCACCATTTCGCCATCGGCTTTGAACATCACTGCGTCGGTCAAACCCTGACTAACGAGTTGCAAGCTCATCAGGCGATTATCGATGTTGGCGAACGAGGGTCCGGAAAACTTGATGAGATCGACCTGCATTCGGCCGGGAGCCAGATTTTCCTGCAATGACGAGATCAATCGCTCCGGTTGCGATTGATAGAACGCGCCGTAAAGCAGATTCACGCCGATCACGCCAAGGGCCTCCTGCTGTTCCGCGTTCGATTCATCGAGCAGGCGGACGTGAATGATAATCTGGCTCGGTTTCCCGCGTGACTGGGTTTGAAAGCGAACGCCAAGCCATCCGTGCGATTCGTTATACTGCTTGAAGCTTCGAGCTGCCACGGTATCGGCGAAAACGAAGAAGGTCCGTTCGCTTCCTAACTTCTTGTCGAGCCGTTCCACAAGCAGATCGTATTCGTGGTCGAGCATCGTATTTAAGCGAACGCGACTGACGTAACGATCCGCCGGACCATAAATAGCATCGCTGAATGTCATGTCGTAGGCCGACATAGTCTTCGCAATCGTCCCCGAGGCGCCGCCGACGAGAAAGAAACGGCGCGCTACTTCCTGACCAGCGCCAATCTCGGCAAATGTTCCGTACTTTTGCGGGTCGAGATTAATTTGGAGCGCCTTTCGGTTCGTCTCGACATCCATCTCCGCCTCCATACAAATGCTGTAGCGGCGATCTCTGATCGTCGCAAATAACGCTGAGCGCTTATTGGCTCAGCGCGCACTAAAACCGGACCGCTTCGATCGTTTTGGCCGGCATCCAGCCTTGTAGATTGTTTGGTAACGCGGCGTAGATCCAGTCACCTCGCTCGCTCAAAATCCGAATTTCACTGCCCGCTGGCAACGTCAACACTCGATTGGCGGTGTCCGCGGTCGCCAGCCGCGCGTCCGCGTTTTCAGCCGTGACGATTGCCAAACCGGCGCCAGTTTTTCCCAGCTCGAGTTTCCAGGCAGCAAGCGCGGTGACAGCGAAAATCGAGAGCGACAAAATCGATAACGCAAGCATGCTCTGACGCCGGCGCGAAACAAAAAAGAAAGCGACGGCGCCGAATGCGAAAACCCAAAACGCGATCGCAGCCGCGACGGTATATTGATTTGGAGTAGCGACCGCCAGAATGCGCTCCAACTTAGTCGGAACCAATTCCAGCGCTCGCGCCTCGTCGCGTGCAGTCCGCAGATTGGCTTGCCCTTCCGGATGACGCGGATCGAGCGCCAGCGCCCGTTCGTAATTCAAGATCGCGTGACCGAAATCTTTTTTCCGAAAATAGGCGTTTCCCAAGTTGTAAAAGAGATTTGCCGTGTCCTGCCGGGAACGCACCAACTCTTCGTAATCCCTGGTCGCGCCGTCGAAATCTCCGGCCGCGTATTCCTGATTGGCCTTCGCGAATTGTCCGGTCTGCTGAGCTGGCGCGACCGACGCCGCTGCCAGGAACACCAACAGACTAACCATCTGAATTCCGCTTCTCATGGGTGCAGGCTTTCGAGCAATTCCAGGACTTCGTCTCGATCCTGGTGGTCAAGGTTCTTGTCACCGTTTCCGGTTCCGCTGTAGCGTAACTCATCGGTTCGATCGAATAGCGTCCGCAATTGCGCGCGTTCGTTTTCGTCCAAATCGAAAGCTCTCGCGATTGTTTCGGCATCGACCGTGTTTGGATCGATATTCTTGGCGAGCGCCGTTTTTACGCGAGCCACACGCGATGCGTTCGAGAAATATTCCTGCGGCGATAGTTCGCCTCGCCGCAACTTGCGCAAAAGCTCAGCCGATTCGTGCTGCAATGCCGCCACGCGCAACGCTTCGCGATTGCCAATCTTTGCGCGGCGAATTTTCCAGCCAGCAAATCCCAAAAGCACGATCAAGGGCGCAAGCTGTCCGATCCAAAATGCCGGTCGCAGGTAAAGCGGTGCAAACGATCGGGTCTGACCGATGTCAGTGAGCTGATACAGAATGTCCGCCGGTTTTGAGGCAGGCACCGGCGTCACCGCTGCCGAGAGCGCTGATTGAGTCGGAGCAGCCGCGGCAGCGGCGACACTGGGAGCCGGAGCAGCGGCCCCTTCAACTTCAATCGAGATTGGGTCGCTGCGCAGCGTCACGTAGTTTTCCTTGATCGGATCGAAGTAGGCGAAGCTCAGCGGCGGCACTGCCGTTTTCTTTTCGTTAGGTGCGATCACTGTTTCGAAAGTTTTCTCGCCGCTCATTCCGACATCGTCGTCCTGTTTGAATTTCGAGGAGGGTGGATACCTGTGCCAGCCGCGCTCGTCCTCCAGCGTTGGTCCGTTCATCCGATCGAAATTACCGCGGCCCGAAATCGTCGCGGTGACCGTGATCGGGTCGCCGGCCTGAACGTTTTTAGGTTTGGCGTCTACGGCCATCGTGAAGTTTCCAATTGCGCCGGAAAAATTTACAGGCGCATTTGGCGGTAATGGTTTGACGTTTAGCGTCACTGCCTCGCTTCTTATCGGCAGCTCTGTTTGCTCGCCCACGCTGCCGAAAGGATCGCTGAAAAACGGATCGGAGAATGGATCGTCTAGATTGAACAGGTCGAACGGTGAGCGTGGCCGGGTTCGGGGGGCGGTAGGCCGCCGTGGAAGGAGAACAATCGTTTTCGCCTGGACCGGTCCGATTTCAAATTTTCCGGAGCGGGCGGGCGAGATCGCGGTCTTGAATGTGTAGACTTGATAAGTCCGGCCGCCGATTGTTTCCACCGTTTCACCCGGTTGCTGCAGCTTTTGTGTGGTGAAACCCTGTCCCGAAAGTTCGGGGCCTTCTTGGAGTCGAGGGTGCGCGCGCGGATCGAAGCCCAGCCGGATTTCGGCAGGCACCATTTCACCGACAAACGCATCCTTTTTAGCAACAACTAACTCGGCGAATGCAAGCCTGCTCAGGCCATTCGATGGCTGACTTCCCTGAGCCGAGCCCGGGGAATTGCTCGACCCGCTCGTCACATTGAGCGCGAGCTCAGGTGTGGCTAGTGAATCATTTCCAACACGAACTGTCTGCGACGGAATCTTAAACTTCCCGGCGCGCAGCGGACGGATAGTGTAACTGTAAATGACACTGCTGGTGACATCGAAATTGCGCATCTGGAACTGCTTGGATGTGCCGGTCTGATGAATTTCGAGGCCATCGATCGAAATCTCATGCGGAACATTCGCGCTTTGTGCGCCGCTGATTTTGATTTCCAGTTGCACCGCTTCGCCAACGGCCGGTTCTGAGTTACTTAGCACGGCCGTGACGCTGGGCGACGCGGCTCGAGCAACTGCGGCCGCAGCAATCAACGCGAGTAGCGTTAAAGAAATCCTGAAATGACGCGGGTAGATCGACATCCTACATCAAAGCCCTGTTACCAGTCATTATAGACACGACGTCTTACCTTGCGTTCATCAAGTTGGACACGCGCCTCTTCGTCCTTCATCGATTGCAAAAGCAATTCGGCCTGCTTTTCGCTCATCTGTCCTTCCTTTTCAGGCTCCGTTTCCGCAAAGGCATCGGCATTCTGTTGTGACTGGGGCTTTTTGTCTCCATTTGCGCCTTTAATTTCGCCGGCGAATTTCTTCTGCGGCGAGCCGGCCGGGGTCGCCGTCGGCGTAGCGTTTTGTCCCTCTCCTTCGCCTTCGCCAGGAGACGGCGACGGCACTTGATCCTCGCTTCCGCCAGGAGTGGGAGATTGTTCGGGCTGCTCCTGCTTGTCGGATGATTGTCGATCTTGGGCGGACTTGTTCTCTCTTTTTCCAGGCGATGGCGAGGGCTGATTCGCTTGTTGTTGATCTTTACCTTCTGAAGGCGACGCGCTTTCGCCTGGCTTGGACTGTTTATTTTTTTGCGGCTCGTTCTTCGCCATTTGCTGGCTCGTTTGGTCCTGCGATTGAGCCTGCTGATTCTGTTGTTGCTGCTGTTGCTGATTTTGATCTTTTCCGCCCGAGCCTTGCGACTGTGATTGCTGCTGTTGGTCTTGATTCTGATCCTGGCCGCCGCCGTTTTGCTGTTGGTTCTTCTTCTGTTGTCGCTGCGGTTGAGGCGGCGGTGTCGGTTTCTTTTTCGGATGTTGTTTTAGTCGCTCGATCTTCTTTTTAACTTCTTCCAGATTCGCTTTGGCCGCTTCATTGTCTGGATTGAGCTGCAAAGCCGCTTGATAATGCGACGCTGCGTCGTTCAGGTCCTTCAGAGTCGTGTCGTTCGCCTGGTCCATATCGGCGCGGTCTTCCAGTGTGCGGCCGAGGTTGAAGTGGCTGCTTTCTTGGAGGCGTTTGTCCGGCGAAAGGAGCGCGTCGCTGAATGATTGAAGCGCTTTATTATAATCGCCCATCTTGAAGGCGGCCGTGCCGGCATCGAATTCGATCTTGTCCTTCTCGGACGAGTCCGGATGCGCTGTGAGGTCTTCCTGAAAACTTTGATAAGCGTCCTGGTATTTTCCATCTCGATAAAGGTTCAATCCGGGCGCGCTGGCAAACGCCGGCCGGGCGACGAGAAAAACGAACGCGGTCGCTGGTACAGCGATTTTCGATAGACGGGGTAAACGGCCGCGCACGCGGACTTTTTTTCGTTCACCGATCAGAATCGAAATTGTCAGGGCGATAAGCGCCGCGCCGAGAGGCCATTCGTAGCGATTAATGGGTCTTCGCGACAAACGCGCGTCGATCTCCGCGGCTTTCATCTTGGCCAGACCCTGCTGATAAACTTGCGACATCGTTCGCGGTCCGTCGCCCAGATGAAGATAGAAACCGCCGGCTGCTTGCGCGATTTCCTCCAACCGTTTCTCATCGAGCTTCGACTTCACGACCTGACCGGCTGAATCCTTTACGAACGCAGTTCCGCCGTCGTCAGTGGTAATTGGAATAAGCGAACCCTGCGGAGTTCCCACGCCGACCGTGAAAATTTTCAGGCCGGCTTCAGCCGCGGACTTTGCCACCTTCACTGCATCGCCGCTCAACTCTTCGCCGTCAGTGAAGATAATAAGCGCACGATTTCCGGCCGCGCTTTTTCCGAATGTATTGATCGCAAGATTGATCGCTTCAGAAATGTTCGTCCCACCTTCGGGGATTGTTTTTGTGTCCAGATCATTGATTGATTCGATCGCTGCTTCGTAATCGATCGTCAGCGGTGCTTGCAAGAACGCGCGTCCGGCAAACGCGATGAGTCCGACGCGGTCGCCTTGCAATTGGTTGACGAGGTCCTGGGCGGCGAGCTTCACCCGTTCGAGGCGATTCGGTTGCACATCGTTCGAGAGCATGCTGCGCGAAGTGTCGACCGCGAAAAGCAGATCGAGACCTTTGCGTTTCACGTCCTCGTAAATGTAGCCCCACTGCGGCTGCGCCAGGCTAACAATCGCGAAGGCGAGGCCGAGCATGAGGAAACCAAATCGCACGAGACGACGCGTGCGATTCACCGTCGCGGACAGTTGCGGCAGTAATCGTGGCGAAACAAACTCGCGCAATCGCACGACTGCGCGCCGCTCCGCTCGCGCAAACAAGAAAGCGAGGATTGGAATTGCGAGCAATGCCCAAAGCCAGACTATCGCGCCAAAGGTCATAACATCGACAATAAAAGGTGAAACGCGCGCTCCGCGCGCGTTGCTAAATTAACATCGAGCGCGGAGCGCTCGATCCACCTAAAGTCTGTGTGCAAAAGATTCACGGCAGTTTCTTCCAGACGGTTTGGGACAGCAGAAGCTGGGCGAGCAACAAACCGCAGCCGCTCATGACACAGAACGGAAACAGATCGCGGTACTTTTGATATTTTTTCACAGCCACCGTCGATTTTTCGAGCTTGTCGATGTCGTGGTAAATCTGCTCGAGCGATTTGGTGTCGGTGGCTCGGAAGAATTGGCCGTCGGCGATTTGCGCAACCTGCCTCAAGCCCGCTTCGTTGAACTCGACGCGTTGATTTTGATAATAAATGTTACCGAGCGCGTCGGTCATCGGCCCGCGCGAAGTATAAATTGGAGCCGGCGCAATGCCGTTGATTCCGGCGCCGATAGCGTAGAAGTGAATCTTCAACGCTTTGACTGCCTCGGCCGCGGTGTTCGGTGAAATTTTGCCCGCGTTGTTCTCACCGTCCGTTAACAGAACGATAACACGGCTCTTCGAATGCTTGTCGTTCAATCGATTTGCGGCCGAGGCCATGGCCGAACCGATGGCCGTTCCGTCCTCCACCAGTCCGATGCGAACTCGATCGAGGTTTTGCAGTAGCCAATCGTGATCGAGCGTCATCGGGCTGACAACGTACGGGCGGCCCGCGAACGCGATCATGCCGATTCGATCGTTCGGACGGCCTTCGATGAACTTGCGGGTAACTTCGCGAATGGCGTCGACCCGGCTGGCTTCGTCGCCCCCTATGGTGAAATCTTTCGTCAGCATCGATCCCGACACATCAAGCACGAGCATGATGTCGATCCCGCTTGCTTCGACTTGGGTAAGGCTTTTGCCGAGCTGCGGACGGGCAAGCCCAATGATGAAAATCGCTAACGTCGCAAAGATCATTGCGCGTAAAATCTTGCCTACGCGGGCCGCGCTTTGTTTGCCAATCGCACGCAGGGCCGATGTCGACGAAAAAGTGAGCGACGCAGCCGGTCCGCGTTTTCCGCGCAAGTAGGCGAGAAGCGGAATCGCCAGTAAGAGCAGGAGCAGCCACGGTCGGGCAAACGTCAGCGCGGTATTTGCCGGCCACCAATCAAGCAAATGCAAGTTGCTCTCCTTTCACAAAGCGCGTCGCCTCTTCGAGCAACAGCTGGCTGTCCGCCGGTGTCGCTTCGTAACGCGCGAACTTGATCAAGTCGCATCGACTCAAAAAATCTTCGAGCAGCGATTTTTCGTTGGCCGAAAATGGTGACGATCTTGCCAACGCGGTAAGAAATTCGACCGACGTCTGGCGCGTCACCGGCAACGCATACTGATTGGTGACGTAACGCCGCAAAATGTCGGAGACCCGGATGCTAAATTGGTAAGGATTCATCGTCTCGATCTCGACGCTGATGCGCTCGAGCTCCTCCAATGCGATTTCGCGTGGCAATTTCGGCGGCAGCGCAGGCTTCGGTTTGCGCTTGAGCCACCAAATGATCAAACCGATAAGCGACAAGCTAAGGAAGCTCGCCAGGAAGATCGCCCAGGTTGGTATGAACGAGTAATCAACCGGTGGCGCGATCTCATGAAAACTTTGTTGGGCAAGTCCGAGCGATATCATATCTAACGAATATTGGCGCGGCGTTCGCGAAGCCTGAAGAACGAGCGCAGGGCCGGCAAGTAATCCTCGCTGGTTCGCAGCGTGATCGCGTCGATGTTGTTGCGACGAAGCGTCCGAGTGAGATCTCGCGCGTTTTGCTCCGCCAAATCGCTGAACCGAGTTCGCGTGTTTCGATCAGCGGTATTGATTTCAATCTGTTCGCCGGTCTCCGCGTCTTCGAGCGTGATGATACCGACGTTGGGCAAAACGGTTTCCCGTTCGTCTTCAACGCGGACCGCTATAAAATCATGGCGGCGGCCGCTGACTGCGAGCGTGTGCGAAAAATCAGGCGCTTGAAAATCCGAGATAAAGAAAACGACGGCTCGTCGAGTCACGATCTTGTTGAGATAATCTAACGCCAACGCGGGATCAGTTCCGCGCCCGGCTGGTTCGAAGAACAGAATTTCGCGAATCAGTCGTAGCGTGTGCGATCGACCTTTTTTTGGTGGAATGAAAAGTTCGACGCGGTCGGTAAAGAGGAGAAGACCGACTTTGTCGTTGTTTCGGATGGCGCTGAACGCGAGCAAGCACGCAATTTCAGCCGCGAGCTCGCGCTTTGATTGCGCGGCGCTGCCGAAATTTCCGGACGCGCTCACATCCACAACCAACATCACGGTAAGCTCGCGTTCCTCGGTAAATTTTTTCACGAACGCGTTGCCCAGTCGTGCAGTTACGTTCCAATCGATGGCGCGGATCTCGTCGCCGGGTTGATATTCGCGCACGTCCTCGAAATTCATTCCGCGCCCTTTGAAAACACTGTGGTAATTGCCGGCGAACACAGTATCAACGAGACCGCGTGTTTTAATTTCCAGCGTGCGGATCTTCTTGAGAATTTCCGCCGTTCTTTCCTGCAAGCCGTTCATCGTGACTACGGGACCGGAAGGCCCGCAAAAATTTGCTCGATGATGGTTTCGCTCGTGACCGCTTCGGCTTCGGCTTCGTAACTAACAATAATGCGATGTCGCAACACGTCCGGCCCAATGCTTTTCACGTCCTGCGGCGTGACGTAGCCTCGTCCGTTCAGGAACGCGTGCGCGCGCGCGCCGAGTGCGAGATAAATGGTGGCGCGCGGCGAAGCGCCGTAACGAATCAATCCTTCGAGCGCCAGATTGTAGGTCGCCGGTTCGCGCGTCGCCCAAACCACATCGACGATGTAATCCTTCACCCGATCGTCGATATAAATCTGGTTTACCACATCGCGCGCGGCGATGATTTGCTTCGGATCGACAATCCCCTGAACGCGCAAATCCGGCGCGGACGTCGCCATTAGGTCCAGGATGGTGCGTTCTTCGGACTTCTGCGGGTAACCGATGTTCAATTTGAACATGAAGCGATCAAGTTGTGCTTCCGGAAGTTGATAGGTCCCTTCCTGTTCGATCGGATTCTGGGTTGCAAGAACCAGGAACGGATCGGAGAGGGGATACGTTTGCTCGCCGATGGTGACCTGGCGTTCTTGCATCGCTTCCAGCAACGCGCTTTGGACCTTGGCCGGTGCGCGATTGATTTCGTCGGCGAGAATCAGGTTCGAAAAGATCGGGCCGAGCTTGGTTGAGAATTCGCCGGTGCGTGGGTTATAGATCAAAGTCCCGATCAGATCGGCGGGCAAAAGGTCGGGCGTGAATTGCAATCTTTGGAAGCCGGTCTGAATCGCAGACGCCAGCGTTTTGACGGTGAGGGTTTTGGCCAAGCCAGGAACGCCTTCGAGTAAAATGTGACCGTTGGCGAGAAGGCCGAGCAACAAGCGGTCGACCAGGTATTTTTGACCAACGACCACGTGCGAAACTTGTTCTCGGAGCGGCGGGATCCAGCGCCCCAGGTCCTGGACTTCGAGGGTAATTTCCTGCGTAGATTTCATGTATTTTTTAGACAAAATTCAGACAAGTGCGGGCGCGAAACGTTCGATCCGTGTAGCCACGCGCCTGCGGGGCGTCGGACGGGCCACAGGGCCGTGGCTACAACTTTTGACTGCGTGGGCGCAAAGTCAAAATAATCGGCAAACCCGGATAAGGAGTGTGTTTGCGGATCTGCGCCTCGAGATAACGGGCGTAAGTCTGCGCAAGCAACCGCCGGTCGTTCACGAACAACACGAACTCCGCCGGTGCGAGTGGGCGATTAGCCGACCCACCCGATTGCGTCGCGTAGAGGAGTTTCAGTCGCTTGCCTTTCACCATCGGCGGCGGATTTGCCGCGAACGCGGCGCGCATCAACCGATTCAGAACGCCGGTCCCAATGCGCGTTTCCGATGCGCGCTCGATTTTGTCGATCATACCGAACAGACGCTCGACATTCTCGCCGGTTCGCGCCGACGCAATCACAACCGGCGCGTAATCGAGAAAGAAAATCCTTTCGCGCGCTTCATCGGCGAGCTCGCGGATTGTTTGCCCAACGCCACGTTTTGGTTTCACGAGGTCCCATTTGTTCAACACGATCAACGCGCCTTTCCGCGCTTCCTGGATCAAACCGGCGATCCGCTTATCCTGCGCAGTCACGCCACTGGTAAGATCGACAATTAGCACGCAGAGGTTGGCGCGTTGAATGCTTCGCTCCGCACGCATGACGCTGAAAACTTCAACTGAGCTGGAAACCTTTCCGCGGCGGCGCATTCCGGCGGTGTCGATGAAACGAAATTGCCGGCTGTCGCGTTCGTAGGCAATGTCGACCGAATCGCGCGTTGTTCCGGGCAATTCGCTAACGATTGCGCGTTCGCTCTGAACAATCGCATTGATGAACGACGATTTTCCGACGTTAGGCCGTCCGATAATCGCGATAGCGATTGGATGTTCGCTGATTTCTGACCCCTGATCTCTGACTTCTGATTTCTGACCGCTGACGTCTGGCAAGAGTTGCGAGATTTGGTCGAGCAAATCTGCAACGCCCCGGTTATGCTCGGCGCTGATCGAAACGTTTTTGTCGAAGCCTAACGAATCGAAATCCGCCGCCAGCGATTCGTGCTTGTCGTGGTCGATTTTATTGATCGTAAGCAGGACGGGCTTTTGTGATTTGCGCAACATGCGAGCAAGCTCTTGATCAATCGGCGTAAGACCATCCTTGGCGTCGACAACGAACAAAAGCAGGTCACTCTCACGCAACGCTTCTTTCACGGCACGAAGCACCTGGCCGGTCAATTCCACTTCGCCTGCGCCGAAGATTCCGCCGGTGTCCCAAACTGTGAATGGTCGCGCCCCTCGCTCGCAGATTGCCGAGATTCGATCGCGAGTAATTCCCGGCTGATCGTGAACGATAGCGATCTTCCGGCGGACTAATCGATTGAAGAGCGCGGATTTGCCGACATTAGGGCGTCCGATAATCGCGACGTTCGGCAGCTTGGCCTGTCCGTTCATCGCACAACGACGCCGATCCTAGTCCGAGCGGGCGTGAGCATGCCCCTCGGCTTGCAACTGACGCACGCCGGACATCACGTAAATGAAGCCGGAAACGAGCGTGAAAACGCCGGCCACGGCGACAACGAAAGTCAGGGGGAGAAAACGAAGCTGCAACATCACCCAGGCAATCGCGCACATTTGGCAAACGGTGGCGACTTTTCCGGTCCAACTCGGTTTCACCTTCATTTTGTTGCCGATGAAATAATGGAGAATTACCGCGCCGACCAGAATCACCGCGTCGCGCGTGATGACAAGGACCGGAAACCAGATTGGAAATTTTCCGTAGTCCGGATCGCTTTCGCTCCAGTTGCTGATGCTGAGAGTGATAATGCCGCTTAGGAGCAAGCCTTTATCTGCGATTGGATCAAGAATGCCGCCCAACGAACTCCGCTGTTTGTAGCGGCGCGCCACGTAGCCATCCAGCCCGTCGCTGACCGCCGCCACGAGAAAGATGATGATTGCCGTAAAGCGCATCCACTCCTGCGGGTCGTGACGCTGGATGCTTTGACCATAATAAATCGCCATCGTCACGAATGCCGGGATCATCAGGATTCGCGCGACCGTAATCTTATTGGCGGTAGTCACGGCCTCTATTGTAGCGACGCTGTCTCAGCGGCGACAATTTCTTTTCGGTCCAATCAACCTTGCAGATCCCCGCTATGGCGTGCAATCACGTCTCCAGCGTCACAGCAGCCATCTGTTTCCCCTGGGCATGTTTGTTTAATTCACGGGAGAAGAGCACCGCTCGGCATCTCTCTACTCTATGTAGTACTACGCAGCGCGTAGCCTTGACTGGACGTAGTCGATTGTCTGAGCTGCTGCAGGGGCAATCGTGCGACCGAGCGATTAACAAAAGGGGCGGCACATCAACCTGTGCCGCCCCAAAAGGGGAAAACAGCCGTGCTGCCTGCTAAGCCCTAGCCTGGCGAAGGCTGGTCGTCCCTCGCTCCACAGATCAATCCGAGTTTCACTGACCAAAGTTCACGCTTTTTTGTTGAATCCTGAGCCTCGCAGCTCCAAAGCGTTTGTCGCGTAACTGTTACGACGTCTTGTGGGGCATTCAGAAAAAGCGGTGAGCTCCAGCTACCGGTAGAAACCGTGATATTGATAGCCGCCGTCTTCGATTCGGATCGTCTCGACTTCCCACAGCGCCGTAAACGAGTAATTCCGGCCGGGGACAAAATCGATGGTTTTTTTAGTGAACTTGGTCTTGCCGTACGGCGAAGGCGTATCAGTGAGAGTCAGCACATGGCGCCCGGGGCGGATCATCGCGCGATAAGCTTCTCCACGGGAGAGGGTCGTAACGGGAATTCCATCAATAGAAATACTCAGGCCAACTTCGAGACCGAAGTCTGGTTCGCGAAAAATCGCCAAACCGCTGTTGCCCATCAGCTCGCTCCGCGAGTAATCGTAACCGGCGCCAGCGTAAATTGCTGAGCTGATTACGAGATTCATTGCCGCAAAGAGAAGAACGATCAGCTTGCTGCTCGAGTTGTACTTTTCCATAAAGACCTCGGTGCGTTTTCTACAGGTATTTTCGGTGAGTTTCATAGAGGTTCCACGATTTCAAGTGCCTTCCTATTTTGTCTAATCCATACCGCGGTCACACTTGTTTTATTCCCGTTCCCGATGAGCGAAGGGGCCTTCCTCCCGGTTTAAGTGGATGAATAAGCTGCTTCAGGGAGTAGACCGAATTTCCAGCATAAGGGGGCAAAACGGGTGGACTCCCAGGTTGAAATGCAGGCCAAATTCTGCACGTTAAACGGCGGCGGTTGAAAAACTTCGGGGTATAGCTCAGCTGGTAGAGCGTCTCGCTCGCAAGGATAAAGGGGCGATTCTTCTCACATCCTCTGATCTGCTCTTAAGTGGTCATACGAGGGAAAATCAGTAGTCCGAGCACGATCTCACGCGTTCCCAAACGTGTCAGTGGACAAAATCGGTGGACAAAACGAACGCACGTTGCAGATCAAAAGCTTGCCCGAGAAAGGATTCGAGCCCTGTAGGCTCCGAGGAATTTCTGTATTACAGAAATGTGCCTAACGAGTTCGCAGTTACTTGCGCAATGCTCCTGTTATTTCGGCGTGGTCGCGGCGACGAGTTTTTGGAAGCGGGGATCATTCCGGAGCGGGTCGAACATTGGATCGAGCCGGAGCAGCGCAGGAGTAAGCGGGAGGTTCGAAGCCAGTGGGCCCGCGTACGGTATCGAAAGTAATTCCTGTAACGCGGCGATGGCTCGGTCGCGCTCCCCTAGCTGCGCAGCCACCCGAGCGAAAACCTCGAGTGGGGTGGGACCACCTAACGCGTCTTTCTCGATCGAGATCACGGCCATTGCCCGCTCCGATAGCGCGAACGCGGCCGCTTTGTCACCAAGTCCCATATTGGTCAGCGCGAGATCGCCAATCAGAGCCGGATTCTCCGGCTGTTCTTTAAGAAACAATTCCAGTTCGCTGCGCGCCTGTCGCCAACTTTTCTGCGCGGCGGCGTGGTCGCCGGCGACTTCTTGCGCCCAGCCTAACCAAAAGCGCAGTTCGCCATTGAAGTAACCCAATGCCGGGTCAGGCTTGGCAAGTATTTCCTCTAGTCGAGGGATGATTTGCGCAGGGCGGCGCTCCAGGATCGCTTGGTAAACTTGTGTTCCCAATGCGATGGTGTCCGCGGCGTTTGGGTGGAGTGGAGCGAGAAGCGCTGAAGCACTCGGCAGGTCGCCCTCGGCTTGTGCAATAGCCGCCCGTTCCGCAAGGGTATCAACGTCGTCCGGCGTAATATCGAGAACCTGATCAAGCTTCCGCAACGCCTCGGGGAAGTGCCGCCGTACAGTGAAGGATGCTGCGTGCGAGGTAAGTAGGTTAACGTTGCGCGGGTCGAGTCGCTCGGCTTGGTTGAAGTATGACTCGCTCCGGTCCCACTGGCCTCGCCGGCGCGCGACATAGGCCAGTGATTCAGGAATCTGGCTGCTATTGGGCAGGAACTGACGCGCCTGCTCAAAGTAACGCACCGCGGTGTCGTAATCTTTTAGGCAGGCGTAGTAGTAATATCCCTTGGCCACTACGGCCTCGCCAAGGTTGGGCTGAAGATTGAAAGCCGTTTCGGCTGCCTGTCGTGTCTCTTCATGGAGGGCGACCGTTGGTTGAAGAGTGAGTGTGAGGTAGCCGAGCGCATCGACGTATGACAGCAGCGCCCAACTAGGGGCGAACTTCGGGTCCAACCTCACAGCTTCTCTGAGGTATTTCTGTGCGCCAAGGGCGTTGGCGGGTGTGTCGCCAGTCTTAAGTGTATAAGCCAGACCGCGCAGGTAGGCATCGTAAGCTTCAGGATTGTCTGTTGGTCTGGTAGCGATGGCTTGCTCCTCCCGACCGGTCAGGTGCGCTCGCAACTGCTCGGCGATGGCTTTGGCTACCTCACTCTCGACCGAAAAGATGTCGGTCAGTTTGCGATCAAAGGTATCAGCCCAGAGATGTGAATCATTCGCGGCTCTGATCAATTGCACATTGACGCGCACCTGATCATTTGTTTTCTGGACGCTACCCTCCAGGAGATTGGCAACGCCGAGTTGGTTGGCAATCTCAGAGAGACTTTGAGATGTGTTCTTATAACGCTGCGTTGACGTGCGCGAGATTACCTTCAGATCGGCGATCTTGGATAAGCGCGTCAGGATCTCGTCCTGGATGCCGTCGGCAAAGTAGGCGTTAGATTTATCTTCGCTCAAGTTTTCGAAGGGCAGAACGGCGATGGATTTTTCATTTAGTGATGGCGCCGGAGCGACGAAGAAAAAAGAGTAGGCAAACGCCGTGGCCGCCAAGATCGCGGCCGCCAGGGTGAATAAAACCCCGCGCTTGTGACCTTTGATTTTGCTGACGATAGATCCGCCCCGCGCTTTGATCTGCGGCGAGGAGCCTTCCGCTTCCCCCTTGAGATTGCGTAGGTCGGCGAGCATCTCCTTGATCGTCGGGTAACGGTCATCTCTGTTTTTGCGTAGGGCCTTTTGCAGAATGGATTCGAGTTTGAACGGAACATCCGACAACAAGCTTGATAAAGGGGGAAGCTCCGTCCTCAGGATGGAGGCGATGCAGTCGCTCGGCGTCTCGCCCCGGAACGGCGGGATACCTCCAACCATCTCGTAGAGCACCACGCCCAGGCTCCAGATATCCGAGCGCGCGTCTACCTTCTGGCCGCGGGTCTGTTCCGGAGACATGTAGTGCGCCGTGCCTAACACTAACCCCGGTCGCGTTTGTAGCACGGCCGTTGTTCCGTGCTCATAATGGTCCGGCCTTTGCTCGGTCAGTTTGGCAATCCCGAAGTCGAGCACCTTCGCGTATCCGTCCGGTCGCAGCATGATGTTTTCCGGTTTGATGTCGCGGTGCACGACGCCGGTTTCATGCGCGGCAGCCAGCGCCGAGGCCACCTGCACGGCAATTTCCAGCGCGGCGTGCAGGCTCATCCTCCCACACGCGAGCGACGCGCGCAGCGTTATGCCTTCGATAAACTCCGTCGCGATGAATTGCCGGTTTCCCTCCGCCCCGATCTCGTAAACCGTCAGAATGTTCGGATGATTTAATGCCGAGGCACTCCGGGCCTCGGTTTTGAAGCGGCTCAGCTGCGTCTCGTCTGCTGTCAAGCGCTTTGGGAGAAGCTTGAGTGCGACTTTCCGCCCGAGTCCTTCGTCCCGCGCAAGATAAACCTCGCCCATTCCGCCGACGCCGATAAGCGACTCAATCCGGTAATGACCAATCAATTCTCCAACCAATGCGCCGGCCATGTCGTTAGTCAGAAGCTCGGGAGCGATTTCGAAGGCCGGTGATTCAATAAAATTCTCCGCCCGCTCGTAAGAGGCGAGCAGAGACTCAACCTCGCGGAACAGGCCTTCGTCGCCATGGCAAGCCTCATCGAGAAATGCCGCCCGCTCCTCGGGCGCACGCTCGGCGGCTGAATGGAAGAGATCGTTGACCTGTTGCCAGCGCTCAGCTTTCATCAGGTTTCTTCCCCGCTCAGCGCCCGGTAAAGCCAGGCTTTGGCGATGTTCCATTCGCGCTCCACCGTCCGCTGAGAGAGTTTCAGGAATTCAGCCGTCTCTTCGACCGTCAAACCCCCGAAGTAGCGCAGTTCGACAATCTGACTTTTACGCGGATCCTGCATAGTCAACTTTTCCAAAACTTCATCGAGGGCGAGCAATTCCTGCGATCGCGTTTCCGTCACCAACGCAGCTTCATCCAGGGTTACTTTCAGCGCGCCGCCGCCTCGCTTGAGCGAGTGGCGTTCACGGGCATGGTCAACCATGATGCGCCGCATCAACTGCGCGGCCGCCGCAACAAAGTGTGTCCGGTTGTGCCAGAGCGGCTTCGTGTTATCGACCATCCGCAGGTAAGCTTCGTTAAGGATCGCGGTGGTCTGGAGGGTGTGGCCGGCGCGCTCCCGGCTCATGTAATGGTGGGCCAGCCGGTGCCATTCGGGTTGCACCAGCGGGATCAACTTCTCCAGCGCTCCCTCGTCCCCGCCGCTCCAGTCGCCAAGCAGTTGGGTGACCTCTTGTTGCACGGGTGAGGGCGTCCTCATAAAGGGTGCTCGACGCTGCAAATTCTAACACGATCGCGGGATTTTTGCAGCACGGCAGGAAGTGACTTGAAAACGGCGCAGTCGTGGCGGGTTTCAGCCTGGATTTCCGCTTTAGAAGATAGAAGCACACTTATGCCGGCACGAAAAAACAGGCCCGTCGGACAGATGTCGCAACCTGAAAAGGAAAATTATGGAAACAACCTTTGAAGCGATGATGCTGCCTCATCTTGATGCGGCGCACAATTTAGCAAAATGGCTGCTTCGCAACGAACAGGATGTGCAGGATGTGGTCCAAGAGGCGTTTCTGCGCGCGTTTAAATCTTTCGGTGGATTCCACGGCTCCAACGGCAGGGCCTGGTTGCTGACGATTGTCCGAAATACCGCCTACACGTTGCTAAAAAAGAACCGCGTCGCCAACCTCACCACCCCTTTTGACGAAGAAATACACGCGTCCGAAAACCCGTCTGTGAATGCCGCGACGATTCTGGAGCGTAGTCAAGACGCGGAACTTATTAGGGAAGCAATGGATGAATTGCCTGCGGAATTCCGTGAGATCCTGACCCTGCGACACCAGGAAGGTCTCTCTTATAAGGAGATAGCCGACATCACGCAAATTCCGCCTGGAACCGTCATGTCGCGGCTCGCACGCGCGCGGGGCAAACTCAAGGAGAGACTTGGCGCTCGCATTAATAGGGAGAAATAAAATGAACTGCGAAGATGCGATAAATTTAATGGATGTTACCTGGATGGCGATTGCTTGCGCTTGCGGCGCTGGTCTGACTGCAGTGTAGCTGGTGGTTTCGGCCCTGCTGTTCGCCTGACTGACTTGCAGCTCGCAATCCGCCGGTCTTTTTTCTTTGCGTGTGCGGAATAAAACGAGGCTAAATCGGTCTGTACTAAGGGAAGGAAAAGTGGGCGAAACCTACTGACGATTTTTATGATCTGCAAAAAACCTATCGTGGCGACAATTGCTGTGACGGTTTGCATTTTTGGGGGCTCGAACGCGATGGCCAATGGACACGGTGGTTCAGGGGGTGGCGGGTTTGCCGGTGGCGGCCGGGGTGGCGGGTTTGCCGGTGGCGGTCGCGCCTTGGGTGGAACCGGTTTTAACAGCGGTGGGTTTCGAGGCGGCTTTAACGGTGGCGGGTTTCGCGGTGGTTTTAACGGGCGTGACTTCAGCGGCCGTGGCCTTCGCGATGGCGGCTTTCGCGGTGATCGGTTCCGGCATCGCCGGTTCAATGACTTCGTTTTCTTCGGTGATTTTGGGGACCCGTTCTTTTACGATACCTATCCATACTACGGATACTATCCCTACGGTTACGGCTACAATTCTTACGATCAACCTGTTTACCAAGGCAGCGCTGGATATACCGACTCTTTGACCGGGCAAGTCCAGCTTCGTCTAGCTCGTGCAGGGTATTATCATGGCGCGATCGATGGCGTGAGTGGCAATGCAACGCGGAGGGCGATCCGTGGATATGAGCGTGCACACAATTTGCCGGCGGACGGTCAGATCCGGGGCAGGTTGCTCACAACCATGGGCTTGGGGTGAGGAGGATCAAACAACTTAACTCGCGTGATTGCTCCGTCTGCGACTGGATCCAGAATCTTTTAACCCAAGGACAGGATAGAATGCAGGAACCGAATACCCGCAATGCAATCAACAATTAGCCAGATACTGTATCCTAATCGCCAGGCGTTTTTCGAAAAGCTGGCACTCAGTTTGCCGTCGCAGCCAGCGATCAGAGTAGGTCCGGCCCCGTTGCCTAGCGGAATAAGAAGCGCCGGATCGCGAAATATGCGAAAGGCCGTACCGACACAGACATTGTGCTCGGCACAACGAAGTATGCGGGTAAAACCGAATCATGCGATAACGCCCCAGCCGGCGCTTTGCTGGAGCAATAACGAGCCAGTGAAAATTATAAGAACACC
>DATMOU010000007.1:0-28087 GCA_035568035.1 Chthoniobacterales bacterium | reverse complement strand
CATATCATGCTGAATATCAACAATCGCTTCGCCGAACCGTCTCTCATCATAGAGCTGAATTGCTCTTTGGATGGCGATGCCCTCGTCCTGCGAATTTGCGGGAGCTTTGGCCAGAACTTCGGCCGCCTCCTTGAGCCGTCCTTCCCCCTGGAAGATGGACGCCTTGCTGGTGAGAGCGCCCTCATTACCGGGCGAAATCTCCAATACGCGATCAAGAATTGTTTGCGCCTCATCGAAACGACGTGCGCTGCTGAAATTGTCGGCCAGAGTTAAAAGAACGCCGATGTTGCGCGGATCCAGTTGAGCGGCCGCCTGGTAATTTTTTTGCGCGGCGTCAATCTGACCTAGACGCCTTTCAAGGTGGGCCATCTGCTCGAGCACGAAAGCGCTGTTCGGCAGGCGTCTAAGCGCTTCCTCATAGGATTGAAGGGCGCCTTGGAAATCGCGCAAGATACGGTAGCGATAAACACCCTGCGCGAGCCACGCTTCCCCAAGCTCTGGCTGCAACGCAATCCCGCGATCCGCCTCTTCTTTTACCTTAGCACCAGTGTTTGTCTCCGGATCAATCCCGTTGAAATAGAGCTGGCTGCGCCCAATGGAAAGTCGCGCCCACGCCAAGGCGAATTGCGGATCGAGCCGGGTTGCCTCAGCAAAAAGCGGAACAACCTGCTTGGTCACTTCGAGGGTAGAGGCGTCGTCGAGTGCGACCCCATGCAGGTAGGCGTCGTAAGCTGCCGCGTTTTGCGTCGGCTTTTCCGCAACCGCTTTCTGCTCGGCGCCAGACAGCTTCGCGTTGAGCTGATCCGCGATCGCGCTCGCGACTTCGCCTTCAACGCTGAAGACATCGTCGAGTTTGCGATTGTAACTCTCGGCCCAAAGGTGTTCGTCGTTCGCAGCGCGAATCAACTGCACATTCACGTGCACGGCATTGGCGACTTTTTGCACGCTACCCTCGAGCAAATTCGCGACGCCCAATTGCCGGCCGACGTCGCGCAGATTGTCCGGAGCACTTTTGTATTTTTGGGTCGACGTCCGCGAGATGACCTTGAGCGCGGCGATCTTGGAAAGCCGGGTGAGAATTTCGTCCTGGATCCCGTCAGTGAAGTAAGCATTCGATTTGTCGTCGCTCAGGTTTTGAAACGGCAGAACCGCGATGCTCTTGTCGGGGACCAACGATGCTTCGCCGCTTCCCATCGCGCGTCGGACCGCGGTACGCGTCGTCAAAAACATGACAGTGGCTCCAACGACAATCACCGCACCGATTGCCATTGCGATGACGGAATAGGCGCGTCGACCTCCCGGCGCGCCCGGCTTCGGGCCGGCGATCGCACTCTTAACGAATTTTTCCGGAACAGCGGAATTGCCGACGTCAGGGTTGTGGAAGTTAACGACGTGCAGTCGGTCGCCGTGTTTAATTTCACATTCACCGAGATCGTGGAGATACGGCTGCCATTGGTCGTATTGTTCGAGATCCTCGGCGACGTGCTTCGACACCAGAATGTGACCGGCGTCGCCGCAATCCATGACCCGCTGAGCGACATTGATTCCAGCTCCGGCAATATTGGCCTGCTCGTTTAAGTCGGTGACTTCGTTGACCGGCCCGCTGTGGATACCCATTCGAACACGAAGGTCGGGATGGTTCCTCAACGCTCTGGAAATTTCGACGGCACACAGAACGGGCGCTTCCAAACTGCGGAAGACAAGCGCGCCGCCATCGCCGGTCGGCAAACGCAGCAGTTTTCCACCGGCGTCGGCGGCACGGAATTGTTCGGTGCCGCGGACGATCTCGCGCAATTTCTGAATCTGCGCGCTCTGCTCCGTTGTGCGCAGCTTGGAATAGCCCACGATGTCGATGAAGAGCACGTGCGCGATTTCGAGTCGGAGGTTGGGTTTCTGCTCGTCGCCCATTGAAGGGTGAACTTAAGTGGTTACGGCAAAGGTCTCTAGATGAAACTTTCCCGGCACCGACGAAAATCAACCACGGATGGCACGGATCAAAACGGATCAATACTCTCGAAAATATCAGCGCTGTCCGCGCAACCCGTGGTTTCCGAACTTTCGATTGAACGCGGTGATGTCAGACGGAGACTAACGGAGATCCGAGATCGGAAGTCGGAAGTCGGAAGTCGGAAGTCGGCGAAGCCACAGAAAACGAAAAGTCGTGAAATCCCAAAACTCAAGTGCGCGGAAGATCATCATTGGCCTGGTCATTCTGCTAACCGTCTGCGTTGCCTCATTGATCGTTGCCGGCGTGACGAGCTTGATTACGCTGGCGGACCGAATTCATCCGGTCGCGGGCGCAATCGCATTTTGGACCATCGTGCTCGCAGCCGCTGGCGCTGCGTTCTACTTGGCGATTGCCTACGCGAGACTTCCGGGCGCGCTGATTCCGCCACAAGAAACGTCCGGACCAAAACACGACGCTTATTTGGAAGCGCTTCGCGTCCGGCTCAAGGCCAATCCAAAGACCCGGGGAATGCCGGTAGCCAGCGAAGAAGAACTCGAAAATGCGCTCACGATTTTGTCGGCTGAAGCGGATTCGGTCGTTCGCAAAACGGCGAGCATGGTTTTTCTGAGCACCGCGCTGATGCAAAACGGGCGGCTCGACGCATTGATCCTTTTATTCACGCAGATCCAAATGGTGACTCGAGTCTCGCGCGTCTACGTGCAGCGCCCCTCGCCACGCGAAATGATTCGGCTCTACGTGAACGTTGCCGGCACCGCTTTCATTTCGAGCGGACTCGAATCGCTTGATCTCGGCGAAATGGTCGCGCCGCTGGCGACTTCAGTTGTTCCGGCGTTGAAAGGCGGACTTCCGATGTTGAGCGGAATCTCAGCGCTGCTGGTGAAATGCGTTTCCAACGGGGCGGCCAACGCCTTCCTCACCCTGCGAGTCGGCGAAGTCGCGCGACGTTATTGCGAATTAACTTCCCGCAGCTCGCCCGAGCTGATCCGAAAATCGGCGACCGCAGCTGCCGTTCAGCATCTTGGACGGATTGTCCGCGAGAATGGCGCCTTGGTAGTGCGAAAAATCTGGGAAAGCACGGGACGCGCATTGATCGACAGCGGCGTTTCCAAAGCGGAAGACATCGCAACGGCAACGCGCGGGTTGTTCGGCCGAATTTCCCCCTGGCGAACGAAAGAAGAAGTGACGAGTGACCTGTGACCAGTGACAAGTCAAAAACGGAGTATCATTCACGCGAACGCCGGGGAGTAATTCGTTTACGCAGTTGGAGAAAAGGGCGTTCAACTGTAAAGAATAAGATCGTCGCGGCTGCGTAAACGCAGATCTCTACGCCAATCAGAGCGGTGGCCGACGTTGGTTCGATATCGTGGCCAACACAGATTTGCGCGACCGCGTGGATAACGAGCTTCTGAACGAGATACGCGCTGTAGGCGATGCTGGCGATGAATGCAGCGCCGGGAATTTTTACGCGCCTAAGAATCGATCGCGGACTCACCGCGCAAACAAGCAATGCGGCGAACCCAAAAGCCAGAATCGGGAATTGCGAAACCGTAGCTGTTATCATCAGATAATCGCCTTCACCGAGCCAGAGCGCGTAAACGATTAACGCAAGCCCCGGCAACCAGAGCCAAATCGCGAAATCGGTCAGTCGGTTCCACCATTGCAGCCGAAATTTTTCGATCGCCGCCAGAACAACGCCCAACACCAGCGGATCAAGCCGGGTCCAAGTCGGATAATAGATCCAGGTTTGAAACCCGCGGAATGAAACGCCGACATCCGCTGCGGGATTTTGATGGGCGAGAAATATTCGCAGTAGAATCCCGCCGACAACGATCGAGCACGGAACAATGATCGCGGCGCGCGGCCAGCGATTAACCAGGATCAGAATGAATGGGAGCGCGAGATAGAACTGGTCTTCAACCGCGAGCGACCAGGCGTGTGAGAACGCCGTCCCGCCATGCAATCCAATGTTTTGAATTGAGATTACAAATTCCCACCACGGCGTCGTTTCGGAGTACTCACGCCACGAAGGCAGAAAAACGTAAATGGCGAGGATGACGAAATAAGCCGGCATGATTCGTAACGCGCGACGAGCGAAGAAGCGCTTGAGATTGATGGCCTGACCGCGTGCGAGTGGCGCGAGCAGCTGGCCGCCGATCAAGTATCCGCTCAGGACAAAGAAAAGATCGACACCGATCCAGCCCCAGCGATGCACATGACCGGGCATCGGAAAGCCCATGATACCGGCGTGGTAAATGACGACGACGATGATCGCGAACGCGCGGAGAAGATCGAGGCCGGGCTGGCGTTCGCGATCTTGAAAGCGTGGATCGACTGCGAGCCGGAGCGACTGGTTGGGGTCAGACACAGATTTAATCAGGAACCCAGGAAAAAAACTGGATTCAGAGTCGCGAGTCTCAACAGATCAAAAGGTAGAAATTACAAAATAAATAATGGTAGAGGTGAACCAACGTTTGAATCGGCCTGCCAGGGAGATGACGCATGATTAAAGTTCGAAAGAGGCGGCGAAATCTTTCAAGAAATGTTGGCAGCGTAAAGACCATTCGCCCGTTGGGTCCGAGATCCTATTGGACAAAGGTTGGAAAACCGCGGACACCAACTGCCGCCAGGATGCGGGTGACGCCGCCGTTTGTATCATTTCTTCTTCGAACCGATAAAATAGCTTCCGTGTCGGTGCTATCGCTGTCCGGGTTCGTGCTTTCTTTACTTTCTCGAGCTCCGCGCCGCTGCCGGTCACTCTTAATTCCTCAAGAAGAAACAAAATCCGCAGGGGTCGAACCCTGCGGATTTCTGTTTGTCTTTCCCTTCGTGTTCCGTGGCTATTCCACTTCGCGTTCAATCTTCCCGGTCTGCGTCGTCTGCCGCTTCGGCCAAACCATTGAGCAGGTTCAAGAACGCCGGCGATTGACCGATGAAAAGGCCGTCGTCTCTCAAAGCCTTAACCGCCCCCATCGCCGCCCCCGCCGTCGCTGTCGGACGAATGATTGAGCAATTTGGGAAAGTCCTGCTCAGGAATGGGCATGGTTCAGGCATAATCAGGTTCGCCTGCAACGTTTCCGGCTGATCGAAATGGAGATCAAAGAATGTCACTGATGAGTTGTTCACC
This sequence comes from Chthoniobacterales bacterium, assembly GCA_035568035.1. Lineage (GTDB taxonomy): Bacteria > Verrucomicrobiota > Verrucomicrobiia > Chthoniobacterales > UBA10450 > AV40. The sequence goes on along the minus strand of DATMOU010000007.1, from coordinate 22,994 downwards.
GAATCGAAGACGGTAAAAGGAGGATTGCCTGGAGGCCCGTTAGGATTTGTGTTCGCGTTGCCCGCTTTGTCCTGCCAGGTCTGGAAGTGCATGGTTTCCGTTGGACCGATGCTGAGGAGGATTCTCAAAACCTCCGGATCAGTGACCCTTTGAGCCAATTGCGGGTACAGGCTGGTTCCACCTTGCTCGATAAAGGCGAAGTGGAACCCCGCAGTGAAAGCAATCGCTTGGATGAGGTCGCTGTTATTGGCGTCGGCATCGGTCCTCGGAATTGCAGTGTGCTTCCCGTTATTCAAGCTCGGGACTGCTTGAGCAAACGCCGCCGCCGCGTTGAGATCCGGGTTGTCGCTGTCGCTGCGATACTTGCCCCAATAACTGGTGTCGATCGTAAGTTGCGTGAGATTGGTGAGGCGTTTCTTTCCGGATGATCCGGTCGCCGTGCTGCCGGGGAGCGTCCGGAACGTGGGGCCGGCGAGCAGATCAATGTCTGCAGTCGACGCGCCCTTGGAGGCTAAATAAGCGCGGATGAATGACTGGTGACTGAATTCGTCATCTGTGTTGTCGGTGATGTATTGAGGCATGTCACCGTCAAGAATCAGCAGGGCGTTGGTATACGGCGTGTTCCCTCCGTTAAAAACGGGCGTCGACTCTCCGCGGGGCGTTTGAACGCTTTCTCCGAACGGTACTCCTCCTAGTTCCCAGTATTGTTCCCAGAGATCGCTCTCAAGGATTTCGGCGGCGGCGAGAAAACGCAGAATGGCTGCGTCGCCGCGGTTGAGCCCGCCGCCATTTTTTGCTGATGCCTTTCGCGCCGCGCCGATGATGGACGCGCCCGGCGCCAAAAACATCGCGCCGAGTCCCAGTCGTCTTAAGAACGAACGCCGATGTAATGCGTTCGGCGCCAAGACAGGCTTGGCGGGGAGTCTGCTGGAGACTGGAGATTCATGGCCGTTTGCAGTACGACCACTGACTTTTGAATTTGCCGGCTTGTTGATCGTTTTCATACTGCAGGTTCGTGGGCCTGCGGTCGTCAGCGAGATTTGAAAGGTAACGCGGTTGTTACTTTTGCTGTGTCGATGAATCCGTCAGCGGTTCACGAATCGAGTAACCAACGTGGCGCACGGTTCGAATCAGCGACGGTTCGCCGATTTTTTTCCGTAAACGCCCAATGAAAACCTCTACCAGTTTTGTGTCGTATTCGTGCGGATGCTGCCAGATGCGCTCACAAAGTTCTGTTCGCGTGAAAACTCTCCCCGGCTCTCGCATCAGCACCTTTAGCATCATCAATTCGCGCGCAGACAATTCGAGTCGTTCTTCCCCGCGAAAAGTTTCGTGGTTCACCAAGTCCAGCGTGAGATCGGCGACCCGCAGCTTGAGCGCGGGTTTTTCCGCATAACGTCGCCCAAGCGCGTTCACGCGCGCGATCAATTCAGTCATGGCAAACGGCTTCGACAGATAATCGTCCGCGCCAAGCTCCAACCCGGTCACACGGTCCTTCACCTCGCCACGCGCAGTTAGCATCAGTGCGCGAGCGGCGACATGACGCGACCGGATCCGCCGCAATACTTCGAAGCCATCTATTCGCGGCAAACCGACGTCCAATATTATCAAATCAAAAGACGCCTCGAGCGCGCGATCCACCGCGGTCTCACCATCGTGAACCGCAACTGGCGCATGACCGGCCTCGGTTAGTGCCGCCACGGTTTGACGGGCCAACTTAAGATCATCTTCGACAACGAGAATGCGCATCGTTTTTTTGGCACTCAAAACCGCACCGTCAGTTGCATGGCAACAAGATTGTTCTGTTCCTTATGTGACCCACTTGTTTCCAGTTGAATGCTGTATTGCAGCTTTAACTGGGTGTGCGCAGTCATCCGGTAACCGGCGGCGCAGTCGATCCGGCCCAGATCCTGACCCCATTGCATCTGACGGAGTTTGTCGACGTCTATTTGACCAAATAACTGCTGATTCCAGCGCAGCGCGCCGAAGAACTGGGGCGCAAACTTGTACTTCGCCTCTATATAATAAGCGAAGGTGTCGGCGTCGCCGACGCGCGGAACTTCGAACCGGGCCTCATAAAATTCCGCCCACACTTGCACGTGATGCCAGGCAAAGCTCGCGTCCTGTCCAAGAACGAGCTCTCGATAGTCGGAAATGTCGCGGCCACGCGGCAGAGTCGATTCCGCTTCGGGCCGAAAGTAGGGACCATCGCTGGCAGAGAAACCAAGATTCCACATCTCGTTCGGTCGAAATCCCACGCGACCGCTAACCGTAGGTTGATCGAAAGCAATCGTCGTAACGTACCACGATTCCGGACGCGATGAGAGCGATGTATTTTTCACTTCAGCTGCATAATCGAATTGACCAAGCCGGCCAGAGATAGACAGGCCGCTGGCGTAGTTAGGTCCCCAAATCACCGAACTGAATGCATACTTCCCGCCGTCGAACCGGTTCACAAAATCTGTTGGCGAAGCGGGCGCGCTTTTATCGCTGACCGCCGTGACATTTTCGTAAACCAGCGGCGCGTCAATGAAGGGATTGTCCCACGACAAATGCCGCGGCACCCAGTTCCCGACTACGGTCGCGAACTTTCCGATTTGCAATGTGAAGCGGCCATCGTCCCAAGGGGTCACCCGCAAAGCGTATTCATCCAAACGGACCTGGGCGCCATGGTCGCTCGGATCGAATCCACGATCGAACCGCGATTGCGCGAAAAAATAAATCTGTGATCCGATTTGAGCATCGAGGAAAAGAGTCAGACGCGGATTGAGTAGATTATCAGTCTTGCTGTCGATGAGATCGGGCGCCGGCCGGTCAAAATGATAATACTCGAGATCGACCGTGCCGCTGAGTCGAGCGCGGAGATTGTCTTGAAAGGCGTCGACCGTGAGCGCGCTGTCGAGCCGATCAAAAAAGTCGTCGATCTCCGCAGCCTGCGCTGTGGAAGCGAGAAATAAAACGCCAAGCGTCCGAATCAGCTTCATTTTCGCTTACACCGTACGATTTGCTTTTGGTTCCATCAGAAGGAAGCGAACCTCGAACTCAGTCCAATCATTTTCGGAACGGACGAGCCGTAAGTCTCCGCCATGCAGCCGGGCGAGTTCCCGCGCCAGGTTCAAACCAAGTCCATGCCCTGAGACGGAACTGTCGCCGACAGAACGGAACCGTTCGAAAATGTGGCGCTGTGCTTTGAGTTCGATCGGTCTTCCGGTGTTTTCAATCGAAAGCAATGCATGTTTGTTCTCTCTTCGGGCGACGATTCGAATGCGGCCGCCGGTCCGATTGTACTTTCGCGCGTTCTCCAAGAGATTTTGAACAATGAGCGAGGTGTATTGTTTTTCGCCCGCTATACATAAATCGGCGGTGATGTCCTTCTCGATCGTCACATCGGGCGCATCCGGCAATGCTTCCAGATCGTCGAGCCATTCCTCTAATAGCTCGCTTAGATTAACCGGTTCGCTGGCGATCTGGAGATGGCCGGCATCCATTCGCGACAAGAGAAGTAGGTCGTCAATCACACCGGTCAGTCGGTGGGTTTGGTGGAGAAGCCCTGAAAGTTCCTCGTAAACCTCAGGCTTAAAATCTTCGTGGCTTAGCAGCGTTTCGAGGCCGGCACGAAGAACGGTGAGCGGACTCTTTAACTGGTGCGAAGCATCGGCGGAATACTTTGCCGACCTTTCCAGTTCTTCGGCTGTAGAAGCGAGGGCAGCCTCAACCCGTTCACGCTCGGCGTGCTCCTGTTCTGACTCAATCTCCAACTGCTCGACCGGCCGCGAAAGACGGCCGGCCGCGAAATGACTGACCACAAAAGCGCCCAGTAATAGCAGCGCGCCAGCGCCTCCGATTTGTAATCGTAGCCGATGCAATTGTGCAGCCCAAGTGGCCAGCGGATAAACACAGATCTCGTAAGCGGGCGGAAATAGCGAATCCGGATTAAGTCGCTTGAAAAACAATAGATGCCGCGCGCCATTGATTCTAACGATCGAGTTATTCTCCGCTCGATCACCGTTAGCAAGCAGGTTCGCCAGCTTGCTCGAAAGAACCGTGTTCGCAGGTGTCGCGAGTGACGGCATGTACAATCGGCCATCGACAAAAATCCCGCTTTTCATTCCCGAAGAGGCGCTCTTGGTTCCAGGCTCGAACGGTTTGAACCCAACGATAAGTGCGGAGATTATGTCCCCGGTCTCGGTGGAAACGATCGGTACCGTGGTCACCTCGTTTACGGTCTCTCCCGCGAAATCATCCTGCCAGATGTAACCGACCTCCTGTTTCTCCGGTAATTTGTTGAGCGGCAGTTGTGTTTCTGCCGCTTTACTAAGTGCCCCAACATCCGTTGAATTCGGCGGCGGAAGAATTGCTCCGGCGCTATCTAAAAACCGGTAAAACCTTGCGTGGAGAGTGCTCGCTGTCTGCCCCGACGGTGGTTCCTCCCCTTCCATCAAATCGCGCAACTCGTCTTTCGCGCTCGGATACAGCAAATCGAGTGCGTTGTCTTCAAGCGCGGCGTGAATCCGGGGTTTGGCCGCCAGTGCAAGGCAACGTTCCGCTAGCGCCGCGTGACGCAATTCCTGAAGTTCGTGCAAAGACGAAAGTCCGGCCTGAAAATCCTGTTGTAGCGCGTGATTGGCATTGGCGGTCACGCTCCGCTGCGCCAGATAAAGCCCGAGGGCTGTGATCGCAGAAATGACAAGCATCATCGCGGCAGAAAGTTTTGTTCGAAAAACTCCTACCGTTCGCATGCCGGGCCTGGCCGCGGCCGTCATGGGAAATCTACATGCGCTGTTTCACTGCCCTTCAGATCCACCGGCATTTCTCGTGTTGTTTTGCTGTCGATCCAGGCCTTGAGGGCATAGCGACCCGAAGGAAGACCGCTTAGACGAAATTGCCCATCCGGACGGGTAAGCACAAAATGCGGAGTGTTTAGAACGAGAATCAGTCCGCGCATGTGCTCATGGATGTCGCAGCGAAGCGTTACCAATCCAGGTGCATCAAAAACAACGGACGGAATCGGCCTTTCTTCAGGCCGATAGCGCCCTAAATCGAAACGCTTTGCCGGTGAATACGAAAAAATGCTGTGATAGGTGTCATCGAGATTCGGAAACTCTACTCTGGTACCGACCTGCACCGGCAAAAGCAGAGGAAGAAAACCGAGATCTTTTTGCGCGACTTGCTGTTTCGGAGGTGAAGCCGGTTTTGAGAAAGCGCCATCGAGATAAACCACTGCCAGTGGCGGTTGGGTCGAAAGTGTTCCGCCCCGCGTAACAATCTCATATCGCTTCGCCATCACCGGGCCGGAAGCCGATTTCGGCAATTCGACAACGCCTTCCACCGTTGCGCCCGTAACGGCGGCGAAAGGCGCAACCGAAAAAATCACACCACACCAAAGGAGACGGCGCAGGCGCATTGCTCTTGAAGTTAGCAGCGTTGGGTGGGACGGAAAGTAGCCGGTCACATCGGTCTCGAATTGCCTACCAAACGACCGTCACCCCAAACCGGACCCGCAAAAGTGACAGTGGTGTTACTTTTACAATGCTGCGCAGAGTCCGGGAGTGCTGTCGATATTATCGATATGAAAACACAACAGAGTCAAAGGAGGCTGATCAAATGAGGACCATCACAGTCAGGCGCCTACGCTCGTCCCACTTCTTCAGCGATCGATATGCCTACCGAGAGCAGCCAAATTATCTCCCCGAGCTGGTCGGCTTTGGAATACTCGTGGTTACAGCGGTCTGGCCGATTCTGCTGCTGGTGAACGCGATCGCGTCCATGAGGTAAGAACGAGTCGCACTTGGAGGCCCTATGAGCTTGTTAATCATTGTTCGCTATCTGTTGCTGCGAGCCTTTGATGCGTTTCAGAACTAAAACGCTTCCGCTGCTTCAAGCCGATGCGGCTTCTCTGCGTCACCCGCGATATTTCTCGATGAGATGGTCGATGTAATTGCTGTAGGTTTGAGCTAGCGACGCGCTTTCGATGAACAGAATGTTCTCAGCGTTAAATTGGGCGCTGCGGGAGAAGTTATAAGAACCAGTGATGACCGTGTCGTCGATCACCAGCACTTTGTTGTGCATGAAATCGTGGCGCCCGGTCGGTGTGTAAGGCGTGGAATTCTTTCCGACCAAATTCGCGCGCAGGATGATTTCTTTCAGCGCGGGGATCTTCCAGCGATTCGACGGCACTTCCTGCCATTGTTGGTAAACATCTTCCATTTGGGTGCGATCGTAGATTCCGTCCACCCTCACGCGGCTGGCGTGCAGCAGATTGCCGAGTTCGGAAATGAGCGTGCCGGAATTTATCAATAAGCTGCAGACCCGGACGCGGTTTTTCGCCGCGTGAACCCGGCTCGCGATCTCGGAATCGATGGCCAACCCGCATCCCGGCGAAAACATGACGCGGGCTTCGGCCGATTGACTGGAAAAAGCGAGCGGCACGGGCACAGTCTGGATCTCGCCTGTGTTATCGAAGTTTTGTTTTTCCCAGATTTGTTCGAAATCCTGAGCGTAGTAATTGGCCAACGGCGCGGAATCGATCTCGACGACGTTGTTTTCCATCAGGGTGAAAGCGTCGTCGGTCAGGTTGGTCGAACCGGTCCAGACTGATTGGGCATCGCGGACGACGAATTTGCTGTGCATCAGTTTCATGCCGCCAATTCGTCGCCAGGGATAGCCTAACGACTGGACAAATGCTCCAGTGCCTGCCGGCGCGGGATCCTGACCGGCAGCGACATTTGGCTGGAGCGGTTTGTCGCCGTCGTAGCAAAAACGAATTTGCACACCCGCCGCGGCACGCTCGCGCAAAGCCACGCTCAGCGCAGCCTTCAGCGGATCGCTGAGCCGCATGTCGTAGACTGCGAAATCGAGACTTGTTTTAGCGGCGCCAATGAAGTTTGTCAGCCGGGCCATGACGGAGTCGGCGGACTGTTCGCCTTGAGCGAGAAAGAAAACGGAAAGGGTGTCCAAGAGAGTGACAAGTGACCCGTGATAAGTGACAAGTGCAAGCACCGAAGCTATGCGCGCGACGAAATTTGAGTTCGAGCACCGGTTCTGGATCATCATGGCGATTTATTTCGCCGGGTTCGCGCTCGCCGCGGTCGATCACACGTCGTTCATTGTCTGGCTCCGACATTTGATTGCACCGTCGATTCAACGAGGAACGCCGGAAGCCGAAACGTCCGCGCGAACCGTGATTACAGCCGGCGGATTGTTAGTCTTTCTCGCGGCGGCAATTCGAACCTGGGGCGCCGCGTATTTGCGAACAAACGTCGTCCACGACACTGCGCAACATTCCGAAACGCTGGTCGCAGATGGCCCGTTTCGTTACACCCGAAACCCACTCTACCTGGCGACTCTGCCAATGGCTGCCGGAATCGGTGTGTTAGCGAGTCGGACCGGCTTCCTATTTCTTGTTCTCGCGAATTGGATTTTTGTTTACCGGCTGATTTTTCGCGAAGAAGAAACATTGCGCGAAAATCAGGGCGAATCGTATCTCGCGTATTGCCGATCCGTTTCGCGGTTTTGGCCCTCGTTTAGGCCACGCGTTCCTTCAGGAAGTCGGGAACCGCAATGGGCCCAGGCGTTTGCCGGCGAAACTTTCGTCTGGTTGTTCGGAATCGCAGAACTCGCGATTGCATTAACGTTGAGGCCCGAGATCGGATACATTCTCTTTGGACTCGGGTTCGTCGCGCACTTCGTCATCAGTCGCGGAATTCAAAATAAGAAAAGACAAAAAGCGCCCGCGGAATGACCCGCGGACGCTTTAGGAGAAGCTTAAGATTTGGAGGAAGTCTATTTCGCCTTGGTGTAATTAATCTCCATCGTTTTCTTTTCCCCGCCGCCGTGGTTCTCATACCACTCGAGGGTCATGTGGTTTTTATCGGGGAACTTCGTGACCGAGCGAATCTGGGTTTTCATTCCCGGCATCATTTCTTCTTCGCCGGTGCTGGTTATCGACTTAGTCGCTGGATCGTAGTCGCCTTCCATCGTCATGATTCCGGTCCCCATGTTATCCATCCAGGTGGCAAGGAATTTTTTCTTCACGTTGTCGTAAGCTTCGAGGCCCATGCCTTTAAACGTGACGTCTTTCATTTTGCCGTCGGAGCCCGGCATTTTCATCATGCCGGTATAATCGCCGACCAAAAACCGGCCGTTCATGATCATTTTTCTGGTGGCCGTTCCTTTTGATTCCTGCGGTTTGGCGGACGTATCACCGTCCATCCACATCTTAACGTTGTAATTCCAGGTGCCGGCCGTGTCGGCGAGCATCTTGTGGTTCTCGTTCAACTTCGACAACTCCGTCATCTGCTGCATCATTTTTTGCATGTCGGCCGCGCTGGGTTGGCCGGCCGGAGCGGTGGCGCCGTTATTGGCGGGAACGGCGACCTGCCCCATATTCGACATTTTGCTGCCGGGCGCGGGTGAAGTGGTCGTTGTTTGAGCAAAAGACGAAACAGCGAGACACGTCGCTGCGATAAACGCGGTAAGAATCAGGGAAGTTTTCATGGGCGTATTCTGCCAGCGACCCCTGGCGAATGACAAGTGACAAGTCATTTGAAAAGAAAACGCCGAACGCTCAACGTCCAACACCCAACGCCGAATTCAGACCAACCGTGGCCTCTGACCGCTGCCTCTAGCGATTACCAGCCGAGGACTTTGGCGAATATTAGTGGAGCGACGATCGTGGCGTCTGATTCGATGACAAATCGCGGGGTGGTCGAGCGTAATTTTCCCCAGGTGATTTTCTCGTTCGGAACGGCGCCAGAGTATGATCCGTAGCTCGTGGTTGAATCGCTGATCTGGCAGAAATATCCCCACTCAGGCACCTGCTCGGTGACGAGGTCCTGATTGAGCAGGGGCACAACACAGATGGGGAAATCACCGGCGATACCGCCGCCGATTTGAAAGAAGCCGATCGATGATTCTTTCGATTCACGCCGGTACCATTCGACCAGCTCCATCATGTATTCGATGCCGGAACGCACGGTATGAACATCGGGAATGTGGCCGGTAATGCACCGCGCGGCATAAATGTTTCCCAGCGTAGAATCCTCCCAGCCCGGCACAACCATCGGCAGGTTTTTGTGCGCCGCCGCCATCATCCAGCTGTCGGCCGGGTCGATCTCATAAAATTTCTTGAGATGACACTCACGCAAAATCTTGAACAAGAATTCGTGCGGAAATTTTCGCTCCCCCTTTTTCGCGGCTTGGACCCATTCGTTGATCACGATCCGTTCGATGCGGCGGATCGCTTCCTCTTCCGGAATGCAGGTGTCGGTGACGCGGTTGAGATGGCGTTTGAGAAGCTCTTCTTCCTGCTGCGGACTGAGCTCGCGGTAATTGGGAAGGCGTTCGTAATACGAGCGCGCGACGAGATTGAACAGGTCTTCCTCCAGATTCGCCCCGGTGCAGGTGATGGCGTGGACTTTGTCCTGCCGAATCATCTCCGCGAGCGAACAACCGAGCTCGGCGGTGCTCATCGCCCCGGCCAGCGTGACCATCATTTTTCCGCCGCTGTTTAAATGCGCGATGTAGGCGTCGGCCGCATCCTTGACCACGGCTGCGTTGAAGTGGCGGTAATGCCGATCGATAAATTCAGTGATTGGCCCCGCTTTTTTGCGGTGAACGTTCGCGGCTTCACCTGTCCGCTTTTGCTGCACGGAAAATCTATAACGTGATTTTCAATAAATGAGCACGCATTTTTTTTGGTCTAACGAAAATTTTTTAGGGCAGGCGTTGGCTCAAAATTGGGAGCCAACTTTACGGCGGGAGGCTCCGAGCGAAGCGAGTGAGTCTAGGGAAGCCGGGCAGCTAGATTAATTAAGCGAGCAGGCGCCGCCGTAAAGTGAGCGCCCTGCATCCCTGAAATCCAAACCCTGGCGTCGCCTGCCAACGCAAGCTCCTATGTCCGATTACTATCCTTATTACTAAGGATATTAATCTAGCGAACCGGCGATGGCGGCGGCCAGAGTTCCCGGAAGAACACCAAGCAGAAAGACGGCAGCCGCCAGAATTGCCATCACCGATAGCTGAAGGGTATTTGATCCAGCTGCCGGAGCGACACCAGTGTCAGCGCCTTTGTCCACGTAGATTACCTTGAGGACGCTCAGGTAATAATAGAGAGAGACGAAACTGCCGAATAGCGCGAGAACGACCAGCCAGAGCAGACCGTGATTTCCTCCGGCCCGAAACGCCGCACTGAACAAATAGAACTTTCCGAAGAACCCCGCGAGCGGCGGCAACCCGGCGAGCGACAACATGAAGACCGTCATGCAAGCAGCGGCCACGGGCGAACGGGACGCCAGTCCGGCGAAGTTTTGGAAGTCATCACCCCCGGTGTCCCGTTTCACCAATCCCACGACCGCGAATGCACCGATGAGGGTGATTGCGTAGATCGTGGTGTAAAAAAGCGTCGCCGAAAATCCATCGCGACCGCCTGCGATCAGGCCCAGCAAGGTGTAACCGGCATGTGCCACGGCGGAGTAAGCGAGCAGTCGTCGCACGCTCGTTTGGGCGAGAGCAACAAAATTGCCCAGCAGAATCGACAATGCTGACAGGACGGCAAGCAGCGGCATCCAACCGGCCGTCATTGCGTGCCAGGCGGCGCTGCCATGGACCGAACCAAAACCGATCAGCACAATTTTTCCTAATACAACGAAGGCGGCGACTTTGGAGCCGGACGCGATGAACGCGGCGCTTGGAATTGGCGCGCCTTGATATGCGTCGGGGGCCCAAAGATGGAACGGCGCCGCCGCAATTTTAAAGGCAAATCCAATCAACGTCATGACGATCCCGACTGCGAGCAACGGTTGGACCGAACCGGCGGCGAGTTTGAGACCGATCGAGGCGAGCGAAGTGGCGCCGGACATTCCGTAGACCAGACTGATTCCAAAAAGCGTGAACGCGCTGGCGGTGCTGCCGAAAAGAAAATACTTCAGTCCGGCTTCGGCCGACCGCAGGTCGGTTTTATCGAAGGCAGCGATGACGTAAAGCGACAGTCCGAGCAGCTCGAGACCGATAAAAATCATGAGCAGCTCTTCGCTGCCGACGAGCAACAGCAGACCGACAGTGCCAAGCAACAGCATCGCTAGATATTCACCCGGGTTCCGGAGAGATTTTTCCGCGGCGACCAACGGCACCGTCACGAACGCGAGCGCCAGACAGATAATCTTGAATAGAGTGTTGAGGGGCGAGACAACTAGCATGCCGCCGAATAGATTCGCGTGCTGCGGCAAACGGATCACGGTCCAAATTGCAAACAGAATGCCAAGCGCCGAAATGACGGCCGGCAAATTGCGAGCGCGATCACTGGTCAGACCAACGGTCAGCACCGCCAGCGCGACCAAAACAACGATCCCTTCCGGTGCGGCGAGCTTTAGTAATTCGAGGTAGCTCACGAGCAGGTTGAGCGGTTGAGAAGTTGAGCGGTTGAGATCATCTGAGAAAGCGCATTGCTTCAACCGCCGGCTGGATACGGTCCAGCAACATTCTCGGGTAAAGCCCCACCGCGAGAGTCGCGAACATCAACAGACCGGCGCCAAGTTTTTCCGGAATCGTGATCGGTTCCAGGTGGATCGAGCGCTCCGCGCTCGATGTCATTTCTGTCGGCGAAGCCGACACTTGTTTAGCATCGCCCGACGGAGCGGCCGATCCACCAACATCGACGTCGAAGAACGAGCGCTTCAAGGCGCGAAGGGTAAATGCCGCAACCAGCACCATGCCAGCGCCGACGATCCAGACCGCGACTGGATATGTTTTCCATGCGCCAATGAGGATGGTGATTTCAGCGGCAAAGCCGCTGAAACCTGGAATCCCCATCGAAGCTGCTGATGCGACGACAAAAGTGAAGGCGGCGAACGGAAGGGCGCGTCGAAGATTCATCGAAGCAAGTGTGTCGAGGTCGCGGGTGTGAGTACGGCGATAGATCATCGTACCGGCGACGGCGAAGAGGAGCGCGCCGATCACGCCGTGGGAAAACATCTGAAGCACCGCACCGGACACGCCGAAAACATTCGCGGTGGCCAACCCAAGTAAGACGAAGCCCATGTGGCTGACGCTGGAATAACCGATGACAAACTTCAGATCGCGCTGACGCAACGCGACCGCGGCCGCATAAACGATGCCGATGACGGCCAGCACGGCGACCGGGGTGCGCCACATTTGGAACCCTTGCGGAAAAAGATTCATCGCCACGCGTAACGCGCCGTAAGCGCCGAGCTTCATCACGATTCCGGCAAGCAACATGGAACCGGCCGTCGGCGCTGCGACGTGACCGGTTGGCGCCCAGGTGTGCAGCGGCCAAATGCCGGCCAGCACGGCAAAACCAAGAAACAGAACTGGGAAAGCCCATGCCTGCAGCTCCGGCGAAAACTGGAAATTGGCGAGCTGATTCAAATCGAACGAACCCCCCGCGACATAAGCTGCGATGACCCCAAGAAAGACAAGCGCGCCGCCGAAGAATGAATACAGCGTCAGCTTCATCGCGCCGTATTCCTTGTTGGTCGAACCGAAGATCGCGATCAGGAAATATTTCGGAACGATGACCAGCTCGTAGAAAAGAAAGAGAAGAAAAAGATCTGCGCTGAGAAAAACGCCGTAGGAGCCGCCGACCACCAGCAGAAGCCAGAAAAAGAACTCCTTCGCGCGCTCGTTAACGTCCCACGAAAACAAAACTGCGCTGATGGCGGCCAGACCGGTGACGAGAACGAGAGTGAGACTGATCCCATCCAGAGCGAGATGATAATTCATTCCCAGCGCTGGAATCCACGGGACGCGGACGACCGTCGTAAAATGACTCAGATCGACATCCGGCCGGAAAAACATCGCCAGACCGATCGCGAAACCCGCGATGGTCGCGAACAGCGCAATCCACCGCGAAAATCTTTGCGGCAGCAACAAAACGATCACCGCACCGGCGAACGTGATGTAAATCGTCCAGGCGATCATGTCGGGGAGCACACCCGCCTCGGGTGTTCTTTTCGGCGCCTCGCCGAAAAGCTTTTCCGAATTAAAACTCTAGCTGCTGGACAAGTTCGCGACGGCGAGGGCGCCGTCGGTCCGAGCCGGACTGGCGTTTGCACGCGAGGCGCGTGCGTTCCCCGGACGACCACGATCGAGAGTCTCTCAACGCGCGCCGGATTCATTTAGCTAAACAGTCGCGCCATTTGCGCGACGGTTGCATTGAAGGTGTTGAAGATGAATTGCGGATTTAGACCAATCGCGAACATCAGGAACGTGATCGGAACGATGACGAGTTTTTCCTTGAGCAGCAGATCAGAAAAGCCGGCGCAGCTTTCGGAAAGCGGGCCGCTGAAGAGCGATTGCATCGCGCGCATGAACGTTACGGCCGTGAAAAGCAGACCGATGACGGCGATGGCCGTAAACCCGGCGGCCGTCGCGAATGAGCCTTTGAAAATCAAAAATTCGCCGATGAACCCGTTCAGTCCCGGCAGGCCCAGCGAGGAAAACATGGCCACACTCATCCAGCCACAGAGCAGCGGCGTGCGTTGCATCAAGCCCCCGAAGTCGTTGATTCCACGCGACCCGCGGCGTTGTTCGAGCAAACCGACAAAATAAAACAGCGCGGCAGCTGTCACGCCGTGATTGAAGATTTGCAGAAAGATTCCGCTCAACGCCGCGTGCTTATCAATCAGAGCGGATGTCGATGTCGTGGTGATCGCGAATAATCCGAGCAGGCAATAGCCAAGGTGATTGATGGACAGATAGGCGACCATGCGTTTGAGATCGCGCTGCGCCCACGCCGCCAGGGGCGCGATCACGATCGAGCAAACAACGAGCGTGAGGATCCACGGTCCGGCAATTTTAACTTCATTCGGAAACAGTGGAACGAGCAACCGGATGAACCCGTAGACGCCCATCTTTGAAAGCGTGCCGGTCAGAACCATCGACACGCCGGTTGGGGCGGTTTGATACGCGTCTGGCAACCAGGTGTGAAACGGGAACAGCGGAACTTTAACGGCGAGCCCGAGAAAAATTCCGGCGAACACGAGCCACCGAATGTCGCCCGTCAGCAAACCGGTCTTGCCGAGGTCGGCCAGTTTCGCGAAATCGAACGTTCCCTTGGCAAAATAAATCCCGAGAAACGCGAGCAACATCGCGACGCTGCCCAGGAATGTGTAGAGGAAGAATTTTACCGCTGCGTAGTCCCGGTTCTCTCCGCCGTAGATTTTGATCAGCAAGAACGCCGGAACCAGGCTCATCTCGTAAAACAAAAACCAGAGGATGAAATTCTGCGCGGTAAAGGTGCCGTAGAGTGCAGCCTGCATCACCAGCATTAGTGCGCAGGCGCCGCGTTCGAGTTTTTGAGCGCAAAACGCGAACGGAAAAACCAGCGACGTCAGCAAAACGAGCAGCAAGCTCAGACCGTCAACTCCGACGATGTACTCGGCGCCGATCGATGGGATCCAGGCATGGCGTTCGATCAGCTGCAAACCGGGCGCACTCGGGTCGAATTTCAGCCATAACATAAGTGCGTAAAATGCGGAGAGCGCGTTGAAGATGAGCGAGATCACCCGCGGATTTTTTGCATGCCCGACGTAAAGGACAATCGCGCCGGCAACCGGAATGATGATGAGGGCGCTGATCAGGCCAACCATACGTAGAACAGAAGAAGCGCGAGCATGCCTAGCGCGACTGCGCCGAGGTAGATTTGAATTTGACCGGAATGCAGGCGCGACATCACGCGCCCGAAACCGCGCGCGCCTACCGTTGTTTCGTCGACACCGGCATTAATGACGCCTTCGTCAGCACCGGCAGTAATTGTTCCGAAGAGACATCCGATGGCGCCAAAACCGCGGACTAATCCGTCCCAGATGTAGCGATCCATCCAATCGGCGATGCGCGCAACGAGCGCAGCGAACGCGATGACCGTGCGCTCGTAGATTTCGTCGATCCATATTTTGTTTTCGAGAAAGCGAAACAGCGCGGGTTGCGCCTGTTGAACTGGATCGACTTCGCCGGCGCGCCGATACAGCCAGAGGCCGATTGCGATTCCGGCGCCGACCAGCACGAGCGAAACCAGGATCATCGATTGAATCAGAAGATGCGGATCGTATTGCGCGGCGTGTCCGTTCAAATAACTTTCCAACCACGGCCACGCCGGTGTCAGCACGATGCTGAACGTGACCGCACAAACCGCGAGTATGATCAGTGGGGCCGTCATTACGCTCGGGCTTTCGTGCGCGTGATCAGCGTTACTGCGCGTAGTTCCGAAAAAGACATAGATGACCTGTCGCGTCATGTAGAGCGCGGTCAGAACGACACCGAGCAGCACCAAGTAATACGGCACGTGCGATGACGGCCACTGCGATGTCGCGTGCAGAATTTCTTCCTTGGTCCAGCCGCCCGAGAAAAAGAACGGGACGCCGCTGAGCGCCATCATTCCAACCGCATACGTGGCGAACGTGATCGGCATTAGCTTTCGAAGACCGCCCATCTTGCGAACATCCTGCTCGTGATGAAGTCCATGAATGACCGAGCCTGCGCCAAGAAAGAGGAGCGCTTTAAAAAAACCGTGCGCCAGCAGATGCATAATGCCAGCAGCGACACCACCCACGCCTAACGACACCATCATCAGACCAAGCTGGGAAACGGTCGAATAGGCTAGGATGCGTTTGATATCGAATTGCGCCACCGCGATTAACGCGGCCATCAATCCCGTGACGACACCGATCCAGACGACAACTGTCAGCGAAGACGTAACGCCGTTGATCGCGTCGACCGCGAAAATGGGGTACACGCGCGCAACCAGAAACACGCCAGCCGCCACCATCGTCGCGGCGTGGATCAATGCGCTAACCGGCGTTGGACCTTCCATTGCGTCCGGCAACCAGACATGCAGCGGAAACTGTCCGGACTTGCCGGCTGCGCCGCAGAAAATCAGAAGCGCAACCAGCGTGACGCTGGACCCAATTTTCAGAAGTGCACTCGGCTCCAGCGCACCGTTGCCGCTGTCGTAAAAGAGCAGCGTGCCACTACGGTGATAAAGCAAGAGCAACCCGAGAAACAGCCCCATATCGCCGATGCGTGTGGTGATGAACGCCTTCTTCGCCGCGGCCGCCGCGCTTGGCCGCTCGATCCAAAATCCAATTAACAAGTACGAGGCGAGGCCGACCAGTTCCCAGAAAACAAAGAGCAGCAGCAAACTGTTGGAGACGACTACGCCGAGCATTGCGCCGGAGAAAAACGAGAGATAGGCGAAGAAGCGCGAAAAATTCTTGTCTTCGGCCATGTAACCGACGCTGAAGACAAAAATGCAAAACCCGACCAACGTGATCATCACCATCATCGCGACGGCGAGCGGATCGACGACAAAGCCGATACGCAACGGCTGTTCCCCGAATGTGAACCAGGTGAAATTGTGCAAGGCGCGAAATCCGTGCTCATGCAGCGTTGGAACGAAGGCGAAAAGCGACATCGCCAACGCGACGGCTTGTCCAATCACGGCAACGACCGCGCCGGCGAGACGCGCGTGCTTCCCGAAAGCTAAAATCAAGAGCGCGGCGACGATCGGTGTCGCCGGAATTAACCAGACGTCAGTTACAATCCAGGAACTCATCCTTTGAGGCGATCGAGTTGGTCGACATTTGTGGTTCGGAAATGTCGATAGACCGCAATTACCATGGCGAGACCGACCGCGGCTTCTGCGGCTGCGATGGCAATCGAAAAAATAGCGACCATGACTCCAATTGGATAGGGCGATCGCAGGCCGAACCGCCAAAACGCGATAAAATTCAGATTGGCGGCGGCGAGCATCATCTCGATGCCAATCAAAATGAAGATGGCATGGCGACGAGTGAGCGCGGCCAGAAGCCCGATGCAGAAGAGCGCTGCTGAAACGATCAGGAAGACTTGAAGCGTCGCTGTCATTGCACTTCGATTTGGAATGGGGAGCGCATGCGCCTCGCATGCAAACGCCAGTCCGGCTCGGACCGATCGCGCCCTCGCGATCGCGAACTTTTTGTATGAATTTTTGCCGTTGGCAATTGAAGCAGACTTTTCGGCGAGGCGCCGAAAAGAACACTCGAGGGCGCGTGTGCTCCCCAGATCAGGAAGATCGACAATGTCATTGGCGCTTGTCCTCCATCACCAAAACGAGTGCGCCAATCAGTGCCGCGGTCAGCAAAACGCCGACACAGAGCAGAGGCCAAACGTAATGAGTCATCAGCGCTTCCCCGATTTGTTTCACGGTCAACGCTTTGACGATCGCCGGACCAATTGAAACCGAAGGACTTCTCAGAATTGCCCAGAGCAATCCGGCAAAAACGGCGACCGCGACGATGACTCCACTCCAGTTGAATCCGCGATCCTTCTCCGGATCGCGTCGGGTGAGCAAAATCGTAAAAACAATCAAAACCGCGACGGCGCCGACGTAGACAAAAATCTGAACGAGCCCGACAAATTCGGCTCCGAGCAAAAAGAAAAAGGCAGCGATCCCGACAAACATCGCCGCGAAACTCAATGCCGCGTGCATCAGCCGGGGATTTGTGGCGGCCGCGAGCGCGAACGTGAGGGTAAAGATTGCGATGATGGCAAAGACGACGGTGCTCATTCGGCGAAACGATATGTGCGTGGAGCGAATTTCCTATGGGTGTCGAGGAACAACGAGAGCGTCACATAAACAATCGCGATGATTGCGAAAGACAAGAGCCATCCGGACAAACGGCGGCCGGTGTAATGCCAGACCGCCGCCGAGATCAGGCAGGTGAACGCCATCGGCAACATGAACTTCCATGCGAAATTCATCATTTGATCGACGCGTGTCCGGGGCAACGTGCCGCGGACCCAAATGAAAACCAAAAGCAAGACTGACAATTTCGCGAAGAACCAGACGTAGGACGGAATAAAGCCGAGCCAAGGCAGTGGCGCGTGCCATCCGCCGAGGAACAAGGTCACGGCAAGGCCGCTGACCGCGAACATTCCGAGATATTCGGCCATGAAAAAAGTGGCGTACTTGAATCCGGAATACTCAGTCATGTGGCCGGCCACGATTTCCGATTCGCCTTCAGGCACGTCGAACGGTGTCCGGTTCGATTCCACGAGTCCCGAAACGAAAAACAAAAGGAAAGCGGTCGCGCCCCACGGCGTGAGAACGAACCAATGGGGAAGGAATCCAAAATAGTAATACTTCTGCGCGAAAACGATTTTGTCGGGGTTCAGCGACCCCACTACCATCACCACGGGCAGGACTGTGATAATGAGCGGTAATTCGTAGCTGATCATCTGCGCGATCGCTCGCATCGCCCCAAGGAGGGAAAACTTATTGTTGCTCCCCCAGCCTGCCATGAACACTGCCAGCTCTGTTGTCGATCCAACCGCGAAGAAGAACAGAATTCCGCCGTCAATGACGAACGGCGTCATGTTCCGGCCATAAGGGATCACGCCCAGCGCAAGAATTGCCGTCGCCGCAATCAGGATCGGGGCCAGAAAATGGACCACCTTGTCCGCGCGCGCGGGAACAATGTCTTCCTTAATCAACATCTTGATCCCGTCGGCGACCGGTTGCAAAAGCCCATAAGGTCCGACGCGATTCGGGCCGTATCGATTTTGCATCCGGCCGAGAATTTTTCGTTCGAGCACCGAAAGGAGAGCAAACAGAGTCAGGAAAACGCCGAGGAGCACGGCGATGTTGAGCAGGCTGGAAACGATTTGGATCAGCCAGCCGGGAGCGTGTCCGCTCATCAGTAAGAGCAGCCATTGCTTCGCGTGGATGAAAATTTGATCGAGAGAATCTCTCACGCCCGATGAAGAAAAGCGGTGCTGACTCGTTTAATCAAGGCTGAATCAGTCGCCACTGATTAACACTGATGAAACACAGATCAAGGAGTAGTAGTATTACTTGTGTTTATCAGTGTAAATCCGTGCTCATTTGTGGCTGATTAGGTTTTCACAGGAATGACTCCGAACCCATATTTGTTCATCGTCGTTTTCGCGGGCGTGGCCTTCATGTTTCCGCTTCTGCCGCTCGCGCTGGCCTGGATGTGGCGAAAGTTCTTTCAGCCACCGAAACCGGGCGCCGAAAAGAACGCGATTTACGAATGCGGCGTTGAGTCATTGGGCGAAGCGCATGTGCAGTTCCATTCCCAGTACTATCTCTACGCGATCATCTTTTTGATCTTCGATGTCGAAGCGATTTTTCTGGTGCCGTTCGCAGTCGCATTCACCGGTTTGCCGTTCGGCGCGTTCATCGCCCTTCTCGTTTTTCTGCTCCTGTTAATCGAAGGCTTGGTTTGGGCGTGGGGAAAAGGCTGTTTAAATTGGGCCAAATAAGATGAGGTCCGAGCCGGACTGGCCTTTAACAAACAGACAATGAGCGAACAAATTGACGAGAATCTGCGCAAGGAACTTCAGCGACAGGGCGTTTGGGTCACGTCGATGCAGGAGCTTTACAACTGGGGCCGGAAAAATTCGATCTGGCCTTTGCAATTCGGCCTCGCCTGTTGCGCGATCGAGATGATCGCCACCGCCGCGTCGCGCTACGATATCGCGCGATTTGGCGGGGAAGTTTTCCGGCCGTCACCGCGGCAGGCCGATCTGATGATCGTCGCCGGCACTGTGACCAAGAAAATGGCGCCGCAGATCGTGCGTCTCTATAACCAGATGCCCGATCCGAAGTACGTTATCTCGATGGGCGCGTGCGCAATTTCCGGTGGGCCGTTCAAGCAAGGCTACAATGTGCTCAAGGGGATCGATCGTTACATTCCGGTCGACGTTTACATTCCAGGTTGCCCGCCACGGCCGGAAGCGTTGCTGCACGCCTTCATGGAATTGCAGCGGAAGATCGACGGTCAAAAATTGAGCGGCGCGGACAAAGCCGAATTTCTGAAACCGGAACAGCCGAGCGAATTTCCGGTGCCGGAATTTGGCGAACACGATTTGAATCCACCGGCGAATCCAACGGTCTATCAACCACCAAAGCTGGAACGTGTATGACAGGTGGAACGCGATCTCCGAGCGCGTTAAGGGACCAGTGCTGCTTTGGCCCAACGGATAGATCGTCCTCGGAGAGGCCGATCCACCTTCGCGCAGATTAATCATGGAAACTTTGGAACAGATAAAGAATCGGGCGGAGCTCGCCGTGCGCGGCGCGAAGATCGGCATCGTCACTAATCCCGGCCCGTCGCAACAATCGACGCTTCTGACTGACAACGAGCACGCCGTCGCGGTGGCAACGTTCCTTCGAGATCATCCGGTTCTGGGTTTTGATTTTTGCTCAAACGTAACCGGCGTCGATTGGCTTGATCGCGTGGTAAAGAAAACGACGAAAGTGAAGCAAATCGTCGACGGCGTTGAAAAAGAGGTCGACCAGACGACCGAAGAGAAAGTTCCCGGTTATCTGGAGGCGGTTTATCACCTTTACTCGATGAAACTCAAACACGGCCCGCTCATTATTAGAATGCGGACCGCGAATCGGACCGACGGCGTGCGGTTGCCGTCACTCACGCCGGTGTGGCGAAGCGCAGAACTTCAGGAACGGGAGATTTTCGATCTCTACGGAATTCATTTCGATGGGCATCCCGATCTGCGGAGAATTTTGATGTGGGACGAATTCAAAGATCATCCCATGCGCAAGGATTACGAGCAGCCGGACGACTTTGAATGGGAACCGACGCCGCACGATGAAGTGCTCGAGCGCGCAAAGGAACATTACGCACCGCGTCCACAACTTGATGGCGCGGAAAAAATTACGTCGCACAGCGACGTCGCTACAGAAGACAGATGAGCGCGACCGTTGAAACAATCGAGGCGATGGAGCGGCCGCCGGTCACAATGAGCTCACGGCTCGATGGCGAGCTTCTCGAAGTGTCAATGGGGCCACAGCATCCATCGACTCACGGTGTTTTCCGAATGAACGTTGCGCTTGAAGGCGAGATCGTTCGCAAACTGAAACCGGTGTTTGGTTATCTGCACCGGAACCACGAACAAATCGGCGAGAGCACGACGTATCTCGGCTCGATGCCGTACACCGATCGGCTCGATTATTTTTGCTCGATGACGAACAACTGGGCCTACGCGCTCAGCGTCGAAAAACTCGCCGGGATCGAAGTTCCCGAACGCGCGGAATATTTGCGGGTAATTTTGGCCGAACTGACACGGTTGCAGAATCACGCGTCCCTGCTCGGATTTTTGCTGAGCGACATGGGCGCATGGGGTACGCCGCTCATGTACGCGTTCCGCGAACGCGAAAAAATTCTCGACCTTTTCGAATCACTCTCCGGCTCGCGAATGATGTGCGACTACATGCGCTTTGGCGGCTGCCGGGTGGACGCCGACGACGCCTGGCTCGCCCGCGCGAAACAGATTGTCGATCGTTTCCCGAAATTTCTCGACGAGTTCGAGGCATTGATCCTTCAAAACGAGATCGTGATCGCACGAACGCAAAATGTTGGAAAACTTTCACCTGAACTTGCGACCAGCTCAGGAATCACCGGGCCGATGTTGCGAGCGTGCGGAGTGAACTACGATATTCGCAAAGTCGACGGCTACGGAATTTATCCGCGATTTAAATTCCGCGTTCCACTGGGAGATCACGGCGATACTTACGACCGGTTGATGATGCGTGCGCTCGAGATGCGCGAGAGCGTGGAGATTCTCAAACAGGCGTTGCCGCAAATTCCCGCGGGGCCAATCGTGAACCCGAAAGTGAAACTGCGCGCATTTCGTCCACCGGTTGGCGAAGCTTACGGCCGAATTGAAGCGCCTAAGGGCGAGCTCGGATTTTATCTAATCAGTGACGGTGGTCCGAGCCCGTATCGCTATCGCGTGCGTCCGCCGAGCTTCATCAACCTGACCATTCTCGAAGACCTGTGTCTCGGACATGTCGTTGCAGACGTCATGGTGATTCTCGGTAGCATCGACATCGTGATGGGCGAAGTCGATCGATGAGAGGAGGTCCTCGAGTTAAATCTAACGTGGTAACATCGTAGCCGTTCGTTACTTCAGCCAACCGCCAACAGACTGAATAGCCTCGAGCCGATTCGGCGCTGTGATCCAAGCCGCAATCGCGCCGGCCCGCGAATCCGGCTTAAGCACCGTCTCAGCCTTGCCACCTGGCATCTTCTGATTCGTGAGCGAGAGCACGACAAAATCCTGATTCAAATTACGGCCGCTGTTTTCACCGGCTGTAACTTTGATCGCCAAATCGAAACCGAGCGTTGCAACGTGCAGATCGACATCCTTCGCGCCGCCATCGGCCGCAAGAAATTCAACGACGAGTTTTTGATCTTTGATCGACAACTTGAGCACACCGGGTTTCTCCGTCGCAGCGGACGGAATGCTGCGGCCCATCCATTCGCGCCCGTCGAGGACGAATCCCGGAGTGTAAACGCTCTCGCTTTTCCAATTTTCGGAATATTGATACTGCCGCGCCGTCCATTCCTTGGACGCAAATGGGTCGCGCCAGCCAAGCCGATCCCAGTAATCAACGTGAAACGCGATCGGTACGAAATCTTTCCACAATCTGGGCTCGGCTTTCAGTTTCGACAGCCAGGCTTCCGCCGGCGGACAATTGCTGCAGCCCTGCGAGGTGAAGAGCTCGATCAAATGCGTTTTCTGTTGGCCGCTTTCGAATGAGAAATCGCCGGCCCAGGCGGTCAATGCGAAAGCTAGAGCGAAGAAAATCAGGGTTGCCCGCATTTGGATGAAAATTTCCTCTGTGAATATCATCCGGTTTCGACAACATTAAAACGATGATTGGAGCCGGGATTTTGAAGGGCATGGCGGTCACGCTGCGGAATTTCGCCGGAAGCTATTTCGAAAAAGATCGCCTGATCACGGTGCAATATCCGGAGGAACGCAATCCGCTTCCCGAAAACTACCGCAATTTCCCCATCCTCATTTACGACGGCATGGATGCCGAGGCCGGGCTGCGTTGCGTGGCGTGCAAGATTTGCGAGAAGGAATGCCCGCCGCAGTGCATCTATATTATTAAGAGCGACGACAAGAAGCCCGATTACATGGGCAAGCCGCAGCTCTATCCGAAGGTG
>DATMOU010000006.1:0-56393 GCA_035568035.1 Chthoniobacterales bacterium | reverse complement strand
GCTGGTGTTCCAGTTGTCGTGTCAACGGCAGTGCTGGGTAGCTATGTTCGGAAAGGATAAGCGCTGAAAGCATCTAAGCGCCAAGCCTATCCCAAGATGAGTTCTCCCTGAAGGGTCGTGGTAGACCACCACGTTGATAGGTCTCCGGTGTAAGTGCAGTAATGTATTCAGCTGAGAGATACTAATAACCCGTTCGGCTTGATCTTTTACTTTTCTGTTAACCCGTTCCGCGCAAGCGGAACGGCAAACAGGAGAGACCAAAAGATCTCAAAACAAAACGAAGCCTTAAAGTGCGCGTTCCCAAACTCTGTATGTAGATATCAACGAATCAGCAGTTCTTTGAAAGCAGTGACAAGTGATCTGTGACCAGTGACAAGCTCAGAACATGTCGCGATTGCGTCTCCAGAGATCGGCCTCGCGCTTGCGTCGCTGCGACAGCAGCGAAACTGCCAGTGCGGTTCCGCGCTCTGGTGACAATAGCGCAGTGGTCCCACCCGTTCCCATTCCGAACACGGCAGTGAAACGCTGCAGCCCCGATGGTAGTACGGCGATAGGCCGTGCGAGAGTAGGACGTCGCCAGAACAGAAAACCCGCCGGGTTCATCTCGGCGGGTTTTTTGCGTACGTCCTACTCGAAGCACGGCGCGGCCGAACGCCGCATAGCCGTAAGAGAATCGAGCCGGCGGGAGCCGAGCGAGATGGACCTTAGCCACGAAGTGGTAAGCGAACGGGAGTGAGCGAATCAACATCGCCGCGGGGCAGCGGCAAGGTAGACGGCAAGCCCGAACGGCGAGCGTCGCGGGAGCACGCGAGGCAGTAAGACGTCGCTTCTGTACTAAATGTGATGCACCCGCAATGATTTCATCCGTTGCATCCGCGTAATCCGCGGCAATTGCAGAAGTGACCAGTGACGTGTGACAAGTGACGAGTTCGGCGTAGGATTTGGGATATGCTAACGAGCCAAAAGGTTATCGACGCGATTAACGAGCAGATCGGTTACGAGTTCAGCGCGGAGCTGCAGTATTACGCGATCGCGGCGTATTTCGCGGCCGAGGCTTTGCCGCAGTTGTCTCAACATTTTTTCCAACAGGCCGAGGAAGAGAAAGGTCACGCGCTCCGGTTCATCAAGTACGTGGTCGATGCCGGCGGACGGGTGGAGATCCCGGCAATTGATGCACCGAAATCGAAATTCAAGACGGCGCGCGACGCGGTGAAGCTGTCGCTCGAGCAGGAAATTCACGTCACCCAGCAAATCAACGGACTAGTGGGATTGGCCCGGAAACAGAACGACTACATCACCATCAATTTCCTGCAATGGTTCCTGACCGAGCAGCTCGAGGAAGTTTCCTCGATGGACAACTTGCTCAAGATCATCGAGCGCGCGGGAACGGATCTGTTGCAGGCGGACGAATACCTCGCCCGGGTGGGCTTGAGAACAATGCCCGAGCCACCCAAAGCAACGTGACGGTCCGAGCCGGACTGGCATTACCATCCAGTTATTTCTCGACAGGATTCGCCCGATTTTTACGAGACCCTGTTTCTGGAGAACTCAATCCAGAAATCTTGTTAATCCTGTCTAGGCTCGTCTGATGGGATTTGAGGACCATTTCTCAAGGCAGGCGACGGACTACGCTAAATTTCGTCCGCGGTATCCGCGCAAAATGTTCGAATATCTCGGCACAATCACACCGACTCGCGAGATTGCGTGGGATTGCGCGACCGGTAATGGCCAGGCCGCGGTCGAACTTGCGAACGTTTTCGACCACGTAATCGCGACGGACGCCAGCGAAAGCCAAATCGCAAACGCCGAGCCGCACCCACGGGTGGCGTATAAAATTGCCCCAGCCGAACAAAGTGACCTTCAGTCCGGCAAATTCGACCTGGTCCTGGTCGCGCAAGCCTTACATTGGCTGAATCACGATCGATTCTATCCGGACGTCCGGCGTGTATTGAGGGAGAACGGGGTGTTTGCCGCGTCGGCTTACAATCTCTTGCGGACCGACCGCCCGGTTAAGGAAATCGTCAAACGCTATTACTACGAGATCGTCGGACCGTATTGGCCGCCGGAGCGAGCGTTGATCGAAAAATTTGAGGAAATCCACTTCCCTTTTTCAGAACGCGAAACTCCCGAGTTCGAAATCGTGGCAGAATGGAATTTGGAACATCTGGTCGGTTATCTGCGGTCGTGGTCGTCGACACAGCGCTTCATCGCCGCGACGAATCGAAATCCGCTCGATCAAATTACCATCGACCTTGAAAAGGTGTGGGGCGCCCCGCAAACTACAAAACGGATTGTCTGGCCGCTTGTCCTAAGAGTGGGCATCAAGACGATGTCTGAAGCGTCCAGCGCCTAACGCGGCCCAACAAAAAGCTTGCCCGTAGGACCAGATCGGGCGTTGAATTAGCCGCATGAACATCAAGAACTTAGCGGCAATGATTGTCGCGGCATTCCTGGCTGCAAATGCTGCGTTCGGACAAACGGTGACGATCACAGGAAACGTGAACGCGCTGACTTCAGCTCAGATCAGCCTCGGCTGCGGGCCCGATCTGTGGAATATCCAAAGAACGGGCAGCACAACTGTGACGAGCGGCACCCTGGCCGTTGGTAACACCGTCACGGTCCAGTGCGCATCCACGGATGCGATGAAGATACCGGGCGGCAACGCGCAGAAAAAAGAAGGAGTGCAGTAGCCCGATCTTTTCAAAAGTTGCTTGAATAGAACGCCATCGGGGCGGTCTAATCGAGGACTATGAAAATCACCCTATGCAGTTTGGCAGCAGCAGTTTCTCTCGCGTTTAGCGGCGCGGCTTTTGCGGAGGCCAAAGATTATCAAGTCACCGGGCCCGTGCTCGAAGTGAACAGTTCGATGATCGCGGTGCAAAAAGGCAAAGACCGCTGGGAGCTCGCACGTGATGCGAACACCAAAGCCAGCGCGGAGCCAAAGGTTGGTGACAAAGTGACCATTCATTATTCGATGACGGCCACCAATATCGAAGTGAAGGCAGGTAAGACTGAAAAGGCCGCCAAGCCAGCCGCTTCACCCAAGAAGTAATTCTGAATCCAATTCGGCCGTAAGCGGGCGTCGGATCAACGGCGCCCGCTTCCGTCGGGAATTCCTCCCAGGACCCCGCGAACAACTTGATGACCATGGCGGTTCGCCATTGTCGGAAGCAGGCGAATTTCGCCCGTACCGGACTTGGCGATGACGAGCGGATCGCTCACGCCGACTTCCGCCACGCGCCAAGGACAAAGCCGCTGATGACGAGACCGATCAGTGGCCGACCCATGTCGATGCAAATGAGAGGCCAGGGATTCGTTTCGAATGCGGAAAAAACGGAGATTGTCGCGTACTCCATGAACATAAACGCGAACCAGCAGGCGAGCGCAACTTTGAGACCGCACCATGGACCCTTTGGATTGGTCAGAGCGATGAGAACCGCGAGCGTATAATTGACGACGATCGACGTAACAAACGCGAGCACGTAGGCGCTGACGTTATGGGTCCGTTCGATGTCGGTCATGGTCTTGGCGTGAAGATTCAGCCAGCTATTGCCGAAAATGGCGTACCAGCCCCAGCCAATGAGGAAATAGACAACAACGAGAATCCAAACCGCCGCATGATTGATTCGAATGTTCATGGTGCCGTGATTATTTCGTCCCCAGAATGTTTTAAGACAAGCCGATTGTTGTAGAGGCACTTGCGCCAAGCGCCTGTTTATCCAGCTCGGTGCTTGAGAACAAGCACCGCTACAACGTCATCCGACGGACGCCGGTTCCGTCTCACTAACCGGCTCAGCCGCCGGCTTGTCGACCGGCGCGGGCTCGATTGAGACGATCTCAACTTCGCCATTTGGCAACGTCGCACCCTCGCCCGGTTTTTTGCCGAGCAATGCCTGTGCGATCGCTGTCTGGTAGGAAATGACGTGGCGGTCCGGGTCGCCGTCCCACGCCCCCAGGATTGTGTAGGTCTCAGAGTTCTTTGAATTCTTGTCGCGAACGGTAACGATTGTGCCGATTGAGACACGAGACGTGTCGGGATTTTCAAACGACGTGCCGCGTGCTTTTCCGAGATCACGTTCCAGCTCCGACCTGCGGCGAACCAAGACGGCCTGCATTTGCTTGGCCGCTTTGTATTCGAAGTTTTCGCTAAGATCGCCATACGAACGCGCGAGCTGAATTTCCTTCGTGTTCTCGGGAATTTTTTTCTTCACCAGCTCTTCGAATTCCGCTTTCCGTCTTTCGAGACTGCTCCAGGAAACAATAAGCGGCGCGGTCTTTTCCTGCGGTTGTGCTCCCGCGATCATGCTCTCGAGGTCTGGGAAAACTTTCACGACCCGCGCGAGCAGCGAACGCTTCGTCAGCTCATCGAACAACGGGCTCAATTGCAGCCGTCGCATCGCATCGCGCGCCAGCCCCACATCGGCGTTTGCAAAAATGTCCGCGATCAATTGCCGATCATCGACGAGCCAGCGTTGCAATTTACTCGCGCGTCCCGGCGCGGAATGCTGTTCTCGCTCGAGCGCGGACAAAATTGCGGTGAGTAGCTCGGGATTGATCAGCTCCGGCCAATCTTTGCGTTCCATGCACAACCAAACCAGCATCTCGCTGGTGGCGGAGTGTTCGCGAACGCTGCGCTCCAACATTTTGTCGAGCTCGGCATGTTGCCCCGCATCGCGAAACACGTGGGGAATTTGCGCGACCATTCGCCCGTGGCTGGTCTGCATTAGTTGCAACGCGCGCGGGCTCCAGCGATCCCCGAGGGCAACGGGCAGTAGTTGAAGAACTCGTTTCTCCTTCGCCGCCGACAGTTTCGGCAAGATCGAGACCAAACGCTTTTCTTCGTGAACAATCAGCCTGGCCGGCGTCAACCCAATATGGGTCGTCTTCAGTTGGGTAAAGCATTCAAACAAATCATCACGCAACAACACGAGCTCGAAGGTCAGCTCGGGATGCAATTTTTGATTGCGGGTTGCGACGTTCTCAATCGTCGCGACGACCGGTTGCAATTGTTTCTCTGGTTCTTTGAAGTGCTCGTGAAACTTCAAGATCTGCTCAAGCGCAGCAATCTGCTGCTTTGGTTGACGCGCGGTATTGAATGCCGCGACCAACTCGTCTGCCTGCGACACGCCCTCGGCCCGTAACTGGACCGGCTCCGTCTTCTTCGCTGGAATCGAAAACGCCCCGCTCGTTTTCATCTGTCTGCGGGCCGAATCCCACCACTTCTTCCATTCCGCTTCAGTGAAAACGTCCGGAACCATCCAGTCGCTGATCTGTTGGGCGGTGGCTCTTCCGTCGAGGCTGTCCAAAATGTTTCGCACGACAGCGACCGGATCGTCTTTGGCGAGTTTCTTTATTGCAGCGAGATCGTTGGCCTTGCGGGCGAGAAAATGTTCCGAAGGAATGATCGCGAGATTTTCGGCGGCGTATTCCAGCTGCATGGCGTGGCTCTTCTTGCCTGTGAAATCGATCAGGATCTGATTCAACAGCAGGTTCCACTCTGCGACGCGGCCGAATCCCCAGCTTTTGTGCAGGCAAAATGTGCCTGGCTTCAGCCGCTCGAGCTTTTCAGCAGCCTTTGACGTGAGCTTGCCGGCTTCGACCAACTTCTCGAGCTCTGAATCCATGAGTCGGACAAGCTACGATGATGATGAAACGTCGCAAGCTGTCGCATCGTTAATGTTTCCGATTGCCGGACAGCATCTTGCGTGAAAGTCTACGCCGGTGTCGCACACAAGTATTTGGTTTTGGATCGCGTTCAATGCCGGCGTTTTTGTCGCGTTAGCTCTCGATCTTGTTCAATTCAAACACCGAGGGCGCGAGCTGAGCATTCGCGCTGCCGGCCATCGAGTCGGGATCTGGATACTTCTTTCGCTGCTGTTCAATCTCCTGGTCTGGAAGATTCGCGGTCCGGAAAAGGCGCTCGAATTCCTGACCGGATACGTCATCGAGTATTCGCTGAGTGTCGACAACATTTTTGTTTTCGTTCTCATCTTCCAATACTTCCGTGTTCCACCCATGGCACAGCACCGCGCTTTGGTTTGGGGAATTGTCGGCGCGCTCATCATGCGGGGCGTCATGATTTGGGTCGGGGTGGCCCTCGTCCAGCGGTTCGACTTTATCCTCTACTTCTTCGGCGCCTTCCTGCTGGTGAGCGCATGGCGAATGTTTTTTATGAAGCAGGAGCCGCAGGACTTTGGCAAGAGCTGGATCATGCGCTGCTGCAGCTGGACATTCCCCGTTACGCCGGTGTTTCATGACGAACATTTCAAGGCGCGGGTGAACGGGAAATGGATGCTCACACCCCTCGCCCTCGCTCTCATCGTCATTGACGTAATGGATCTCGTGTTTGCGGTCGATTCAATTCCGGCCGTCTTCGCGATCACCCGTGATTCGTTCATCATCTATACTTCAAACATTTGCGCGATACTCGGATTGCGGTCGCTCTATTTCCTGGTCGCGAAAATGATCGCCCGTTTTGTTTACCTCAAGAGCGGGTTGGCCATCGTGCTCGCATTCGTGGGGGCCAAGATGATGCTCCGCGATGTGTTCGAGATTCCAACGCTTCTTTCGCTCGGCTTCGTTATCGGCGTGCTTGGTTCGACGATAATCATCTCGATGATCGTTACCGCTCGCACTAATTCCACATCCGAACCGGACGCTCAGTGAGCGAGCTGCATTCCTCGGAAGCGCATCTCGCGCGACGACTCGGGTTGTTCGATACCACGATGCTCGTCATGGGCGGGATCATCGGTTCCGGAATTTTCATTAATCCCTACGTCGTTGCGAGAGCGGTGCCGTCGACGGTGTTGATACTGGGCGCGTGGGCGTTCGGCGGACTCATCGCCCTCGCCGGCGCGTTCATCTACGCGGAACTTTCATCGCAAACTTCGGCCAGCGGCGGCCAATACGTTTACCTGCGGAACGCTTTTCATCCCGCGCTCGCATTTGTTTACGGTTGGGCCTTGCTTCTGGTGACTCAAAGCGGCGGAATGGCAGCGGTCGCCGTGACGTTCGCAAAATATATTTGCGCATTGGGAAACGTCGACGCGAATGACAACGTCGCCGCCATTCTCGCGACCATCGCGCTCGGGGCGTTGACCTTGATCAACTGTCTCGGCG
Source organism: Chthoniobacterales bacterium (assembly GCA_035568035.1). Lineage (GTDB taxonomy): Bacteria > Verrucomicrobiota > Verrucomicrobiia > Chthoniobacterales > UBA10450 > AV40. Next base: position 49,274 of record DATMOU010000006.1, on the reverse strand, counting down.
TGCGTGCTGGAAGCACAACCCAAAATTTGTTCATGATTTTGAAACTGCTGGCGATCGCGGTGCTGGTCGGGTGGGGATTGACCGTCGCAGGAACACCAAGTGGAGGCCAGTTACAATCAACATCTTCCGGGGCTGGAATCTGGAATTCTCTGACCGCATTCGGTGCGGCGCTCATTCCGGTACAGTTCGCCTACGGCGGATGGCAGACATCGTGTTTTGTCGCCGGCGAAGTGCGCGACCCGCAGAAAAACCTGCCACGTGGTCTGTTGGCAGGTGTGTTGGGTGTAATCGCCGTTTATCTTTCAGTGAACTTCGTTTGTGTCCGTGCGCTCGGCCCCGTTGGACTCGCGCAAACCCACACTCCTGCGTCCGCGGTTATGCGACTCGCGCTCGGCGAAACTGGCGCGCGCATTATCGCGATCGGAATTGCAGTTTCTACCGTGGGGTTTCTCAGTCAAAGCATGTTGACCGCGCCACGAGTTTACTTTGCCATGGCCGAAGACGGTTTATTTTTCTCGAGCCTGGCGAAACTGAATCGCGCGCGGGTGCCGGCATTCGCGATCGCGTTGCAAGGCGCGCTCGCGATCGCGATTACGCTGTCCGGCCGGTATGAACAAATCCTGAATTACGTGATCTCGGTGGACGTGATTTTCTTCGCACTCACCGCCGCGACCGTTTTCGTTTTCCGCGGTCGAGAAAAACCAGATTCGCCAATGCTAAAGGCAAACCCGGCCCGGACCTTTCGCATTCCAGGTCATCCATTCACGACGGTGTTTTTTATTCTCGCATGCGCCGGGGTCGCCTTCAGCACCGCTTACCGTTATCCGCAAAACAGCGCGATTGGATTGGGAATCATGCTGAGTGGAATACCGGTGTATCTTTTCTGGCGAACGCGACAGAAACCATCAGACGCTCAATGAAAACAAAGCAATCTGCCTTCATGCATTGGGCGAAGAGCCGCCCCAAAGCGAAGTACGATCTCGCGTTGAGCGGCATCTTGAATCTTCCGATCGCCGAATTGGATGTCGACCTGAAGGACCTGGAGCTTCACGGCGATAACGCTTATGGCTATCGCCCGCTCGTCGAAGCGCTGGCGAAGCATCGACACGTCTCGCCCGAAAACGTGGTCACTGTTTCGGGCGGAACCTCCATGGCAAACCATCTTGCAATGACTGCACTTGTCGATCATGGCGACGAGGTCTTGATTGAACAACCGACCTACGACCCCCTGCTCGCAATCGCCGAATATCTCGGCGCGAAGGTCAAACGTTTTCCACGAAGTCTCGAAAGCGGATTCGGGATCGATATCGGCGCGTTGGAAAACCAAATCACGCCGGGCTCGCGTTTGATTGTGTTAACAAACCTGCACAATCCGAGCAGCGCTTTGGTTGACGAGGCCGCGCTCCGAAAAGTCGGAGCCATTGCGCGAGATGTTGGCGCCCGCGTCCTCGTCGATGAAGTCTATCTCGAAGCGATGTTTGAAAATGCGCCGAAGCCGGCTATTTCGCTGGGGCCTGAATTTGTCGTCACCAGCAGTTTGACCAAAGGATACGGATTAAGCGGACTCCGCTGTGGCTGGATTTTCGCGGAGCCGAACCTCGCAACCAAAATGCGGCGCCTCGACGACATTTTTGCCGCCAGTGCGCCGAATGTAATGGAACGGTTGAGCGTTTTGGCAATGAACCGGCTCCCAAGAATTGCCGCGCGTGCAAGGATCATCCTGCAAACCAACCGGAAGACATTGAACGATTTTTTGAAGAGACACGACGATGTTGATGCCGTGCGAACGGAATTCGGCACAACCACATTTCCTCGTCTCCAAGATATCGACGTTGAAAAGCTTTGCGCGTTGTTAATTGAAAAATACGAAACCTCCGTTGTGCCCGGGCGGTTTTTCGAGTCTCCGCAGCATATCCGCATCGGATTGTGCTGCGAGCCAGAAAAGTTCGAAATCGGAATTCAGCGTCTCGACGCTGCGCTCGATGAATTGAGACAAAAGAAAACCGCGGGCTAAGGGGTTTCCCCGCCCGCGGCAACCTTGGCAACTCTAAACTTTAAGTGAGACCGAGTGTTGCCATCGTCGGCTCGTCCACAGTGGACGTCACAGCCAGTCCGTGCTCGGCCTGGAAAGCTGCGATCGCCTGTCGAGTCATCGGTCCAAGAACACCATCGACTGGTCCGCTATAATAGCCGTCGCGCGCCAACTGGGTCTGCACGTTCACAATGACCTGATCCGGGCTCAGATTCGAGTACCCGTAAATCGGGCCATCGTAAGGATAGTAGGCGGACGCATCATAGCCCCAGGCTGGGAACCAGTAACCGGCGTTCCAATACCACCAGCCGCCGTCCACGAAGACGATGCGACTATATCGATGCTGCCACCAACCCCGGTCGTGCCACTGGCGCTGATAGTTACGAAACGCGGCGTAGTTCCGGCCCTGGAATTGATTTCCGCGCCAGTTATTCGTGACGACTGCATTTCGGGTTCGATTTCTGTTAACCGCGAAATTGGAGCCGACGTTAACCTGCCGGTTACGAGCGAAGCTCCGTTCGCGATTCGCTGCAACGTTACTGCGAACTCTGCCATTCGCGTTATTGCGAACTGTCGCGTTCGCGCTGTTGCGGCGAAGCGAGGCGTTCACATTGTTGCGCACTCTGGTGTTCGCGGCGTTGCTACGAACTATTGCGTTGTTGCGCACGGTGGCATTGCTGCGCACACGCGGCGTTGACGCGTACGTTCGCTGGCGAAGGGGCGCTCTTGAAATAGAACGTTCCACTGGCCGGGCACTCGTCACGTGTCGCGACGTCGCCGGCGCGGCTGATTGCACCGACGGCGCGTTGCCGCGGGCACGCACCCTTACAGATCCACCGTTGCCTTGGTTCTTATCATCGCCCAGAGCGATCGTGGCCAGTGAGAGACCACTGATGCACACCAAGCATATTAGTTTTTTCATATAATTAATTCCCTCCATCAATGTTCGACGTGAGGAGGAGCGGGATTACTCAATGATGTTAAGTAATTGCCACCCTGAGATGGGACTCAGGCTTTCACCTAGCCCTACGAGCGATTGGGCGCAGCCGTTAGATCGATAATTGGCCCGAGAGGGACGATTCGCGTGGGGTTAATTTCCTCGTGCGTCATGTAATAATGACGCTTGATATGATCAATGCTAACGGTCTCGGAGATCCCGGGCTGCTGATAGAGATCGAGCATGTAACCCTGGAGATTTGGATAATCGATGGTCCGCCGAAGGTTACATTTGAAATGCCCGTAATAGACAACGTCGAACCTGATCAGCGTGCAAAACAGTCGCCAATCGGCTTCGACGATCCGACTACCAAACAAGTATCGGCTTTTTGACAGTCGCGCTTCGATTTCGTCCAGTGCATTAAAAAGTCTCTGGCACGCGCGCTCGTAGGGCCGCTGGCGGGTAGCGAATCCGGCGCGGTAGACGCCGTTGTTGATATTTTCATAAAGAAAATTGCAGAGCTTTTGGTGTTCGACGTCGATATCCTTCGGAAAAAGATCGACCTCTTTGTTGACCGCAAACTCGTTGAAGACCGAGTTGAACATCGGGCAAATGTCGTCCTCGCAGTTGTTAACGATTTTCTTCGTCTCCTTGTCCCAAAGCACCGGCACGGTCACGCGGCCGTTGAAGTTGGGATCGGTTTCGAGATAAGCCTGGCTCAAATAGCGAAATCGGTTAACCGGATCGGTTGATTCGAAATTATCAAGATCGTTTAACGGATTTCCCGGTTTGGATCGCTCCGGATCGCGAAACGCCCAGCCCTTTTCGTCCCGGAACGGGTCGACGATCGTCATGCCGACTGCGTGGACCAGTCCTTTGACCTTTCGAAAGATGACAGTGCGACTTGCCCACGGGCAGGCGAGCGAGACATAAAGATGATAGCGACCCACCGCGGCCGAATATGGCGTCGATCCGTCGTTCGAGATCCAATCACGAAACGCGTCCTCTTGGCGTTGAAACTCTCCCGTCCCGGTTTGTTCGGATGGAAGATGCGATGACGACGACATTGGACCAGATATCGTATCAGGAAATTTTGAGCACCGCAGTAGCGCTCAATTTACCGGAACGAAACCTTTCCAACGCGGTATTGGCCTGTTCGAGGGGAAACACTTCGACCTTTGTTTTCACCGGAACTCGCGGCGCAATCTTGAAAAACTCTTCGCTGTCGCGCCGGGTCAGGTTCGCTACCGAAGTGATCACCCGTTCATTCCAGAGATCAATGTATGGAAACGATGGGATGTCAGTCATATGGATCCCGCCGCAAACAACCACGCCACCTTTTGCGAGTGCGTGTAACGCCGCCGGGACTAGCGGGCCGACCGAGGCAAAAATAATCGCCGCATCGAGTTTCACCGGCGGCATTTCGTCAGATCCCCCAGCCCAGATCGCACCTAACGAGCGTGCTTCTTTCTGACCCGCTGCGTCGCGGGGCCGGGTAAAAGCATAGATTTCCTTCTGTTCGTATATCGCAACTTGAGTGATCAAGTGTGCTGCGTTTCCGAAGCCGTAGACGCCGATTCGTTTGGCATCGCCGGTTTTGCGATATGATCGAAAACCGATCAGTCCGGCGCAAAGCAGTGGAGTCACATCAAGATCGTCGTATTCGGGAGCCAAGCGAAAGCAGTAGCGCGCATCGGCCACGGTGAATTCTGCATAGCCTCCGTCAATCGTGTAACCGGTGAACTTTGCTCGGTCGCAAAGGTTCTCCCGTGCCGATCGACAATAAACACAATCGCCGTCGGTCCAGCCGAGCCATGGAACGCCAACGCGATCGCCAATGGAAAAACCCGTCACATTTTCGCCCAACTGTTCGACTCGACCTGCGATTTGGTGACCGAGAATCAGCGGCAGTTTCGTTTCCGTCAGTTCGCCGTCGACAATGTGAAGATCAGTGCGGCAAATCGCGCAGGCGTTTACGCGCACGAGTAATTGTCCGGCGCCCGCTTTTGGCTTTGGCACGTCACGCAACACGAGCGGCGCCTTCGCTTTTTCCATTACCATCGCACGCATGTCGATGTAACTACGCGTCTTGTTGCTGCGTCGCAATTCGATGAATCGATTTCGGGTTTGCAAATTTCTCTTCCGGGTCGAGCATCAGCCATCTCAAATCAACCGCCCATTCCTGACGACGGAGAGTCCGGCACGGTTCGGCGGCCCGAACCAGGTTCCAAAGTTATCTACTCGGATTCTAAAGGAGCGGAACAAGATTCGGGCGAAATGACGGCCGACGAGTCGTCCACCGGCCGGCGCCTTCTTATTGTGTTTATAATTTTCCTCGGCCTCGGGATTCTTGCCGCGGGAATCGTTTATTGGGTGCAAGCGCGTCAGTTCCCGGTTGTAGTCGCGATCAGCCCGCCAGACAGGCCGCCTGCCAAGCCGGATCCGCTTGGAAATCGCGGAACGCTTATCCCGGTAAGCCCCGACCTATTGCACGTAACGTCGATCGCGTTGGGGAATCCGCGGCTGACGATCGTAAATGGAAAACGACTGGCCGAGGAAGATTGGTTGGTTGTGAAAACCCCTAATGGCGAAGCCAGCGTTCGGGTGATTTCGATCCAGGACGGCCTGGTGAAATTCAAACACGGCGGAGAAACGATCAACGCGCCGTTGCAACTCGTCCAGCAATCGCCGTCGCCGCACTGAGGTCCGAAACTACTGAGCGACCACCGGCTCGGGCTCATCTTCGCGGACCGGCTCATCGTGCGGATGAAAGTGCGCGCTCCGGAGAAATGGGACCTTGTCCAAGACATGCTCCTGGAACCATTCGAGCCAGAGATAAATCACCGGCGTAACAAACAGCGTTATCATTTGCGAGAAGATCAGACCGCCGACAATAACCAGGCCCAGTGGACGCCGTGATGACGCATCCTGACCAAAACCGAGTGCCAGCGGAATCGCGCCCATCAATGCGGCGAGAGTAGTCATCATGATCGGACGAAACCGTTCGATGCTTGCTTCATGAATTGCCGAACGTAAATCCCAGCCTTCGTCGATCCGTTGTAACGCAAAATCGACCACCATGATGCCGTTTTTCTTCACGATGCCGAGCAAAAGGAAAAGTCCGATCACGCTATAGAGCGACAAGGTTGAGTGAAAAATCCAGAGTGTGGCCAAACCGCCGACCACGGCCGGCACAATTGCCGGAAACAAGACAGTGATTGGATGGACGTAGCTTTCGTAAAGAATTCCGAGAATCACATACATGACGAAAATCGCGCCGATCAGAAGCAACGGCAGCGCCTGGAAAAGTTGACGAAAAACAAGCGCTTCACCTTGGAACGTTGATTGCACACTCGGTAACTGCTGATGCACTTGCGCGAACGAATCTTCGATGAACTTAGTCGCGTCGCCGATCGCAGCGCCCGGCAACAAATTGAAATTAATGGTGACGCTGGTGAACTGGTCGAAGTGGTTGACGGCTTGGGGTCCGACCACTTGCGTTGTCGATGTAACGGCGCGGAGCGGAACAAGGTCCGCAGCCGTTCCGGTCGTGGTGATTCCGCCGCCACCGTTCTGATTAACCGTGCCGGTACCGTTGCTGCGCACATATAAGTTGTTGAGGTCGCCCGGTGTGGCGCGCTCATTGTCTTTTGCTTCGAGAATGACTTGATACTGGTCGTCGGGCTGTTTGATCAGATAGACGTAGTTCTGCGAGTAGGCGTTCCTCAATAGACTTTGGATCGCCGATGTTGAAACGCCATACATCGCAGCGCGCTCACGGTCGATGTTCACCGTCAGATTCGGCGTGCTATTGTAGTAATCGGAGCGGACCGAGGAGAATCCTTTGAACCCGCGCAACTTTGCCATCATCTGGTCGGCTGCCTTATAAACATCATCCGGAACGATTCCACTGATGGTGTAGGCGTACTGGCCTTGGGTCTGATTGGTTGCGCCGACGTTGATTTGCAAGACCGGTTGCGGCGTGATGACGGCGGTGATGCCCGGAATTGCGCTGATCGATTTTTGCAGACGCAAAAGACATTGTTCAATCGGATCGCGCTGCTCGCGCGGCTTGAAGACTGCAAAAATTACCGCCTGAGATGCTGCGCTGCGCTGCGCCGAACCTGCAACCGTGAAAAATTGCGCGATGCTCGGTTCGGCGATGATCTTTTCGTTCACCTGTCTTTGGAACGCGCGCATCTGTTCCGGCGACGTTCCTTCCTGCGCGATGAAGACGCCGCGGGCCGAACCACTGTCCCCGACCGGAAGCAGCGTGAATGGCAAATGAGTGAAGAAAAACCAGAGGCCGATCACGCACGCGAGAAGGATCGGCACGGTAAGCCACGCTCGGTCGAGAAATTTGTCCAAGGCGCGGCCGTATGCGCCGATCACCCGCTGGATGAAATCGCTGGTCCATCCTTCCATTCGCGCGCGCTTGTGACCAGCCTGGCGCTCGGCCAAAATCCGCGCGCACATCAACGGTGTTAGTGTCAACGAAACCAACCCGGAAGCGAGAATCGCCACAATGATCGTGATAGAAAACTCCTGGAAAATGCGGCCGAGTAAGCCTGGCAAGAATACCAGCGGAATGAAAACCGCCGCCAGCGACAGCGTCATCGACAAAATCGTGAACGAAATTTCGCCCGCGCTGTTGTAAGCGGCTTTCAGAACCGATTCGCCGTGCTCGGCGCGCCGGATCACGTTTTCCAAAAAGACGATCGCATCATCGACCAGAAACCCAATCGCTAGCGTTAATGCCATCAACGTCAGGTTGTTGATCGAGAACCCAAGCACGTACATCACCGCGAACGTCAGCAGCAATGATAGAGGCAACGCGACGGCTGGAATCAAAGTGTCCTTCGCGCGCCCAAGAAAGAGGTAGATGACAACTACCACCAGCACGAACGCAATGAGCAACGTCGCGCGAACGTCGTGGACTGAATTCACAATCGTCTGCGAGCGATCGAAAACCGGGATGAACGTGATCGATCCGGGCAAACTGGCGTGCAGCTCGGGAAAGAGAGCTTTGACAGAATTTGCAACTTCGACAGCGTTCGCGCCCGCCTGACGCGAAACCGCGAGCACAACAATCGATCCCGGTGGATGAATTCCGCGGGCAAAGAAGAAGCGTGATGTGCGCTCGTCCTGGACGCCCTGCTTCACTTCGGCCACGTCCCGCAAGTAAACCGGCGATTTGTCGTTGTTCCTTGCGACGATCAGATTCCGATAACCTTCTGCCTGATCGATCTGGCCGTTTGGTTGCAAAACAAATGTCCGATGCGGCCCATCGAATTGTCCTGCGCCGGAGTAAACGGTCCCGGCTTTAATTCCGTTCGCCAGATCGTCCATCGTCAGGCCCCGGGCAGCCAGGGCTGCTGCGTCAGCCTTGATTCGGATTGCGGCCTGGACGCCGTAGATGTTCACTTGCGAGACGCCGGGGAGTATGGCCATGCGCTGGGCCACTACGGTTGATGCATACTTATATAGATCGCCGTCGGTCATCGTGTCCGACATCAAACCAACCAGATAAACAGCCTGATCGTTCGGGTTCGTTTTGGTGAATGTCGGCGGACTGGGCAAATCGATTGGCAATTTTCCGGTCGCGCGCTGGATCGCGGCCTGCACGTCGGTGGCCGCGTCGGTAATGCTCTTGCTCAAGACAAATTGGAGTGTGAGCGAAGTGTTACCCTGATTGCTGGAGCTCGTGATAACGTCGAGGCCAGGAATTTGCAGGAACTGTTTTTCCAGCGGCGTAGCGATGTTGTTCGCCATCGTGACCGGATCGGCACCCGGGTAGGCACACGTGACCTGAATGATGGGATAATCGACCGCCGGCAAATCGTTGACAGGAAGTTTGTTATAGGTCGCGACCCCCGCGACGATCACTGACAACGTTAGCAGCACTGTCATCACCGGACGTCGAATGAACGGCCCGGAAAGTCCGGTGCCCTTAACAGCAACTAATTTTGGCGACTGCGGCGTGCTCCCATGCGATGTCGATCTTAGACGATTCTGATCCTGCGTTTCGCGTTCGCCATTGCCTGAGCCGTCGTGTTCGTCCGATTGATTCATGAGAATTACTGCACGCTCTTGGCCGCGGCAGTGTTTCCTTCGCTCGTAGCTTGCGAAGGATTGTACGGTTTCGGATCGACCTTTGACCCGGGCGCGAGCGCAAGCTGTCCAGTCACAACAACGGTTTCCTCCGGCTCGACACCGCTTTCCAAAACGGTCAGATCGCCATCCTGACGCTGTCCCGGTTTGACTGGACGAAGATCAACCGTGTTGTCCGGCTTCAGCACAAAAACGAACGGCCCACTTTGGCTAATCTGCACCGCTTGCGCCGGAACCAGACGCGCCTCCTTAACCGTGTCGAGAATAAAGCGAACGCGCACGAACTCCGACGGCCACAACGCGCGATCAGGGTTTGGAGTAACAGCGCGCGCCTTGACCGTGCCGGAGCCGGGTTGAACAGCGTTATCGATGAAATACAGATCACCGGTGCGCGGAGCGATCTTGGCGTCAGGCGACCACGTCTGAACCTTGACGTTGGGACCGCCGAGATACTTCCTCACCAACGCCAGGTCCGTTTCGGCGACGGTAAAGTCGGTGTAAATCGGATCGAGACCCTGAATGGTGACTAGAGAACCAGTTGCTGGGCCGACCAAATTCCCGATGTCGACGTTGCGAAGACCGATTCGTCCATTGATTGGAGATTTGATATAGCAATAATCGAAATTCACCTGCGCAGCCTCGGCCGCAGCCTGTGATTTCTGCGCGTTCGCTACGGCGGTGTCGTAATCCTGCGGCGCGATCACGTTCCGCGAGCGGAGGTCAGCCTGTCGCTTCAATGTCACCTGATCCAATGCGGATTGCGCTTTTGCCTGATCAAGGGCCGCCTGATAGGGGGCCGGGTCGATCGTGAACAGTAAGTCGCCTCTTTTCACATCCGAGCCGTCTTGAAAATGACGCTGCAAGATCTTGCCGACGACTTGCGCCTGGACCTGGACGGTTTCGTAGGCCGCGCAGGTCCCGATTTCATCCAGATAGAGCGGAACATCTTTGCTGATCACTTTCGCGACCAACACCGGGCGGACTGGCGGTTGGGTAGATTTCGCCGTCGCTACGCCACGCTGCAGTGTTCGGGCGACCGCAAATGCGGCAAGGACAACGAAAAGGAAAATTCCCCAGCGCGGAATGCGCGACTTTTTCTCGCGGACAGTCTTCACCCTGTTCGTTTCCTGAACTTGAGTCGAGGCGCCATTCCCGGATTCCAATCGAATTCCCATGTTAGTTGCGCCCGTTCTTGCCAGCCCGAATTCGAGCTACGGCATGTTTTCCGTTTCCATTTCCCTTTTCCGCTTTTTGCCGAATGCGATCCAAAACCCGCATACATATTCGCAATTCGGCCGGTGAAATGTCGTCCAGCAATTCGTGACGAAGTTTGAAAGCCGTGGAGCTGATTTGTTCAATGACGCGCTGCGCACGCGGCGCCAGATGGACGGTCTTGCAGCGCTTGTCGTGCGCTGCGTTTCTGCGCGAAACCCACCGATCGCTTTCCAGTCGATGCAACAAAGTGACGAGCGTCGGTTCCTCAATTCCAAGATGGGAAGCGATCTCAGCCTGGGTCAAGGGCCACGGCGCGATGGACAAGTGCATCAAGGTGCGCCACTTGGCCTGACTCAGACCCATGGGTTTGAGGCGTTCATCTAACTTAAGGCGCCAGGCCCGGGCGGTCCCGTGCAAGAGCGGACCGAAAACATCTACATCGTTACGTTTCACGGGTCGAAAATCGTTAGCTTGCTAACTAATTCCAAATCCGTAGCACTGTCAATGCCAACGCCTTATTCGATCTTGAGCAGTAAAATCGATTCCTTCCGATAATCCGTCGACCGCATAAGCCGACGCGGCTGGCGCGGGGACCAGTGATGGCTTTCCAAAACTTCCTGCTCTCGTTCCGGCCGGACCAATAGATAGGTTGCGTCCACCGGCACCTCATCGAGGTCGGTCGCGTAAACCAGCTTCGAACGCAGGTAAAAGAAGATCGGCTGATAATTTGGATCAAGCGCATAAAGGGACTCCCCTTGCGGGATGTTCGAGTCAATCTGAACAGCAAGACGCTTGATTCGCTGCCGCTGATGTATTTTCGGCACAACCGCGAACGCGTAGGTCCACATCGAAACGCACGCCAGAACGACAATCACAATTACCGTGCGACCTCGCGCCTCGAATGAAAATGTTTTGCCGGCGAGCTTCCGACGACACCAAATCCAGATGATGACGCCCAGCCCGATCGCCACTGCGCAGGCCGTTAGAATCGCAACCCCAATTCCGATTTTTTCCCGGTGTTCGAGCGCCAACTGAATAACTCCAACCGCAACGCCGCCCCCGACCCAGCCACCGATCCAAATACCGACCCAGCGCGGCCACACCACGTTCTGGGAAGAAAATGTCATCGCTAACAACCAAATCGCCGGAATAAGCGAGGGCATCGCGTAGCGCGGAATAGATCCCGGTACGAGATCGACAATTACAAGCGGAATTACCGCGCCCCAGGCAAGCGCACGCGCAAGTCGTTGCTCATTCTCCCCGGTGAAATTGCGAAAGCGGATCAACGGCAAGAAAAGAATCCACGGTAGCAGGTAAAGCAGCCCATGCGGAATATTGAGAATCCACCGCGTGAATTGGAAATCTGTCCCGCGCAGCCGGCCGGTAAATTGTTGCGACCATTTCGTCGTGGCCGTGGCTTGATTCGTCGCCTGGATGAACGGAATCGCCCAAGCGGCAAAAATGCCCAGCATGATAATGATGCCGATAAGATGCGCAGGATGAAACAACGCGCGCCAGTTTCGCTCCTGCCAAACTACGGCAATGACCACGCCATAAAAAAATACGAGATGAATCGGACCTTTCGCGAGCCAACCCAACCCCAGGAAAATGAACGGCACCGTCCAAATCAGCCATGGGGACTTCTTCTGCAGCCACCAGCTAAGCCAAAAAATGACAGCGAGCGCACAAAGCGAAACGTACAAGGCCTCGATTTCTACAAGCCGGCCTTTTTCAATGATCCCGGCGTTGACCAGCCACATCAGCGCGGCAACGAGCGACCCGCGCGGCCCGAGACTTTGGCAGGCGACCGTGACAAACGCGATTGTGACCAGTAGAACACAAAGAACCGATGGTGCGCGTGCCGTCCACTCGTTCTGCCGGCCGAAGATCTTGAATGAGCCGGCGGCAAGCCAATTAATCAGAGGTGGCTTGCGGAAATAAGTTTCGCCGCCGACCTGCGGCACAAGATAGTTGCCGGTCTGAAGCATGGTGATTCCCGGCAGGATCCGGCGTCCTTCTTCACCCTTGATTGCCAGCGAACCCAGCGCCGGCAGGTAAAGCGCGGCCCAAACCAGAACGACGATCAGCAAATTGCCCGGGCGCGAGGTCATCGAAAGCTGGAATGTTGGACGCTCAACGCCTGCCATTCAACCCCTCAGCTTGACGGTGCTTCGGCCGGGGGTAGATTCAGGTCTAGTCCGCGCCGGAAGGAGTGGGAAAGGTTGTCCCACTCCTTTTGGTTTGCGGACTGGATGTTTTATGAACGCGGAAATAGCTGCAATGTTGGATTACATGGAGCGGGAGCGCGGAATCAAGCGCGAGACCCTGCTCGAGGCGCTTTCCACAGCGTTGCTCTCAGCGTCCAAGAAAAGTGTCGGCGCCGCACGCGATCTGAGGATCGACATCGACCCGAAGACCTGCGACATCCGCGCCCTCGCGAATTTGATCGTAGTCGAGAACGTGACCAATCCGCAAGACGAGATCGTGCTGAGCCGGGCCCGCAAACTCAAACCCGAAGCGAAAATCGGCGACACCGTCGAGGTGGAAGTGACCCCGAAAAATTTTGGACGGATCGCCGCCCAGACCGCCAAGCAGGCGATGATGCAGCGCATTCGGCAGGTCGAGAAGGAAATGATTTACGAGGAGTTCAAGGATCGCGCGGGCGAGATTGTTAGCGGCACGGTGCGCCGGTTCGATCGCTCGGATGTGATTCTCGATCTTGGGAAATTTGAAGCCGTAATGCCGCAGCGTGAGCGCGTGGTGGTGGAAGATTACAATGTGGGCGACCGCCTGCGTGCTTATGTGGTCGCCGTTGAAAACGGACTGCGCGGTCCTGAGATCATAGTTTCGCGCAGCCATCCGAACTTCGTGCGCCGTCTTTTCGAACTGGAAGTAAGCGAAATCGCGGACGGCACAGTGCAAATTCGAGGCATTGCGCGCGAGGCCGGTTATCGAACAAAGATCGCAGTCTGGAGCGCGAACGACAAAGTCGATCCCGTCGGCGCCTGCGTCGGCATGCGCGGCTCGCGGGTGAAAAATATCGTTCGCGAGCTCAACAACGAAAAGGTCGACATCATTCGTTGGAGTTCCGATCCAAAGGAATTCATTCTCGAAGCGTTAAAACCGGCGAAAGTCAAAAACATCGCCTTCGATCTGGAGAAAAAGATCGCCCAGATTTCAGTGGACGAAGACCAACTTTCGCTCGCGATCGGAAAGAAAGGTCAGAACGCGCGTCTGACCTCGCGATTGACCGGTTGGGAAATTAACATCGACAAAGACACATCGGCGACAACGGCGGTCGAACAAAAGGTCGCGCAGGCAGCGCAAGCATTGGCGAAAGCGTTGCCGATCACCGAAGAACAAGCGGTGACGCTGGTTAAATCCGGCTTCACGAATCTGGAAGGCTTGCATGCAGCCGATGTTCAAGATTTGATAGACATTCTCGGCGTGGACGAAGCAAAGGCGCGTGAAATTCACGACGCTGTCCACAAACAAGATGCAAAACAAGAAGCGGGCTCGGCTCAAGGGGCTTGAGCCATGAATAATTTTTTAGAATGGCAACAAAATCGAAACCAGCGGCAAAGAAACCTGCAGCCCGCAAACCGGTGCCTGCACACAAGCACGCTGCGCCGAAATCTGCCGTTCCGAAAAAGAACGTAGAGCCTCCTCACAAACCGGCGACGCGTCCGCCGGTTAAAGCAACTTCTCATCCGGTCGTCCCTGCGAAGCCGGCCACGCCTCATCGCCCGGTGGCTGAAAGCGTCTCATTGATCGACAAGAAACAACCGCAAAAGAAAGCGGCAGACGGGGAGATCAAAAAGAAAACAGCCGTTCTCCCGCCGATTTCGCGGATTCGCGCATCACTCGAAGCGCCGAGTGTGCTGCCACCGCCGAAAGAACCGGAACCAGCTCCGCAGCCGGCAACGGCAGCCGACAGCGTGGCCGCGGCCGCGGCGCCAGCCGAAACAGACGCGCCGGCGCAAAATGTGATTCATATCAAGCCGCCGATCATCGTGAAACAACTTGCGGTCGAGCTTGGGTTGAAGCCGCATCAACTCATCGCAGAGCTCATGACGTTCAACATTTTTGCCAACATTAATCAGACGATCGAGCCGGACATCGCATCGAAGATCGCCGAAAGCCATGGATTCGTTCTGGAAAAGGAGCGTCGCGAAAAAGGCGCTGGCGTTCACAAGGTCGAGCAGGTTGTGGTCGCGCCGCCACCCCCGGTCATTCAGAAAAAGGAAGAACTCAGACCCCGCGCGCCCATCATCACTTTCATGGGACACGTCGACCACGGAAAGACGTCGTTAATGGATGCAATCCGCAAAACTCGCGTCGCCGCGGGCGAAGCGGGCGGAATTACCCAGCACATCGGTGCCTACACCGTCGATTACAAAGGACAGAAGATCACCTTCATCGATACGCCCGGCCACGCGGCTTTCACCGCAATGCGCGCGCGCGGCGCGAATGTTACCGACATTGTCGTGCTGGTCGTCGCCGCCGATGACGGCGTGATGCCGCAAACCATCGAAGCGATCAATCACGCGAAAGCGGCACCGCACGTCGAGATCATGGTGGCGATTAACAAAATCGATTTGCCTGGCGCGAACATCGACAAAGTGAAGAAACAGCTTCAGGAGCGCGACCTGACTCCGGAAGATTGGGGCGGCAAAACCGTGGTCTGCGAAGTTTCAGCTACCCGCGGCACCGGCATCGATCATTTGCTCGAGATGATGCTTTTGCAGGCGGAAGTGATGGATTTGAAAGCGTCACCGACTGCAACACCGCGCGGCACCGTAATTGAAGCGCAGGTCGAAGCCGGACGCGGGCCAACGGCGTCCGTGATTGTGCAAATGGGCACACTCAAAGTCGGCGAGCCGTTCATCTGCGGTGATTATTCCGGCAAGGTGAAGTCGTTGATCGACGACAAAGGGAAGCCAGTGAAAGAAGCCGGGCCTGCCACTCCGGTACGAGTTCTCGGGTTTACCGGACTGCCAAACGCGGGCGATGAACTTCTGGTGATGGAATCGGAGCGCGCGGCTAAAACTTTGAGCGATGAACGTTTGCAGTCTAAGCGCGCTGAAAAATTGAGCGTGCCTCAACGCGCGACGCTCGAGACGTTGCTGGAAGCCGCCGACGGGAAGAAGACGCTGCGCCTGGTTTTGAAATGTGATACCCAGGGCTCGGTCGAGGCGATTAGCGCCGCGCTCCACCAGATCGACAGCAAGAAAGTCGAACTCGATATCATTCACGCCGGCGTCGGACCTATTTCGGAATCAGATATTTTGTTGGCAAGCGCGTCCAACGCGGTCGTCGTCGGATTCAACACCAAAGTTGAAAACATGGCGGTCACCGCCGCGAAACGCGAAGGCGTTCAGATCAAGCTCTACAGTATCATTTACGAATTGCTCGATCAGATCAAAGACGCAATGGCGGGATTGCTCGACCCGGAATTCCGCGAAACGGTGCTTGGCCACGCTGAAGTGAAACAAGTTTTCGAGCTGAGCAAGGGCATCGTGGCCGGCTGTTTAGTTACCGACGGTCGAATCGCTCGCACTGGACGCGCGCGCGTGATTCGAAAGCGCCAGCCGGTTTATGACGGCGGACTTTCAACGCTCCGCCGTTTTCAGGATGACGTGAAAGAGGTCCGCTCCGGCTTGGAATGCGGCATCAAGCTCGGCGATTTCAGCGAATACCACGTCGGCGATATTATCGAGTGCTATCAGCTCGAAGCGATCGCCCAAAAACTTTGATGGGAATGAGAGGGGTTTATGAAACATCGCATGCTTCGCGTCAACGAAGTCGTAAAACGGGAATTGAGCGGAATTCTTGCGCGCGAAATCAGTTTTGACGGCGCGCTGGTCACCATCAATCACGTTAAAGTCACATCAGATCTAAAAAACGCCCATGTTTTTGTCAGCGTCCTTGGATCGGAAAAGGCTGAAAACGTAATGACGAGACTCGAAGAGCATCGCGTCGCCTTTCAGTCCGAGCTCGCGCGGCGCGTGACGATGAAATTCACGCCCCATTTGCTCTTCCATCTTGACGAATCGATCGCGCGCGGTTCGCGTGTCGTGGAAATTTTGCAGCAGATCGAGAGTGACGATCAAAAGCACGAGTGAGCGCGGCCAAATTTGAGCAAATCGGCCAGGTCTTGCGCGAACATCAACGGTTCGTCGTTCTCAGCCACGTCCGGCCGGATGGCGACGCGCTCGGCAGTCAGTTGGCGTTCGGCCTTTCATTGAAACAACTCGGCAAAGACGTCCGCATTTGGAATGAGGAAGGTATGCTCGATAAATACAGTTTTCTTCCGCATGCGAATTTGCTGACCAAACCACCGGTTGAACCGGAAGAGGTCGATGTTGTCCTTGCGCTTGATACTGCGATCCAAAACCGGCTCGGCACCACCGTGGCCGCAATCAAATCCGCGACAGTTTGGATTAACATCGATCATCACCCGAGCAATCCCGGCTACGGCGACCTCGTTTACATTGACCCAAGCGCTCCTGCGACCGGTCAGATTCTTTTCGAGCTGATCCAGAACCAGAACTTGCCGATGGATCGCGCGATTGCAGAAAATCTCTACGTCGCGATCTCGACTGATACAGGATCTTTTCAATATCCGAACACAACCGCGCGCACCTTCGAGATTGCGGCCGAGCTGGTTCGGGCCGGCGTGGATGTCGGACGGATCAGCCAGTTGACTTACGAAAGTTATCCGCGCCGGCGTGTTGAACTTTTGCGCGATCTTCTCGGCACGATGCAATTCAACGCAAACGATCGCATCGCTAGCTTTAGCTTGAGTCTCGCCACGGCGAAGAGACTGGGCGTGCTACCGGAAGACAATGAAGGACTGATCGATCACTTGCGCGCGATTCGCGGCGTCATCGTTGCCATCTTTTTCGAAGAACTCTCGGACGGCAAGGTGCGGGTCAGCATGCGCTCGAAGAACGAAAAAGTGAACGTTTGCGCAATCTGCGAGAAATTCGGCGGCGGTGGGCACGTTCTCGCCGCGGGCGCGCGTGTCAAAGGTACGCTTGTTGAAGTAGAAAAGAAAATTCTGGAGGAAGTGTGTGACGTCGTTAGCCGTGTCTCCTGACGGTGTCCTGCTCGTCGATAAAGCCGATGGGATGACGTCACACGACGTGGTGGCGCTTGTTCGCCGCCAACTAGGAATCAAGAAAGTCGGTCACTGCGGAACCCTCGATCCAATCGCGACCGGACTGCTTTTAATAACAATCGGCCGGGGAACAAAGGTTCAGGATTTGTTGATGAGCGAAGACAAAGAATATGTCGGTACGCTCACCCTTGGAAAAGCGACCAGCACGCAAGATCGAGAAGGTGAAGTAGTCGAGACCAAGCCGGTACCACAGCTGGGCGAGACCGATATTCGCGCTGCGTTCGACAAGTTCCGCGGTGATTTTTACCAAATGCCACCGATGGTCTCGGCCAAAAAGCATGGCGGCGTGCCGCTCTATAAGCTCGCGCGCCAGGGAAAAGTGGTCGAACGCGAACCACGCTTCGTTCACGTCTACCGCCACACGATCGATCACATAGCGCTTCCGGATGTCGACTTCAGTGTTTTGTGCAGCAAGGGATTTTATGTTCGCACTTACGCCCACGATATTGGCGCGACGCTCGGTTGCGGTGCGCATTTGAAATCGTTGCGCCGAACTAAGTCCGGCCGGTTCGATGTCACTCACGCGATCACGGTTGACCAAATCAAAGCGCTGCCTCGGGAAGAGATCGCGAGCCGAATTCTCTCTCTTCCGCAAGTTTCGCGAATGCGAGGGGCCTAGCCTAAATTCGAAATCCGACACAAAATTCCAATGACCGAAGTTCGAAAACTGAAAAGCGCGAACGAGGGAGTAATTTTAGACGTTAGAGTTTTGAATTTCGGATTTGTTTCGAGGTTCGGATTTCGAATTTCGAATTTCGTTTCATGATGGAAACTCTGCACTCGGTCCCCGAATTATCGCGCTTAACGGACCCGTTGTTTCTTGCGATAGGCGTGTTTGACGGCGTTCATCGCGGACATCAGGCGGTGATCTCGACTTCAGCTGATCACGCGAAGGCTGCTAATGGGACACCGGTCGTGGTCACGTTCGATCCGCATCCGGAAAAAGTTTTGCGACCGCAATCGGCGCCGCATTTACTCAGCGCAACCCAACATAAAATTGCGTTAATTCGGGCACTCGGTGTTCGGCATTTGCTCGTTATCAACTTCGACAAGCAATTTGCCGCTACCGAGCCGGAAGACTTCGTGCAGCAATTGGTAGAATATTCAAGGCCGCTCCGCGAAATTTGTGTCGGGCACGAATGGTCGTTTGGAAAGAACCGGCGTGGAAACCTTGACCTTTTGAAGAAGCTCGGCGCTGAATTCAATTTCGAGGTCGTTGGAGTTCCGCCGATCAAGACAAACGACGAAGTAGTCAGCAGCACGGCGATTCGGCAGGCAATCGAGCGCGGCGATTTTGCGCGAGCGGCGGCAATGCTCGGTCGCGAATACACAATCCTGGGAACAGTCGTCCGTGGCGATGACCTCGGGAAAAAGATCGGGTTTCCGACGGCGAACCTGAGCGCACATAGCGAGCAGTTCCCTCCGAACGGCGTTTATGCGGCTGAAGCTCGCATCGACGGCGAATTGCATCGCGGCGTCGTGAATCTTGGCGTTCGACCGACCGTGACCAGCGGAAAATCAGAACGTGTGCTGGAAATCCACCTGTTCGATTTTAATCGCAGTATCTACGGCCAGGACCTCGAGGTTCGATTTGTGAAATTTCTTCGCCCGGAAAGAAAATTCGAAAACGTGGATACCCTGGTCGCGCAAATCCGGCGTGACGTCGACCAGGCGCGCGAGCTGTTTGGCAGGTAGTTGGGCCGTTTAACGCCGCGATCGCTTCCGACGTGCCGCCGAAATTCGGACAGGGGCCGGTTGTTCGCCTTCGCGTTGAGGAATTCCGAATCGCTTTTGCATGCGCAACATTTCTCTATCGATCTCCTGGATCCTGGCCATCAACGATTCTTTGTGCTCGGAGAGCCGGACGAGTTCCTTCAGCGTTGCGCTCGGAATATTTCGGAGCATTCCCTACTCTGACCTGCGAGATCGAAAATGTAAACCGCGACGGAGCTAGGGTTAGATCTGATGCGTCTTGTACATCGCCGCGAAAATGCCGCCAGTCATTACCAGCATCCCGCTGGCCAACGCGAAGGCAACGACCCACACCGTCGGGATGGTTGTTAGTCTAAACATTTCGACCAGAATGAAACGGCCGCCGTCCGACAAAACGTAAGTGAGCGCACTGGCGAAGGCACTCATTGCCACCAGAATGAATGAACGGAGAAATTCAGCCCGTCGTACGGGCTCAGGCAGCTGCCGCAAGACGCGAGCGGTGAAGCCGTCGTCCTCAATGTAAGGCGCCGCTTCCTGCAGCTTTCGGTCCAGCCAATCGTCTTGAATTTCCATGCTCAAGTTAATTCGCCCAAGCCGCTAAGGTTTTCTTCAATTTTTCGCGTCCACGTAACACATTGGTTTTGACCGTTCCCAACGGAATACCGAGCACCCGCGATGCCTCATCATGCGATAAACCGGTCTGGCAGCAAAGCAAAACCGCCGAGCGCTCGTGCAGCGGCAATAAGCTAAGGGCATGCATAAGATCGTGTCTTAAACCCGGGTCAATAGTCTGCGGATCCTGTTCGGCCTGCCACTGCTCCTCATTAATCCCGACAAGTTCCTTTCGTTTCCGGGCGTCTTCGCGAAAGCAATTGTAGGCGATCCGATAAAGCCAGGTCGAAAACTTCGCTTCCCCGCGAAAGGTGCGAATATTTTTGTAAGCCCGAACGAACGCTTCCTGCCCCAGATCGTCGGCCAGCTGAACGTCGCCCCGGGTGAGCTGGCGCAATAAACCGCGCACGCTCGATTGATGCCGACGCACCAGTTCGCCAAAAGCGTGCTGGTCGTCGTCGACAAGAACTCGAGCGATGAGATCGGCATCAGTCAGCTCCACATCCGAAGATTAGGTGGTGGGTGGTGGGGGCGGAATCTCGTTCTTTCTTCCCGCATCGAGTTTCCAAACCATCAGATAACCGAGGCCGATAACGAATGGAATCACGCCGATTGCCCATGCGCCGCCTTCCCAATCGTTCCACGCGCCGAAGCAAATCATTAAGCCGATACCGACCATCACCAGCACAATTCCGCGACGCAAATCAGAACGTTGGCGCACGGCCGGCGCGGGAGGAGCCAGCAGTGCGGGCGGGATCGGTTGGCCCTTTTCAGCCAGCATTCGAATCGTGCGATGCTGCATTCGGGACTTTGAAAACCCGAAATACATAATGAAGGCGACGATCAGGACCGGGGCTCCGAAGATCGTCAGCATCGTGATCGCCACGATCGGAATGACGAACTCAGGGAGATCTTCCGATTTGATGTTGCCGAGATCACTGTCATTACCATCAATCACGATCCCGTGATGGCCTTTGAGTTTCTTGTCGATCCTTTGATGGATTTTGTCGGCCAGGCTCCCCGGCGAACTGCCTACCGAAGCCGAAGCCGTCGCCGTTGGCGAGCCGGCGGGGGGCGGCGATGGTGGTTGTGCCAGGGCCGTCAACGCCAGCACCGTTGAACAAACACAGAGAGTCAATGTTTTCATATTCATCCTTTGGTAGTGAGATGCAGTCCGATAAGGCTTCGGATTCAATTTTTTAGGAAATACCCGGCAGCCAGACAACTAAAAGGTTGCAGGCCGAGGCCGGTTCGCCATTATTTCTACCCCTTATCGACGCGGGTGTAGCTCAGTGGTAGAGCACCTCCTTGCCAAGGAGGACGTCGCGAGTTCAAGTCTCGTCACCCGCTCCATGTCTTCCCTTGATATAACGCCCACCTGCGACGAGTTCCGCGAGCTCGCGAAAAGCGGCAATCTTATTCCGCTGGTCGTCGATCTTGTCGCGGATGTGGAAACCCCCGTTTCAGCCTTCGCGAAGATCGACAACGGCGGGCCGTGTTTTCTCTTCGAATCGGCGGAGCGAAACGAAGAACTCGGCCGGTTCTCGTTCATCGGATTTGATCCGCTCGTTGTTCTTACCAGCGCGGATTGCGAAGGCGATCCTTTAACCCAGCTTCAACAAGCGCTCGCCCGATTTCAATTTGTCGCGCCGAAGGACGTTCCCCATTTCGTTGGCGGCGCAGTCGGTTACATCGGCTATGACGTCGTCCGCTTCTTCGAGCCAACCGTGCCGATCCATCCGCGCGACGATCTGAAAATCCCGGAGATGATTTTCATGATCCCGCGAATGTTGCTCGTATTCGATCATCGGTTTCGAAAGCTTCGGCTGATCTGCAACGCGCACGTCGATGATAAAACCTCGGTTGAGCAAGCCTACGAGCGCGCATCTGCCGAGCTGGAGAAAGCAATGGCCAAACTGAGCGAGCAGTGCACGCTTCGGCCGATCGATGCGAAGCCGGCAACGAGTCTCCAATCGCCTACAAGCAATACGACTCGAACCGAATTCGAATCGATGGTCGTCAAAGCGAAGGAATTGATCGCGGCGGGCGACATTTTTCAGGTGGTGCTTTCCCAGCGCTTCGAAACCCATTTCCCCGGCCACGCGCTCGATCTGTATCGCGCCCTGCGGTTCGGCAACCCTTCCCCTTACATGTTTTGCCTGCGCTTCGATCCTGAATTCGCGGTGCTGGGAAGTTCGCCGGAAGTTCACCTGCGCGTTCGCGATCGGATTGCAGAACTTCGCCCGATTGCAGGAACTTATCCGCGCGGAACGGATTCGACTGAAGATGAACGGCTCGCCCGGGAGTTAATTGCTGATCCGAAGGAACGTGCCGAGCACGTGATGCTGATTGATCTCGGCCGGAACGATCTCGGTCGAGTCGCCGAGTTTGGGAGCGTCAACGTGACCGAGCAAATGGTGATCGAGCGCTACAGTCACGTGATGCACATCGTTTCGCATATTGTCGCGCGTCTGCGCGAGGACAAGAGTGTTTTCGACGCAATCCGGGCCACATTTCCGGCTGGGACGGTTTCCGGCGCACCAAAGATTCGCGCCATGCAAATCATCGCCGAACTGGAAAAAGCGAAGCGCGGATTTTACGCAGGCATTGTAGGCTACTTTGGATTCGACGGCTCTCACGATAGTTGCATCGCCATCCGCTCGATCGTTTTGAAAAACGCGAAAGCTTATTTGCAAACGGGAGCCGGAATCGTAGCCGACTCCAAACCATCGCGGGAATTTGACGAATGCATGAACAAAGCGAAAGCCATGTTGGCGGCGATCGCACGCGCGACGAAAAGAGAAGATTAAGCGGAAGAGGAAGATTGTGATGAAACTGCTCGTGATCGATAACTACGACTCGTTTACTTATAATCTCGTCCAGCTTTTCGGCGAGATGGAGAATGTCGATCTTGTAGTGAAACGAAACGATGAAATCTCAATCGACCAGATCGGGAAACTGAAGCCGGACCGGATTTGCATCTCGCCGGGACCAGGTCGACCGGAAAACGCCGGCATCAGTGGGGAATTGATTCGTGAGCTGGGACAGCGAACTCCGATTCTCGGCGTTTGTCTCGGCCACCAATGCATCGCGCAGGCTTTTGGGGGCGAAATTGTCCGGGCAGGTAGATTAATGCACGGCAAAACGTCGGACATTCATCATCAACATCGCGGCGTTTTCAAGAATTTGGCCGAGCCGCTCGAAGCAACGCGTTATCATTCGTTGATCGTGAAACGCGACTCGTTGCCAGACTCGCTGGAGATCACGGCCGAAACGGACGAGGGCGAGATCATGGGTCTGCAGCATCGCGAATTCCCGATTCACGGCGTGCAATTTCATCCCGAATCGATCCTGACGACCGAGGGTCGCAAGCTGCTCGCCAACTTCTTGAAGTTGTAGCCACCAGCCTGTAGCGCGTCTTTGGTCAACGGCCCACAGGCCCGTGGCTACACCACGTACGGCTTGAAATTAGGCGCCGTTACGGGCAATCACGTCGTGAATTTGTCGGACCTCGCGCACCATTTGTTCGTATTCGTCGAACATCAATGACTGCGCGCCGTCGGAAAGCGCCTCTTCCGGCCGGCCGTGCACTTCGATCATCAAACCATCCGCACCAACCGCGACTCCGGCGCGAGCGAGCGGTGTGACCATGTAACTACGACCGGTGCCGTGCGCCGCATCGACGATTACCGGCAAATGAGAGATTTTTCGCACCGCCGGCACCGCCGCGAGATCGAGCGTGTTTCGGGTGTGTTGCGCGAACGTCCGAACTCCGCGTTCACACAACACGATATTGTAATTGCCTTCGGCCATGATGTACTCGGCCGCGAGCAACCATTCTTCCAACGTTGCGGCCATTCCGCGCTTCAACAGCACTGGTAACTTCGAACGACCGGCCCGTCGCAACAGGGTGAAGTTTTGCATGTTGCGTGCGCCGATTTGAATCATGTCGGCGTATTTCTCGACCAGATCGAGGTTTGCCTCGTCGAGCGCTTCGCTCACGATCTTCAACCCAAACTCCTTGCGAATGTCGGCCAAAATCTTCAACCCCGCCTCGCCCAGCCCCGAGAACGCGTAAGGTGACGTGCGCGGCTTGAATGCGCCGCCACGGAAAAACCTGGCGCCGCTGCGCTGGACCACATCCGCGATCGCAAACGCCTGCTTGCTGTTCTCGATCGCGCACGGCCCGGCAATAATCGCGAGCGAACCGTCGCCGATGCGTGCGCCGTCGCCAAGATCGACAACAGTGCGCTCCGCTTTCAGATCCAGCGTGATCAGTTTGTACGGTTTGGTGACGCGGATCGCGTCGGCAACGCCCGGGAGATTTTCGAAATGCGAGAGATCGACCGCACCCTGATTGCCGGTTACACCGATCGCAGTCCGGGTAGCGCCCGGCATCACATGCGCGCGAAGACCGAGGGCCTCGACCACGCGAACCACGTTGTCGACTTCGGCTTTGCCCGCATGGGCGGTCATTACAATAAGCATGGCGTGAAAAGGGGTTTACTTACCCGGAATTATACCCTTCGGTCAAATTTAACCCACCGTTTTCGATTTTGGCCCGATCAAAATTGGCGGAAGCACTCGTTCGATCTCGGCCCGGTGTTGCTCGTATTGAGGCGGCAATTTCAACGTTTTGCCCAGATGCGCAGCCGGTTCGTCTGCGGTGAAGCCGGGGCCCTCGGTGGCGATTTCGAATAGAACCCCGCCCGGCTCGCGAAAATAGATCGAGTGAAAATAAAAGCGATCAATCACCGGCGTCACATGAAGGCCGAGAGCGGCGATCTGTTCGCGCCAGTGCAACTGTTCCAGTTCGTCGGAGCAGCGAAATGCAATGTGATGCACTGTGCCCGCCGAGTTGACGCCGAATTGTCCATCGGGTCGCTCGACCAAATCGACGCAGGCGC
Organism: Chthoniobacterales bacterium; assembly: GCA_035568035.1. Taxonomy (GTDB): domain Bacteria; phylum Verrucomicrobiota; class Verrucomicrobiia; order Chthoniobacterales; family UBA10450; genus AV40. The sequence goes on along the minus strand of DATMOU010000006.1, from coordinate 24,564 downwards.
TGGCAGCTTTCGAGTTTACTGAAAACCGTTTTCGCGCTGAGTCTTCGCCAATCAATTCGAAGCCAAGAAACGCCAAAATATCTTCGGTTTTTTTCCCGCGTTGCACTTCGAGCGTTGGCGAATGAAATCCGTGAATCGCGAATTTTTCCGGCACATCGTTTTCGTACTTAAGATCGACATCGTTCAGTTGAGCCGACTCAATCAGCTCGAGCATTAGGCCGTCGGGGTCCGTAAACCGCAGCGCGCCTTCGTCAAAGCGGGCAGGCATCGTTTCGTTAAAGACGTGCTGCTCATCAAAACGCGCCTTCCAATATTCCAGTGAGTTCTTCGGAACGGCAAAACTCGCAGCGATCACCTGCCCTGTCCCGCGTGTGCCGCGACGAGCGCCCGGCCAGGCGAAGAATGTAGTCGCAGTCCCGGGTCGTCCGGTTCTATCGCCGTAATAAAGGTGATAAGTCGACGGATCGTCAAAATTCACAGTACGCTTGGCAAAGCGCAGGCCGAGGGTTTGGGTATAAAAATCGACATTGCGTTGGGGATCGCTGGCAATGGCGGTGATATGATGAATGCCGCGGAGTTTCACTCAGCGAAAACTAACAACTTCTCCATTGATTTGGGAAGCTAACAGCTTCCCCTACAGTCACGCATGTATTTGTGGCGACGGTTCGCGAGCCCAAAATGGGCGAACGAGAATGAAGAGACATTGCGCGCTATTGTGGGCGAAGGTCTGGCGGTCATCGAACGGCCGAACCGCAAACGATTGCAGTTCGAGTTCGCATCGAATCGACAAGCTGAATTGGAGAATGTCGCGAAACGGTTCGGCGGGCGAATTGAAAAGCTCGCGCGCGACTGGTTGAAACGCTCGCTTAGCCACAAAACGAAACCGGTCAAAATTGGAACGAGGCGCCTAAACATTCCTGCCGGCGCAGCGTTTGGAACCGGCGAGCACGCCACCACGGCCATGTCGTTGCGTTTGCTCGAGAAATTGACGCGCCACTGGGACCGCGGTTGGTCGATTGTCGACCTTGGGACAGGCAGCGGAATTCTAACGCTCGCCGCGAGATGTCTCGGCGCGCGGCGCCCAATTGGAATCGACAACGATCCGATTGCGATTTCGACGGCGAAGCAAAACGCTCGACTGAACAAAATTGGTCAGTTGAGTTTTCGTGTCGCCGATGTTCGGACCTGGAGGTTGCCTCGCCAGACCGACATCGTCACCGCGAATCTTTTCAGTGAGTTGCTGATCGAAATCCTGCCGAAACTCCGAGCGACGCGTTGGCTTGTCCTTTCCGGGATTTTGCGGAGACAAGAGCGTGAATTGAAGCGCGCTCTTCGCCGAAACAAGATTGACATCATCGAGGCGCGTCGGCGCGGAAAGTGGGTTGCGATTCTGGCGGCCAACAGGTAGGGTTCGCAACCCTTAGCGGCTACGGTTTTCTGCATGAACGCGGTTTAAATCTTAAGCCGCGGGCAAATCAAATGCAGAACGAAGAACTCGCCTACGCAATCCTGACGCCGTATTCGATGCGCAAATCGCGCACCGGCGGTATTATTGCGCGACTAATTTCGCGCACGGGTTTGGATCTGGTGGCAGCGCGAATGTTCGCGCCGAGCGAGGAATTAGTGCGACGCTACGCGGAAACGGTCGTCAGTGAAAAGGAGCCGGCCCATCGGGCGACCCAGGGGCTCATTCGCGACTACGTCTTGGAAAATTTTACCGGCGAGAAAGAGGGACAACACGCCCGCGTCCTCGTTCTCATTTTCCGCGGTCCCGATGCCGCCGCAAAAATGCGCCACACCGTCGGCCATATCTCTCACGAAGAAACAAGCGCCGAAACCATTCGAGACACCTTTGGCGACTATATCACCGACGATTCAGGCAAAGTCACCTACTTTGAGCCGGCAGTGGTCGCGGAATTCGATCCGAAATCGATCGAACGCGACTTGAAGCTTTGGGCCGAGTTTTCAGACCGTGATGGTGGAATACTCGCGCAGGCGGTCCGGTTTCCGCCAAACACGCAGATCGAGAAGACGCTGGTCTTGATCAAGCCTGATAATTTCAAGTTCCCGAATGTTCGACCGGGCGGCGTCATAGAAGTTTTCTCGCGCACGGGTCTCTACATTGTTGGTTTCAAGGTGCATCGGATGAGCGTGGGGCAAGCCGAGCAGTTCTATGGCCCGGTGCTGCCGGTGTTACAGGACAAACTCGGACAAGCGAAAGGGCGAGACGCGTGGGAAGATATTGTGCAGTTTATGGCTGGGGCCCGCCCAAGCGACACGCTGCCTGAAAAACGCGAAGAGCCGGGCAGCGAAAAATGCATCGCACTTGTTTATCAGGGCGAGAACGCTGTAAGCAAAATTCGTGAAGTGCTCGGACCGACCGACCCGGCTAAAGCCCCGCCCGGATCGATTCGAAAAGAGTTTGGCCAGACTATCATGATCAACGCCGCGCACGCCTCGGATTCGGTGGACAACGCGATGCGCGAAATGGAGATCGTCCGTCCTGAAGAGAATAATTTTAAAGGTTTGATTGAAAAATTTTATGGTCGCAAATAGTGTCAACACCCACATGGAAATTTCCGAACGCGCCGCCCAACTGACTCCGTCGCTCACGCTTTCGATCGACAGCAAAGCGAAAGCGATGAAAGCGGAGGGAATCGATGTTTGCGGCTTTGGCGCGGGTGAACCGGACTTCGACACGCCGGAGCACATCAAACAGGCGGCGATCGAGGCGTTGCAGGCGGGCTTCACAAAGTACACGCCGAGCGCGGGTATTCCGGAGCTGCGTGCCGCGATCGCTGAGAAATTGGCCGCTGACAACGGCCTCACGTATCGGGCAAGCCAGATCATCGTCAGCAACGGGGCAAAGCATTCCTGTTACAACGCGATCTTGGCTACTTGTCAGCCGGGTGATGAAGTTATTATTCCCGCTCCCTACTGGGTCAGTTACCCCGATATGGTGCGACTCGCAGGTGCGGAACCGGTGATCGTTCCGACGATGGAGCGCAACAACTGGAAGATGCGGCCGGAGGATTTTGAAAACGCGATGACGCCGCGCACGAAGATGTTAATCATGAACACTCCGGGTAATCCCACCGGAGCGGTTTACACGCGCGAAGAACTGGAAGCAATCGTTGAAATCGCCAGTGGCGAAGACATCTACATTTTGTCCGACGAAATTTACGAAAAGCTGGTCTACGACGGCGCCAAACACGTGAGCGTCGGTTCTCTTTCCAAGGAAGCTTACGACCTGACGATCACCGTCAACGGATTCAGCAAATCCTACGCGATGACCGGTTGGCGGCTCGGTTATCTCGCCGCGCCGGAAGCAGTGGCAAGGGCTGTTGATTCAATTCAAAGCCACAGCACGTCGAATCCCTGCTCGTTCGGACAACGCGGCGCGCTTGCCGCTCTAAAGGGGGATCAGCAGTCGGTCGCGGACATGCGAGAAGAATTCGATATGCGCCGCAACTACATGATCGATCGCCTCTCGAAGATAACGAACGTCAGCGCGGTAAAACCGCAGGGCGCGTTCTACGTTCTGGTCAACATCAGTCAGCTTGGATTGACGTCCCAGAATTTTGCCGATCGATTGCTCAGTAAATCAAATGTGGCAGTCGTGCCGGGCGCAGCGTTCGGGGACGATCGCACGATTCGATTCAGCTACGCCACCAGCATCGATATCATCAAAAAAGGTCTCGATCGGTTTCAGGATTTCTGCCGTACGCTCTGAGCGGCACGATTCTACGGCGATGAAACTCGCCAGCGTTTTGCAGGACAAAGCGGCAGTCATAGCTCGAATCAAATCCGAGGGAGCAGTCGCGGTCATTCGGACTGATTCAACGGATCGAGCGCTTGCTACCGCCCGCGCAGTCATCGCCGGCGGCTTCCGCGCTGTCGAAATCACTTACAGCTTTCCCGAGGCAACGGAAGCGGTCGCGGAGCTCGCAAAGTCGAATGAGAACGATTTGCTCGTCGGCGCCGGAACAATTTTGAATCGACGGCAAGGTCACGAAGCTGTTGGAGCAGGCGCCCGGTTTCTCGTCAGTCCATGCGTGTTGCCGGACGTGATTGACACCGCACACGAACTTCAAGTGGCAATTATTCCCGGAGCATTCACGCCGACGGAGATTTATACGGCTCATTCGTTGGGCGCCGACATCGTGAAAATCTTTCCCACGGTGAAGTTCGGACCGGAATACCTGCGGGCAGTGCGCGGTCCGCTCCCGAATATTCCAATCATGCCCACGAGCGGCGTCGATACGTCCAACGTTGCCGATTGGTTCCGCGCCGGCGCCATCGCGGTCGGCGCAGTAAGCAGCGTGCTCGATCCGGTATTGATTCAAAACGGCGACTGGGATGAGCTAACAAAGCGCGCGCGGGAGTTCATCAAAGCGGTGCGCGCCGCGAGATAGGAGATTGGCGTGGTGGGCAACGGCCAGCTCGCCCTGATTCTTCACGCGCACTTGCCATTCGTGAGGCACCCGGAGCACGAACATTTTCTAGAGGAAGACTGGCTCTTCGAAGCGATCACAGAGACTTACATTCCACTGCTGCAAATGATGCAGCGCCTCATGAATGACAACGTCCCCTTTAAACTGGCCATGTCGCTCACGCCAACGCTGTGCGCGATGCTGCAAGACGACCTTCTGCGCGAGCGATATGTTCGGCATCTCGATCTCTTGATCGATCTGACGGCGCGCGAACGGAAACGAAATCAAAACGAGCCAGAGCTCGCCGGCCTTTCGCAATTCTATTTTGAGCTCTTTTCGGCAAGTCGCCGCTTCTTCGTTGATGAATGGAAATGCGACTTGCTCGCTGCATTTCGAAGATTGCACGAGATCGGCGCGTTGGAAATCATCGGCTGCGCGGCAACGCACGGCTTGCTGCCGTTGATTCAACAGCAGTCAAATGAAGCGACGCGGGCGCAGGTATTGATCGGCCGGGACGAGTATGTCGATCTTTTCGGCGCTGCGCCGGCCGGATTTTGGTTGCCTGAATGCGCTTACGCGCCGGGAGTCGATTCCATTTTGCAGGAAGCAAACCTTCGCTGGTTTGTCCTCGACACCCATGGATTACTCTTTGGAAATCCGCAGCCGCAGCGCGCGATTTACGCGCCCTGTTACACACCGGCGGGTCCGGCCGCTTTCGCGCGCGATCGAGATTCCAGCCGGCAAGTTTGGAGCGCGCAGGAAGGGTATCCCGGACATCCGGCGTATCGCGAGTTTTACCGCGACGTCGGGTTCGATCTTCCGCTGGAGCATCTGGGTCCGGTGGCGCGCGGCGTTCGAAAGTTCTCCGGCGTGAAGTATCACCGCATCACCGGACAAAAGAAACACAAGGAACTTTACGATCGCGGTGCAGCGGAAAAGGCGGCTGACGCGCATGCCGCTCATTTTCTGGAACAGCGCCGTGCCCAATTTCGACAATTGAGCTCTGAGGACTTCGATCCAATTGTGGTCGCGCCGTTCGACGCCGAGTTGTTCGGTCATTGGTGGTTTGAGGGACCGCACTTCCTGGAAACGTTCATTCGTAAAACCGCGGCCGATCAAAACGATTTTCGTTTAACAACTCCCACTGACTATCTGGCAGCTAATCCAACACAACAAACAATCGAGCCGGCCGAATCGAGCTGGGGCGACAAAGGCTATCTCGAGGTCTGGATCGACAAGAACAATTCCTGGATCTATCCGCACCTGCACGCGGCTGCGCAACGAATGCATGATTTAGCTACCGCGCATGAGTACGATTCAAAGGAACGAACTGATCGCGTACTCAAACAGCTCGCCCGCGAACTTCTGCTCGCGCAGTCAAGCGATTGGGCGTTTCTGATGCGAACCGGCACCGCCCGCGACTATGCCTCCAAGCGCACCCTCAATCACCTGACCCGCTTCAATGAATTGCACGATCTATTCCTTGCCGGTACCCTTGATGAAAAATTCCTCGCAGAGTGCGAGTCGCGCGACAATCTTTTCCCGAAATTGAACTGGCGGTACTATGTTTGAATGCCGGACAACCGAAATCGGATTACGAATAGCAATCGCGCTCGCGGCTGCAGTCACGTCTGCGCAAGAGTCCCCGACTCCAACGGCCTCTCCCGAGGAATCAGCATTGCCTTCGCCGACTCCATCAGCATCCGTGCCTGCACGCAATGTCCCACTGCGCTTCGTTCCGCCGCCAATGGAGGGCACCATCAGTCTCGGAATCTGGGACTCAAACGACAAACTCGTTCGCGTTCTTCATCGCGAAGCGAAGATCGACAATTTCACCGTGGAGGAAAATTCCTTGAGCACAACATGGGACGGCAAGAACGATGCCGGCGAAGATTTGCCTGCGGGCAAGTATCGCGCGCGCGGCTACTTGGTTGGAAAGGTGAAAATCGACGATGTCGGAAAAGTTGTGTCACCGCCGGAAGACGCTACAGACCATATTTCGGTGAAGCTCGTAATGAATCCCCTGGTCGCGGACACAAGATCCACGATGGACGTTGGCGCCGGCATCGACGCGAAGGGAAGTTTTTTCAAAACAACGGATGGTTTGCCTTTGGCGACAATTAACGAGAATCCAGGTTTATCCAAGGTCGTGATCGAAAAGGATGGCGACAAAGCGGCCGATGTCTGGCAAGCGGATTCTTCCGGTGTCGAACACCTTCGCGTCTCGAACATCGACAAGATGATGGCGTTCGATTGCGGGTTTTTTCAGCTTAGGTAGGGCCGGTTGATTCGCTCGCTCCAGCTCGCTCACCCTTTTGGGCTGCGTCCATGTCGCCGGCTCCCGCCAGCTCCATTCACCGAACCGCCCGTGGGCGATCGAGGGCAATCGGCCCTACCTGCTGGCAATTGGAACGTATCTTTGTTTAGTTAGGCCCCATGGCTTCCGCGCCTGAAGTTCAACACACCATCGCGAAATCCGCCGGTTTCAGCGGAACGTCGCTCCACACCGGAGAAAAGGTTTCATTGAAACTCCATCCCGCACCGGCTGACCACGGAATCAAGTTCAAGCGCAAGGATCTGCCCGACGAGCCGACCATCGACGCGAAGATAGAGAATCTGAAAATGGTCGAGCGCGCGACAACCATTGGCGAGGGCTCGATGCGAGTGCACACCGTCGAGCACATTCTCTCGGCGTTGTCAGCGATGGGTGTGGACAACGCGATCGTGGAAATGGATGCGAACGAACCACCGATTGGCGACGGGAGCGCGAAACCGTACGTCGACTTGATCAAACGAGCCGGGATTTCAGCCCAGGATGAGCCACGAAGATTCTTTCACGTTCGCGAACCGATGCACATCGAAACAAAAACAGGAGCAATGTTGATCTTGCTCCCCTACGACAACGGCTTCCGGATTTCGTGCACCCAGGCGGGACCGAACAATCGTTTCACGCAATTCATGTCCACTGAAGTCGGTCCGGAGATTTTCGAGCGCGAGATCGCGCCGGCTCGGACGTTTGTTTACTACGAAGACGTCGAGCCGTTGATGGAGAGAAATCTCATCAAGGGCGGCAGTTTGGAAAACGCGGTGGTCGTGCGCGGCGACGCGGTATTGAGCAAGGAGCCGTTGCGCTTTCCGGACGAATTCGTTCGGCACAAAATCCTAGATATTCTCGGGGATCTCGCACTGATCGGTTGCCGAATTCGCGGTCATTTGATCGCCGTGAAGCCAGGTCATGCCGCAAACGCCGAACTCGCTCGCGCAATCGCGAAGGAACAATCGCGTCGCGAAGCGCTCGCGGTTCCGCGGGTGGTGCCGAAGGGTGACGGCGGACTCGATACCGACGAGATCATCCAAATCCTGCCGCATCGATACCCGTTCCTGATGGTCGACCGAATCATCAGCTTCGATGAAGCGGGAACAAAATGCATTGGTGTAAAATCAGTCACGATCAATGAGCCATTTTTTCAGGGACATTTTCCAGGTCACCCGGTAATGCCGGGTGTAATGCAAGTGGAAGCAATGGCGCAGGTTGCGAGTTTACTTTTGTTCAAGCTCGCGAAGACAAGCAGTCGTATCGGTTACTTCATGAGCGCCGATGATGTGAAGTTTCGCAAACCTGTTCTGCCCGGCGACACGATTTTCATTCACGCCGAACTCACGAAAGCGCGCGGCGAACGATTGGCGAAAGCGAAATGCCATTGCGTGGTGAACGACGCGATTGTGTCGGAAGGCGAGCTGATGTTCACGTTTCTCGATAAATGAGCGACGTGCAGATTCATCCGACGGCGATTGTCGATCCAAAATCGGAACTCGGAACGGGTACAGTCGTCGGCCCCTATTGCGTCATAGGCTCGAACGTGGTGGTCGGAGAAAATTGCTGGCTGCAACATCATGTTACTTTGCAGGGACCGATGCGCGCGGGTGCGGCTAATAAATTCTACGCCTACTGCTCGATTGGTCAGCAAACTCAGGATCTCAAATACGCGGGCGAGCCGACTTATTTGGAAATTGGCGATGAAAACACATTTCGCGAATTCGTGACGGTGAATCGCAGTACCAAGAGCGATGGACTGACGCGGATTGGCAGCCGCGGAAATTTTCTCGCTTACAGCCACATCGGCCACGATTGCGCGGTTGGAAACGAAGTGGTGTTTTCCAATAACGGCACGCTCGCCGGCCACGTTCAAGTGGACGATAACGCGGTCATGGGCGGACTCACTGCGGTCCATCAATTTTGCCGTGTCGGCCGGTTCGCGATCACCGGTGGCTGTTCCAAAATCGTTCAGGACGTTCCGCCGTTCATGATCGCGGACGGCAACCCGGCGGAAATTCGAGGTGTGAATCTGATCGGCCTTGAGCGGAAAAATTTTCCAACGGACCAGGTGAAGGCGATCAAGGAAGCATTCCGGCTGATTTATCGTTCCAAATATAACACCGCGCAGGCGTTGGAAGCCATCCGCAAAGAGCTACCGCAAAGCGACGAAATTTGCGAGATCGTCGAGTTTATCGAGAAGAGCGAGCGCGGAATTATTCGTTAGGCCAAATCAAAATTTCACGCGCACCTTTGGCGTGGGCGTTGGGCTCGCGCCAGGCGGTGGCGCTGGCACACCGCGCAGGTCCCGTTCGATCTGTCGCAACACCGGCCCGGCCGGCGCGTCACCGGCAATTCGCAATGCGGTGCGCAGAAGATCCAGACCGCGTTTCGGTTTCTTTAATTTATTCCATGCGTCGGCTTCTTCCATGATCACGCGCAGAATATCGTCGCGGGTCGAATAACAAGCTCGCGCCTGTCCGAAGAAACTCGTGGCAGCGGCAAAGTTACCGTCGCCCGCTTCCATCAATCCGAGATCTTCGATCATTGGACAATTGTGGGCGCGTGACGCAGCCTGTCTCGCGAGTGTGCGATACTGCGCTGTGTTGTTGCTGAAATTTCGCGCCGCGAAGTCGTGATAGGATTTCCAACCGCTCGGCTTGACCGACTCGTTCTCGATCTGGATCCAGTTTGCGTATGGCCGGTAAAGCGGGTCGCCCACCATTACGCTCATCCATGAGAGCGCGTCCGTCGCGGCGTAGGCGCTTTCGGCAAACGTAAAGCCGTGGAGCAAACGCTCGTTCAAAATATCAGGATTGGTAGTGAGCTGCAGATACGGCTCGTAGACATTGCCGACACTCGCCGCAGCCCCCCGGGAAAGAAGCGGACCAACCCAATTCGCATTTCGATCGCGCAACGTACCGGCGCTGAAGGAATGAATGTGCATCGCGATCGCACCCGGCACGAAACGGAAATCAGGCCGGGTAAACGGTCCGGCGATGTTTGGGTAATACCAGCCGTAATACAATGCGCAGTCGGTCATCGGATAGCCTTCCGGGAAAATTCCCGGCACCGGACTGTGGAAGACAACGGGAATCCCAACTTTGTGAAGTTGATTCGGAATTTCCGCCAACCATTTATCACCTAATTCATAGCCTGCGGACGGACCGTGCGCGCTATCAATATAGGCGCGACCCCAAAGTCCGTTCTTCTCGGCTGAAATCGAGTCGACAATCATCTGTTTCACCGTCGCCGAGGTCGGAGCATCGAGCCGACACACCAATAACAGCGCAGGGTCTTCCAACTGATCAATGGACTTAAAACTTTTGAAATAAGGATTGATTACCGCACCGGAAATCTGGGGCGAAAAATATCCGAGCATTGCCAGGTCAGAGTCCACCGACGATTCGTTGCGATCTTCGATTGGTCCGCCGCCGCGTTTGTCTCCAGGATACGGTTCGAGTGCGGCGCGAATCTTCAGCGGCATACCCTTGATGAGCGCTACGAAGCGGATTGAAGTCGCCATCACCGCTTCGTGATGGTCTTCCGTGTCGCGCATCATCCACCACTGTTTTGTTTTGAAAATTTCCCTCAGCCGATTGGCAATCGTTGAGTCGTATTCGTCACGACTGATTTCTTCCGCCAGCGAACAGGTCAGCCCGACAATGTGATCTGTCGCGATGCCACGCTTTTGGGCGTAAAATCTTGCCAGCTCAGCCGCGTCGGGCGCCGTCTTGTTGTAGACAATAACGGTTGCATCCGCGAGAGCCTGCTCCGAGCCCGCAGTTTGCGCAGCACCCAGGACACACGCCATCAATGAAATCAAAGAGTGCGCGAGTTGAGAGTTGAGCGTTAGCGATCGAGTTGGCAAGCTTTTGAAGGTCGCACTTTCAACCGTCATCCTTCATCCCTCAACCTTTTCGAGATGTCCACCGTTCTCAATCTGCTTCGAATCAAAAATCTTGCCCTGGTGGAAGAACTCGAGTGGCAGATCGCATCTGGCTTCATCGCGATAACGGGCGAAACCGGCGCCGGGAAATCGATCGTCATCGGAGCACTGCAACTGTTGCTTGGTGAACGCGCGGACAAGTCGCTCATTCGAACTGGCGCCGATACATGCACGGCCGAAGCGGTTTTTACCGGTAAAGAACTGCAGAAACTGAACCCACAGTTGATCGAAGCCGGCGTCGAACCATCCGGCGACGATCTGATTATCAAGCGGACACTTTCCGCAACGGGCGCAAATCGCCAGTTCATCAACGGCTCGCCGACTACGTTGTCGATCTTGAAGAGCGTCGGCGATGCGCTCATCGACCTTCACGGACCGCACGATCATCAATCGCTCCTCTCGCCGGACAAACAGCTCGACCTGCTTGACTCCTTCGCGCGCGCCGACGAGCAACGCGGGGAATACCGAAAATATTTTCACGAATTGCAGACGTTAACAGCAGAACATACAGCGCTCGACACCGCGGAGACAGCGCGCGAACAGGAGCTCGATCTTTTGCGTCATCAGATTACCGAAATCAATTCAGCGAACTTGGTTGAGGGTGAGGAAGAAGAGATTGAGAAGCGGTACAAGCTCAGCAGCAGTAGTAAGCGATTGATTGAACTCGCCAGCGCAGCCGCCAACAAACTGTCGGAAGCAGACGACTCGATCCTTTCCCAACTCGCCGAAACGCAACGCTCGTTGCGGGAGCTGGAAAAGATCGATATCTCCACTTCACAGCTCGCATCCGAGCACGCGGCGGCCGTGGTGCAATTATCAGAACTTGCGCGCTCCCTTTCCGATTACGCTGAAAAGCTCGATCTCGATCCGGAACAACTCGCCGCGCTCGAGCAGCGCGTGTCACTCTTCGAGACATTGAAGCGCAAGTATGGCGGCTCGATTGCCGAAGTGATCGCGTTTGGGGAACGCTCTGCGGTACGCATGCGAAAAATCGAAGGGCGCGACGAAGAACTGGAGCGACTTCGCCAGGAAATCGAGAAAGTTCGCGAGCAGATGAATCGGGCAGGCGATGCTCTGCGAAGGCTTCGTGCGAAAGCAGCCCCGAAACTCGCCGAAAACATTCGCAAAAACCTGCGCGATCTCGGATTCCGGCAATCCGAGTTCGAAGCGAAGCTCACAGCACTCAAGGAACCGGGCGCAAACGGTTTCGATTCGGTCGAACTGCTCTTTTCGGCGAATCCCGGCGAACCGTTGAAACCGTTGCGCGTGATTGCGTCCAGCGGCGAAATCTCGCGGTTAATGCTCGCGATCAAGTCGGCGCTCGCGTCCCACGATTCTATCCCGCTACTGATCTTCGATGAGATCGACACCAATGTCGGCGGAGAAATCGCGCACGCGGTCGGGGCGAAAATGCAGACGCTCGCCGACGAGCATCAGCTCATTTGTATCACCCACCTCGCCCAAGTCGCGGCCTGCGCTTCATCGCACTTTGTCGTCACGAAGGAAGTTTCGCGCGGCCGGACTTTTTCGAACCTGCGCGAAGTCACCGGCGAGGCGCGCCAGGAAGAAATTGCGCGGATGCTCGGCGGTAAAAGCGATTCAGCGATGCAACTCGCTGCAACTCTTCTAAAGTGACGTGTGACAAGTGACGAGCTGAAGACGCGAGTTTTTCTCGTCACTCGCCACCCGTCACTCGTCACTGTTTTAGTTCTTCACCGGGCCAAGCGGTAGAATGACTTTGCCGTAGAGCTCGTTCAGAACTTGAGCGAGGCCGGTGTAGACGGCAGAGAAGCCGCAGAAGATTCCTTCCCAGCCGGTAAACTGTTTGAAGCCTGGGCTCGCGCTCGCGTAATCGCCGTAAGCGAGAAGAAAAAACAGAAGAGCCAGCGAAGCGAAGACGAACTGGAGCGCGCGATTAAGTCGAAGCGTGCCGATAAACATCACGAGCGTGAACAATCCCCACATGAAAAGATATGCGGCCATAGCTTTCTCGTTCGACGCCGTGGCCCAGCCAAACTTTGTGATGAGGATCGTGGCAACGAGTGATAGCCAAAACAGTCCATAGGAAATAAATGCCGTCGTGGCGAACGTATTTCCTTTTTTCCATTCCATGATTCCGGCGATGACTTGAGCGATTCCTCCGTAACAAATGCCCATTGCCAGAATCATCGCGTTGAGCTCGTAAAAGCCGGCGTTGTGCAAATTCAACAGCACAGTCGTGAGGCCGAAACCGAGAAGACCAAGCGGAGCGGGATTGCCAGTGGTGTCGCGGGTGTCATTCATGCCGCGAGTCTGTAGAAGCCCAGATCGACAATGCAATCACAAATCAGGTCGTAGCCACGTACGAATCCGGACGTCCCGTGGCGATGCGGTACAACACGAGTTCCCGTAAATCCTTCGTGCCCTTCGTGTCCTTCGTGCTTTAAGATTCCTGGCGTGCTGAATTATATCTGGCTCGCGCTGGTGTTGCTCGCGGTTGCGATCGGCGGCTGGAATGGTCAGCTCAAAGACGTTACCGGCGGCGCTTTGGATGGCGCCAAGACGGCGGTCACAATCGCCATCGGATTGTGGGGAGTCATGGCGTTGTGGCTTGGGGTGATGCGTTTGGCCGAACGCGCGGGCCTGGTTCAACGCATTGCTTACGGGTTGCGGCCATTGATGCTGCGTTTGTTCCCTGAAGTGCCGCCTGATCATCCGGCGATGGGTTCCATGCTCATGAACATGGCGGCGAACATGCTCGGGCTCGGCAACGCCGCCACGCCGCTTGGTCTGCGCGCGATGCGGGATTTGGAATCGTTGAACCCGCGGCCGGGCGTCGCGTCGAACGCGATGTGTACATTTCTCGCGATCAACACGAGCTCGGTCCAATTGATTCCGGCTACGGCGATCGCCATCTTGGCGTCGGCGGGATCGACGCGACCAACAGTAATTGTCGGGACGGCTTTCTTCGCGACGCTGTGTGCCGCAACGGTCGCCGTCCTTTCAGCCAAATTTTTCGAACGTCTGTCGTTTTTTAAGCCGCGACGCGAGACAGCCGAGAAAAAAGACGATGCCCCTGGCGATCGAGTTCAATCAGCGACAAACAAAATTGCGTTCGACGATGACTCACTCGGACAACCGCCGCTGTCCCGTCCAGCGCCGTGGGGAATGGTCGCGCTCGCGCTGCTAGCTGTTTTCTTTCTGATGCTGTTTCTGCGAATGGTGATGCCGGAAGTTTTCCGACTTCCGCTTCCGACGGATTCAACGTTGCAAAACCCGTTCGCACGAATGGTGAACGCGTTGTCGATCCTGGCGATCCCATTTCTGCTGAGCTTCTTCCCGGTCTATGCCGCAGCCCGCGGGATCAAGGTTTATGACGAATTCGTCGAAGGTGCGAAGGAAGCATTCAACGTGATTCTGCGGATCATTCCGTTCCTGGTCACGATGCTGGTCGCCATCGGCATGTTCAAAGGCGCCGGCGGGATCGATCTGCTCACAAAATTGCTCAGCCCTATTTTGACGCCGCTGCATTTTCCAACCGATCTCGTGCCGCTGGCGTTGATGCGACCATTGAGTGGAAGCGCGACACTGGCGCTCCTGACCGACATTGTGCATCGCCTGGGCCCGGATAACATTGTCAGCCTCACCGCAGCGACGATTTACGGAAGCACTGAAACAACATTCTACGTGGCGGCGGTTTATTTTGGGTCGGTCGGAATCAAGCAGACTCGGCACGCCATACCGGCTGGCTTACTGGCCGACCTGACGGGTGTTATTGCGTCGGTAATTATCTGCCGTGCTGTACTATAAGTTGCTCTTCGGCAACGACTTGAGAGAGCTTCATTTGCCCGATGCTCACCACCTCTGTATCATTTTTCCCTCGCCATCGGGCGAGTGAATTCTTTATCGTCCAAGCTTTTACAGATGATCCAGCGTGACTATTTGATTATCGGGACCGGTGTCGGTGGAGCGAGCGCCTGCGAAGGCGTTCGCAAACACGACAAACGCGGTTCAATCACAATCGTCGGCGCGGAGATCATGCCGACTTACCATCGCTGGATGCTGTCGAAGGATTTTTTGCGCGAAAAAACTGCGCCGATGAAGAAACTCGGCTACTTCGATCAACGTTGGTTCGATTCCCACAAGATCGAGACGCGTTTCGCGACCGTCGTGAAACAGTTCAACATCGAGCGGCGGTTAGCCGTCCTGGGCAACGGCGAAAGCGTTGAGTTTAACAAAGCTTGTCTCGCCATGGGCAGTAGGCCGGTACGTCCACCGGTCGCGGGCGTCAATCTCGGCAACGTGATTTATTTAAGGAGTGTGCGTGATGCCCTGGCCTTGCGAGAGATGGCCGACGTCGAAAAGACGGTGATGGTGATCGGCGGCGGGTTACTCGCCTGCGAAACTGCGGCGAGTTTGCGGATGATGAAGCTGAAAGTCAGCATGATGCATCGCAACGCATACTTGCTGAATCGCTATCTGGATTCGCAAACCGGGCCGTGGCTGACAGAGTATTTCGGAAAACATGGCGTGACGCTGTTGATTGGCGAAAGCTTGAACGGTTTCGAAGGTAAGACGGTCCTACGGAATATTCAGACCAAGAGCGGGAATCGCGTCCCCGCCGGCCTGGCGGTGGTATGTTGCGGCGCCGAACCGAATCTGGATCTGGTTCGCAATACGCCGCTTTCCGGTCCGCACGGTTCGCCGGTGACCGAATATCTGGAAACGGAAGAGAAAGGGATTTTCGCGGTGGGCGATCTGGCATTTTATCCGGACCGGATCATGGGCGGCGTACGACGCCAGACCCACTGGGAGAACGCCCGAGGGCAGGGCTTGATCGCAGGCGCAAACATGACTGGCAAGAAACGGATTCGTTACGAGCAAATCCCGTATTTCTGGACGGAAATGTTCGACATCAGAATGCATTTCGTCGGGGACTTCAGTATGCAGCCGACCCGGGTGGACCTCCGTGGCACCTACGCCAAGCGAAAATTCGTCGCCCATTATTATCAAGCTGACAAACTGCGCGCGATCTTGCTTTGCAATCAGACCGATCGTGAGGTGGAGTCCGCCAAGAAGGAACTGCGCCACGCCCTGGGAAAATAGGCTCGAGGGCGGGGGCATGAACCGTGCTGGTAGGACTCACTTTGATCCATGCTAACCCTGGGTACTTTTGCCGCGGCGGTCTGTGCAATCCTTTTTTGCGTTTGGTGGGCCTGTCTGGAAGAATCTGACTAGAAGCGAGACTTATGCTCGACCAGGAAGACTTAAAGTGGATCGCCGCCACCTCCACCGAACTGAATTCGATACTGCAACAGGTGTCGCGTTATGCCGACCTCGCCCGCAGACATCGTAACGAACAAAATTATATCGACCTGCTCGGCGAGCGCGTTGAACTTGCTTCCAAGACCGCGCAGTCACTTTTTGATCGGGTGACCTCGCAGATCCTGGCGGGTGCCGCGAAAAAATCCGCGGCTGCACGAAAAAGCGAAGCCGGTTTCACTGTGATGCCGCCGCCGGCAACGGAAGAGAAGTCAAGCCGCGGTTCGCGCCGTACCGAACAAAAGCGCGAGACAGAGGCAGCAACCGGCAGCAATGGCGTACCGGCCGGAACGCGCGTTAAAAATCCGAACGGCGCCCGTGAGTACATTCTCCTAGTTGAAGATGAGCCCGACGTCGCCGACGTCGCGTCAGAGATGTTGGCGGAAGAAGGATATCGAGTTGTGCTAGCGCACGACGGTTTCGAAGCGCTCAAAATCTACGAGCACATGGGCAAGCAGGTCGGGCTGGTCATTCTCGATTACTTCTTGCCAGTCATTGATGGTGATGCGGTTTTTGAGGAACTGAAATCGATCAATCCGGAGGTAAACGTCGTTCTCAGCAGCGGCTTCGCCGAACAATCAAAGATCGGGTCGATGCTCGCACAGGGTCTTCGCGGTTTCATTCCGAAACCCTACGGCCGCGCGAAGCTCTTGGAACAAGTCCGTTCCACTTTGGACGCAGCGCGCCAGCCCCACCGTTAACCGCAGGAGCGCTCCAGGCGGCCGGGGCATAATCCGCCCCCCATGGCATCAATTTAGCTTCTCCATGGCTGACGCCCATGGCTCGCATTGACGCCTTTTTCAAACTAATGGCGGAACAGAAGGCCTCTGACCTTCACCTTTCCACCAACAACGCACCGATGCTTCGCATCAATGGTGACATGGTTCGCGTTGATTTTCCTCCCATGAAAAATGACGACCTGAAGGCGATGGTTTACGAGATCGCGCCTGAAGGAAAGATCAAGCTATTCGAGGAAAGCCTGGACGTCGATTTCGGCTACGAGATACCGGACGTGATGCGTTACCGGGTCAATTTCTTTCAGCAAAAATACGGCATTTCAGCGGTATTTCGCGCAATTCCTTCGCAAGTCGTCACACTCGATGAGCTCGGCCTCCCACCGGTTCTGAAAAAATTTCCGATGCTAAAGAAAGGCCTCATCCTTGCGACTGGGCCGACTGGTTCCGGTAAATCCACGACACTCGCCGCGATGATCGATCACGCCAATCTCCACCGGCACGATCACATCATCACCGTTGAAGATCCGATAGAGTTTGTGCATCGCAGCCAAAACTGTCTTGTGCAACACCGCGAGGTCGGCATCCATACCCGTTCGTTTGCAAACGCATTGCGGGGCGCGCTGCGCGAAGATCCAGACCTGATTCTCGTCGGCGAAATGCGCGATTTGGAAACGATCGAGCTCGCTTTGACCGCGGCGGCGACCGGTCACCTTGTTTTTGGCACGTTGCACACTTCCAACGCGGCGAAATCCATCGACCGCGTGATCGACGTCTTCCCGACCACGCAGCAAAACCAAATTCGAACCACCCTTGCCGAATCGCTCAAAGGCGTGATCGCGCAAAATCTTTTCAAGCGTATCGACAAACCGGGTCGCCTGGCTGCGCTGGAAATTCTCGTCGTCGACATGGCTATCGCGAACCTCGTTCGGGAAGGCAAAACCCACCAGATCCCCGGTATGATTCAGGTCGGCAAGAAAAAAGGAAACCAGCCATTGGATGACGCGATTATGGATCATCTGCGGCATGCGCGGATTTCGCCGGAAGAAGCTTACGACAAGTGCGTCGAAAAGAAAAAATTCCGCCAATTCCTCAAGGAACCGCCGCTCGACGCCACTGAAGAATAACAGCTCCTATGCGAATCCCAGAACTCGATAGAATCTTGTCGGCGATGCTGAAAACTTACAACGGCATCTCCGATTTAAACTTCTCTGTCGGTCACCCGTTGCAAGTCGAAGATTTCGGTGAACTGAAGCCGGTTTATGTCGATCCTCCGATCGAAGGGCTTACTCCGCATCAAACGGAGCAGGTCGCGCTCAGTCTGATGCAGGGCAATCGCCGCCTGATTTACGATTACCTCACCGGCGGGTCGTGCGATTGCAGCTATTCGCTGGGTGACGAAGCCCGGTTTCGCGTAAACATTTTCCGGCAGCAGGGGCACTTTTCGGTGGTGCTTCGCAAACTGCAAAGCGAAGTGCCAACGATTCAGCAATTGGGGCTGCCGGAAATCTTTCACGAAATCGCGAAGGAAAAAACCGGTCTCGTTCTCGTCACGGGCGCGACCGGAAGCGGCAAGACCACAACGTTGGCCGCGATCCTGAATGAGATCAACGAAACGCAGCCGGTCCACGTCGTGACATTGGAAGACCCAATCGAGTACGTGCACCCGAAGAAAAAGGCCACCTTCAACCAGCGCGAGCTCGGTCACGACTACAACAACTACCCGACCGGTTTGCGCGCTGCGCTGCGCCAGGCGCCCAAAGTAATTCTGGTCGGCGAAATGCGCGACCGCGCGACCGTCGAAATCGCGATGATGGCGGCCGAGACCGGCCATTTGGTTCTGAGCACACTTCACACTGTCGACGCCGGCCAATCCATCAACCGTATTCTCGGTTTGTTTTCTTTAGGCGAGGAGCAGCAACTGCGAATTCGTCTGGCCGATACGCTTCGCTACATCGTTAGCCAGCGTCTTGCTCCGAAGGTCGGCGGCGGTCGACAACTACTGACCGAGATCATGGGTCATAACCTGCGGACGCGCGAAGCAGTTGCGATTGGCGAAGGCGAGCACCGCAGCTTCTACGAAATCATCGAAGCGAGCTCGCCATTCGGCTGGATGACGTTCGACCAGTCAATCCTCCGGGCATACGAAAACAACTTTGTCACCGAAGAAACGGCGCGCCTGTTCGCTTCACGTAAAGGGCGAATCACTCGAGGCATCGACTTGATTCAAAAAGCGCGCGGGATCGACAGCGACCTCGAATCCGGTCTGCGCCTCGATGTTCCCGAAAACGCGTTTCGTTGATGTTTATGTTTTCCGATCAAGAACAAACCGACTCGACGTTTTTCGACCTCGGCGATAACACGGCGCTGGTTTGCGTCGATCATCAGCAATATCAGAAGGTCATCGTGCCGCAGCTGATCGACATGACCTTCAAGGTGCACCTGGGCCTTTTCGAAGAGGACGTGCTGCTCAAGCTCAAAACCTACAATTACGACGTGGTCGTAGTTTACGAGAATTTCAAGGGATCAACTCTGCAAACCAATCCTATCCTGGCAGAACTGATTCGTCGTCCAGATGTTCAGCGCCGCAAGCATTTCGTAGTCTTGCTTAGCCAACGCATCGCCACCAACGACGCCATGAGCGCGTTCGTGCACAGCGTCGATCAAGTCATCAACATTACCGACTTGGCGAGTTTCAAACCGGTTCTTCGTCGCGGCGTGTCTCAGCACCGCGAGCTTTACAACTCTTTCAACGAAATGCTCAAGAGCGTGCAGTCGCTCTAACCTCCCGTGCCGGGCGGATAAGCGGGCGGCGAATAGACGTTGAATGTCACGGCTGTTTGGTGCGGCAATTCACAAAATCGGCGCTTGGTTCTTACGCGCCGCCGTCGCGGGCGTACCAATCGATCTTACGGGTCACGTACATCACGACCGCGAGTAAAATAAACAGCGCGATCGCACCCATGAGCAGCGCGTAATCCTGTTGTCGCAGGGTAATATAGAGAAACGTGTAAACGCCCGCCAGACCAGCTCCGATTATCAGAGTGCGAACGCCGCCGCCAAGGAAGGATCGGCAATACCAGGTGATCAAAATCGTCGATGCGCCTGCAGCGATCAGGTAGGCGAGACCGAAACCGAGGAACTCGGAAATGGATAGCAGCAACAGATAAAACAGACAAAGCGCTGCGCCCACCATTAGATATTGCAACGGGTGAATTTTTTGTCGGGCGGTGACCTCAAACAGGAAGAAAGTCGTAAACACCAAGACCAAGAAGAGGACGCCATATTTGATCGAACGCTCGACAAAACGATAAGAATCCAGAATCGACAAAAACTGTGCGCCGAAAACAGACTGCGATACCGCCTGCGTCGTGAATCGATCGTTCCCCATCTGGCTTGTCCAGGATTGCGGGTAACTGCGGCCGTAATAGGAAACTTTCCATTTCGCATCAAAGCCGTTGTCCCGGACCGATCGTTCTGTCGGCAAAAAGGCGCCGCGAAATGCTGGGTCCGGCCAGTTTGATTTCAGGGTTGCTTCGTTCTGGACCCCGAACGGCGCAAAATAAATTCCTTCGCTGCCGTTGAAATCGATCGGAATAGAGAATTCAACCGGCGCAGCGATCGGTTTCGGGTCCGCCAAGCTCGCGGTTGCACCGGTTGTGTAACCGGGAACCAACGAACTCGGCAGCAACGGCCGCTTGGTTCCTCCCCAATCGAGGACCAGTCCCTCGCGTGTCCCGCGAAGATCGTTGACTGCGATGGTGACCAACGCGTCTTTCCATTGCACGTCCTTGAGGTCGATGTTGAAAGCGCTGAAATCGGGCACGGCAAACCGTCCGGAAAGCTTGATTTGTGCGCGAAACACCGCCGCCTCGTAGATTCCGCGCTTAAGCGTCTGGGTTTCGGCGTCGCCGGTCACGTTCAGCAACTCGGGAAGGAAATAGGCATAAGCCAGGGCGGTTTCTTCGATTTCCCGCTTCTCAATTTTTCCGTCGGAACCCGATACTTCCTTCACGGCCTTGAATCGATACCGGTACGGAATTATTAACACGGGACCGATGACACATTGTTCCTTTCCCCAGGACGAAGTGATGTCGGCAACGGCTTCGTTGCGCCTGTTCAAACGCTCCGATAGCACACCAGTGATCATCCCCAGCGGAATCAGAAGCAAAAGAATCAATACTCCGACGCCAATCAGTTTGATGATGGTCCGGTAGCGTTTCCCGAACGACGGCTGCGATTTCGGCAGCGGTGGCGGCACAATTGGCGTTGTATCAGGCATAACGTGAAGGGTTTAGTGAGGATACGGAGTCGAGGCCAAAATCTTTCACCTGACGAGAACATTTTTCGACCAACTCGAAGATTACTGAATCCGAGCGGGCCGATCGCCGCATCTCACTGCAAACAACCCGAGGTTTTCCATGATCCAGGATTTCAAGTTCGCCTTCCGTCAGCTTCGCAAAGCGCCGGGATTCACTGCCGTTGCGGTGTTAACACTCGCGCTCGCCATCGGCGTCAACTCGGCCATTTTCGCAATGATCAACGGTGTCGTACTCCATCTGGTAGTGCCCGTGCGACCACACGAAGTTGTAAATGTTTTCACCGCGCGACAGAACGCCAGCCATGATTACCGCCAGTTTTCCTACGACGAATACCGGGAGCTTCGCGACAACGGTGGGGAAGCGTTTGTCGATGTTGCGGCGCTCGAGTTTGCTGTAGCCGGCATCGGCCGTGATCACGAAATGCGGCGGAGTTTTGCCTTCCTCACTTCGGAAAATTACTTCTCGCTCATGGGCGTCCAGCCGTTTCGCGGCCGCTTTTATAACGCGGAAGAATGCAAACCGAACGCGAATATTGCAGTCGTAGTCACGAGTTACGGATTTTGGAAGCGTCAAGGCTCACGCAGCGATTTCGTCGGCAGTACACTTCGGGTCAACGGGCAGCCTTATACGGTGATTGGAATTGCGCCGGACGGATTTAGCGGCGCGAATGTCCTCATTGCGCCCGACCTGTGGGTGCCAATCGGCGTTCGGTCGCAGCTCGGTTCCGCTTTCGGGGATTCCGAAACGATGCACGACCTGACGAATCCCAAAAATTATGCCTTCAACCTCGTTGCGCGGATGCGCCCCGGCTTGACGATTGAAACGGCGAAGTCGCGTCTGCCTGTTCTTGCGCAACGCTTGACCACAATCCAACCGGCTGACGCGGAAGGCGCGCGCGAGCTACAAATTCAAACGCCGTCGCGCTTCAGCTTGAGCACCCAACCGGAAGACGACGGGCCGATCACGTTGATAGCGACGCTGCTAATGTTCATGGCCGGCGCGGTCTTGATGATCGCTTGTTTGAATCTCGCGAACATGTTACTCGCTCGCGGCACCGCGCGTTCTAAAGAAATCGCCGTGCGCCTCGCCGTTGGCGCGTCTCGCTGGCGCATCGTAAGGCAATTGCTTTGTGAAGGCTTTCTCCTCGCAGTCTGTGGCGGCGCGATCGGATTGATCTTGAGCGCATGGGGGAACCAAGTTCTTCTCCAACAGCTGCGCAGCCTCCTCGCCTCAGTAAATTTTTCGTTCGTCGTGAAGGTGCAACCGGACGCGACGGTGCTCACCGTCACATTCGTGTTTTGTTTGCTCGCCACAATGCTTTTCAGCCTCGGCCCGGCGTTGAAGGCAACAAAAGCCGATCTGGTAAACGATCTCAAGCAACAGGCCGGCGAACCGGCGCGCGTCGGACGCTTCAGCAGATTCTTCGCGCCGAGACACATTTCGGTTATGGCGCAGATCGCGCTTTCGCTGATGTTGCTGTTTGCAGCTGGGTTGTTTTTCCGCGGTGCGCTCAAGGCGGCAGGCCTCGATCCCGGTTTTGTTGCGGCCGGCGATCTAATTAGCGAGTTTGACTTCACTCTGGTCAAAAAGGAGCCGGCCGAATCGCGGCAATTGATATTTCGAATCGTTGACCGGGCGCGGCATTTACCGGGAGTCACTGCTTCGGCCACCGGCACAATGTTGCCTTATTCCGATTTCACCAACGCGCGCCGAATTCTGCGCACGAGAGACACCATGCCTAGCGACCCGAAAGCGCCGGACCCGAGCGTTAACGCGCTTTACACCGCAATCACGACCGGCTACTTCGATGCGCTCGGAGTAAAGCTTCTCCGTGGCCGCGACTTCACCCAGGCCGAATGCGAACAGAAAGACGGACGACGTGTCGCGATCATTGACGAAGAAATGGCGAAGAAGCTTTTCCCGAACGAGGACCCGATCGGTCAGCATGTTCGCTACACCCAAACGCCTAGAGACGGCGCGCCTAACGACTTGGAGATCGTTGGCATCGTCAGCAAACATCGACACGACGTGCAAAACGACACCCTCATCACGCGTTTGTTCGTGCCATTGGCCCAGGGTTACAACGGCCAGACGTATTTGCACGTGCGGCTCAATACCAACGATCGAAAGACCGTAAGCGCGTTCATTCCGACGCTTCGACAAGCGCTGCGCGAGATCGACCCCGATCTGCCGTTGCTTCAGATGACCCCATTTGTCGACCTCATGGAAAAATCTCCCAATCTTTGGATCGTGAAACTCGGGGCGATTCTATTCGGCGCTTTCGGATGCATCGCGCTCTTACTGGCGGTGGTCGGAGTTTATGGCGTGAAAGCGTATGCGGTCGCCTGTCGCACCCGTGAAATCGGCATTCGGATGGCGCTCGGAGCGCACCGCAAAGACGTCTTTGCGCTCATCATGCGTCAGGGAGCATTACAAACAGCGCTCGCCGTCGGTGTTGGACTTTTCCTCTCACTGGCCGCTGGCCGCGTGCTGTCGCAAATTCTCTACGGTGTAAGCCCGAGCGATCCGTTCGCGCTAATTACATCGAGTTTAATGCTCGCCGCTGCTGCCCTTCTGGCCTGCTTTCTCCCCGCGCGCCGCGCGACTTATGTTAATCCGATTACAGCCTTACGCACTGAATAGCTGACTTCCGACTTCCGACCTTTGAGACCTGGCTGGGGCCGGAATCGAACCGGCGACACGATTCAGCCTGATTTTCGGTGGTCATTACAGGTCAGTTCCCAGGTAAAATGGTCATTGACTGATTCTGGTTTGCTGCACTATGCTGCAATCCGTGGCATCGTATTACAAGCGAAACGGCAGTCCCTACTACTGGCTCCGATACCAGCGTCCAGATGGCACTTGGGCTGACAAATCTTCGAAGGTTCGAATCGATAACAACGGCTCCGTCCGAAAGATTAAGCAAGTTACTGCGGAACACATGATGCGTGAGCTCCACATCGATCGAGACGGCCAGAGTAATCGCTTTAACACCTGGGTGCCCGCTTTCCTCGCCAACCAATATCCGAATCCGAAAACACTTGCCCGATACAACAATGCCTGGTCGGCGATTGCCACATACCTCGACCACATGAAGGTAATTTCCCCATTGCAAGTGACCTACCAACTGTGCCGGGATTACCCGCAATTTCGGACGAAACCTCCCGGAAATCTCATCCGGGCGCGAACCTTCAACACCGCGCTGACGGAAGTGAAGGTTTTTTCCGTGATACTCCAGGAGGCTGTGAGACGCGGTCACATCAACGCCAATCCGTGCTTGAGGCTCGGGTACAAGAGGACTCCGCCAAAACAGAAGCCCGAAATCACAACAGACGAACAGCATAAGATCGAAGCTGCGCTCACAAAACAGGACCGATGGATGGGAGAGTGTTGGCTTGTCGCGATGCGACAAGGTTGCCGCATTTCCGAGACCGCCGTTCCGTTGCGCAATATCGATCTCCAGCGGAAGACCATTAGCTTCCAGGCAAAGGGTAATCGCATCCGCACTGCC
>DATMOU010000005.1:0-9017 GCA_035568035.1 Chthoniobacterales bacterium | reverse complement strand
ATTCAACTGCCCTCAAGCAGTCCTCCCGCTCCTCCCATTAATCTCCCCCTCCAGCCAGATGCTTCCGCTACCGGCACGCCAAGCAGTCCGCATGCACCCGCGTCAGGTGAAACACCATCGGCTGCAGTGGAAAGCTCGGTCGTCAAAGTCTTCAGCACATTTCGTGGCCCAGATTTCTATAAGCCGTGGGAAAAGGCTGCGCCTACTGAAGGTGGAGGTAGCGGAGTCGTAATCGAAGGGAAACGAATTCTCACGAACGCCCATGTCGTCATCGACGCCAGCGAAATTCAAATACAGGCCAACCAGGGAGGAGATAAAATGCCGGCAACGGTTGTCGCAATTGCGCCGTTGATCGATCTGGCGGTGCTCAAACTCGATGACGAAAAGTTTTTCGATTCCCATTCGGCCTTAGCACGCGCCCAGGAATTACCCGAAATTAGGGATACGGTTACCGTTTACGGTTACCCCATCGGTGGAACCAGCCTTTCTGTTACGAAAGGCATCGTTTCTCGGATCGAATTCACCCAATATACCCATCCGGTGACTGGACTTCGGATTCAGATTGATGCAGCGATCAATCCCGGAAATAGCGGCGGGCCGGCGGTCGTTCAGGATAGGATGATCGGATTGGCGTTTAGCGCCCTCGGCGGCGCGCAAAACATTGGGTACATCATTCCGTCCGAGGAAATCGAATTGTTTCTGAGCGACATCGCGGATGGCCGTTATGACGGGAAACCGGCGATGTACGATCACTTCCAGACACTGGAGAATCCGGCCTTGCGACCGTTTCTCAAACTAAACGCTTCGGTTCAAGGGATTGTGGTACATCGACCGAACGGCACCGATCCTTCCTATCCGTTAAAAGAATGGGATGTGGTTACTAAGATCGGCGATACGCAGATTGACGACCAGGGAATGATCCTGCTTAAGCCAAATCTTCGCGTACGTTTTGAGTACCTCGTTCAAAAAGTCGCGAAGAACGGTAAGGTCCCGCTAACGATAGTGCGAACTGGAAAGGAAATGCGCATCGAGTTACCGGTGTCGGCGGACTTGCCAATGGCGATTCCGGACTCCAAGGGAGGATATCCGTCATATTTCATCCTTGGGCCGGTTGTTTTTTCGGAAGCCACTGCTCAGGTAGTTCATGGACTAGGCAAAGCGAATAAGGGTGCGGATTTTCTGCTTGCGCTTGCGTATTCCGGAAGTCCGTTAATCAGTCGTTATTACGATAAGTCGGCCTTTCCGGGGGAGCGCGTTGTTTTTGTGAGTTCGCCGTTTTTTCCAAGCAAGTTATCGCGTGGTTACAGCATGCCGGCACTTCAGGTTGTTAAAGCCGTCAACGGCCATCCGATTAAAAACTTGGCGAATCTTGTTGAGACGGTGCGTGACATGACTGACGAGTTCGTGGTCATCGAATTCGATCGGCGGATCGGCGGCGAAACGCTGGTTTTTCCGCGAAAGGAGATGGTCGACTCGACCGATTCAATCCTCAGCGACAACGGTGTTCGCAGCCAAGGCTCTCCTGAGATGCTCGCGATTTGGACGGCCAAAGGAAAGAAATAGCCTTCGGGACGGCTCAATAGATATTAGAGAATTTCCAGCGGGCACTTTGGCAACGCCTGCATGAAGGCGCGGCCGTAGGGTTTGGTCACGATCCGATTATCGAGAATGACGATGATGCCGCGGTCGGTGGTTGTGCGAATGAGACGACCGACGCCCTGCCGAAGTTTGAGGATGGCTTCCGGCAATGAATACTCAGTGAACGCATCGCCGCCGCGCGCCTGAATTAACTCGAGCTTGGCTTCGACCAGCGGCGTGTCGGGAACTGCAAACGGCAAGCGCGTGATGATCACGTTGGAAAGCGCTTCGCCGGGAACATCGACCCCGCCCCAAAAACTGTCGGTCCCGAATAGCACGCTGCGTGGTGTTGATTTGAACTGGTCGAGCAATTTGGTCCGCGGCGCGCCCCCACCCTGAATGAGCAGGTTCAGTTTTTTGTCCACGAAAAATTTCTGCATCTCACCGGCGACTTGTTGCATGTCGCGATAACTCGTAAACAAAACAAACGCCGCGCCGCCGGTCTTTTCGACGAAGTGCGCGATCCAATGCTCGAGCTGTTTGGTGTAACCGGCGTCGCGTGGGTCGGGCATTTTGCGGACGACGAACATTTTCATCTGCTTTTGAAAATCGAATGGGCTGCCGAGCTGCAACGGCTCGGCGTCGTCGGCGCCGATGCGATCCCGGAAATAAGCGAGATCCGGCCGTCCGACCGCGAGCGTGGCGCTCGTCATCACGCAAGTAGCGTTGTCGCGGAACAACATTCGCCGCAGGACCGGTGCCAGATCAATCGGGGCCGCGTTGAGGGAGAGGAACTGCGCAGTCTTGCCGGTACGTTCGACCCAATAAACGTGTTGCGGCGCGGCTTGCTCGAGAAAAACTGCGATGCCATCGCGCGCGTCACGGATCCGGCGGCCAAATTCCTGGAGCTCGGCCTTGAGGATCTCGTCGTCGGCGCGTTTCACGACCTCGGCAATGCGCGATTGGAGCGCGACCAGCCGGCCAGTGATTGTGTCCGGGACCAGATCGACGTCGCGCACGCGAAACTCGCGGCCTTTGCGAAAATCGGACTTCGATTCGACCGCGTCGAAGAATTTCTCGACATCGTCAATCAACTCCGCCGCGAGCCGCACCCCATCGGCATCGCGCATAACGGTGAAAAGTCCTTTGCGTGTGCGCGTGTTGTAGAGTCGTTGGATGGCGGATCGCAATCCGTATTGGGAAACGCCGATGCCAATCTGTTTGGACGCGACCTGCTCGACCGTATGCGCTTCATCGAAAATGATGAAGTCATTTGGAAACAGAAAGCCGCTCTCCCGCGCTTCCTGTTCGTCCGGGCTGCCCAGCAACATGAAGAGCAATGTGTGATTGAGAACGATGAGGTCCGAAGCGAGCAAACGTTTCCGGGCCTGCTGATAAAAACAGCGCGGATTCTGGCCGCACGTTTTCTGAGTGCAGAGGTGCGCTTCGCTGCAAACCTGAGCCCAAACTTTCGGGTCCGGCTCGATTGACAGATCGCTCAAAGTGCCATCGCGCGTTTTCGCGGCCCACTCGGCAATGCGGCTGAGCTCATTTTCCTCTGGCCCGGTGAACAGTTCCTTGGAACTTTGCAACGCGCGCTCGAGGCGCCGCGGACAAACATAATTTTGCCGGCCTTTCATCAACGACGCTTCGAACTCAACCGGCAACACCTTTTTCAGGATCGGAATGTCTTTGTGAAGGAGTTGCTCCTGAAGATTGATGGTGTGGGTGGAAATAATCGCTTTCTTATGCTGGTCCAGCGCAAACAGGATTGCCGGGACGAGATAAGCGAGCGATTTACCTACACCGGTGCCGGCCTCGACAACCAGATGTCGATCTTCCTCCAGTGCCCGAGCGACCGCCACGGCCATTCCCTGTTGCTGAGGGCGGAACTCGAAGTTTTGGGCCTTTGAAAGCAAGCCGTTGGCGGCGAAGGTGGTACGCACGCGCTCCACGAAATCGGTTCCGAGGGAATCTTTCAGCGCGATCATCGAACTTAGCCCAACCTTTCAAAGGCTGGGTCATAATGATGTGTTCGTCCAGTCCGGAAGCTGGTAGCGGCGGGTCACCGAACCGCCATCTGGCGATTGAGGTCAATCGCCGCTACCCAAACAACTTCGCTTGAGAGGTTGGAGTTTGGATACTGGAATTTGTTTGGGATTTGGGGTTTCGCCTGAGCGACACGGATGCGAACCCTCGCGAATTGCGCTAACCTGAACACCACCTATTACGCTTTGCCCATGCGCCTGCTCGATCGCTACGTCGTTCGCAATTTTTTGCAGGTCTACATCTATTGCATCGCAGGCTTTCTCTCGATCTGGCTGATCTTCGACGTTAGCGACAACATCTCAACCTTCATCGACGAAAATTTCGGATTTGCGCTGACCGTTCGCTATTACCTGACCCAGCTGCCGGAAGTTTTCATAATCCTGCTGCCGGTGTCGCTGCTGCTGGCACTGCTTTTTTGCCTCGGACGAATGTCCCGCGCGAACGAGATTGTTTCGATGCTGACGGCCGGGGTGAGTATCCCGCGCGTGCTCGCCCCCTTGATTGGGATGGGTTTGGTCACGGTCGGGGCCAGTCTCGCGCTCAATTATGAGCTCGCTCCACACGCCGAAATGGCGAAGAAGAATTTTATCGCCACCGCGCGCGCCCATCAGGTCAACGTCCTGGGGCAAATCTTTCGCAATCGCACCGATCTTCGGACCTGGTTCATCCAAAGTTTTCGTCCCGGGCACGATCTCTTCAATAATGTCCAGGTGCTGCAACAGGACGCGAACGACAACATTGTCGAAAACTATCTGGCTGCGCGCGCGATTTATGATCCCAAGACGAAAACGTGGGACCTCGAGGAGGTGAAGGTTGTCCACTACGACATCGCCGGAAATATTATTGACGAAAAAACGCTGCCCTCCCTCAAAGTCGAACATTGGACCGAAACGCCGTTTCGTCTCGGCAGCGCCAACGAGCGCGCGGAGTATCTAAGTTTTCCCGAGCTGCGTGAGTATCTGCACTTCAATTCCGATTTCCCGATTGCGCTGCTCGCGCCGTTTCGCACCCATCTGCATTATCGAATCGCGTTGCCGTGGACCTGCCTGGTAGTGGTTTGCATCGCTGCGCCGCTCGGAATCGGTTATTCGCGTCGAGGCGTGCTGGCCAGCGTCGCCAGCGCGGTCGTTCTTGTTTTCTCAATGAACTTTCTCACCCACCTTTTCCTCGCTCTCGGTGAAGGCGACCGCATTTCGCCGATCGTCGCCGCCTGGACGCCCAACCTGATTTTCACAATCATCGGGCTCTACCTGCTTTATTTGCGGGCGACTAACCGCGAAGCGCCGCGCTTTCAACTCGCGACAGCCCGACGTATATTTTCTCGATGAACCCGTTGCCGAACGATTGGGCGATCAAGACCCGGGCCGACGCGTGCGCGGTAACCCAGCGGCCATTCGAGGCGGGCGAGTATTTTTACACCTTGCTCTTTCGGGACACCGGAGGTTTTCGCCGCGAGGACTTGAGCGAGGAAGGGTGGAAAACCCGGAACGAAAACATCCAGCCGTTTTCATTTTGGAAAACGCGCTACGAGCCGTTGCCGGAAAATCCGGAGCCGCTGGCCAAGGAGAATGCCGAGCAACTGTTTCGGCGTCTGATCGGTTCGGAGAATCCGCCGGCCAATGCCTGTTACGTCTTGGCCGCGATGCTCGAGCGGAAACGCGTTCTCAAACAAATCAAGACCGAGAACGCCGAAAAGGGTCGCCTCTTAATATATGAGCACGGCGCTACCGGCGACGTTTTCATCGTGCCGGATCCTGGCTTGCGGCTGGACGAGCTGGAGTCGGTCCAGAATGAAGTCGCCCAATTGCTGAAGAGTGCGGCTTAAGGTGGATCGGCCGCTCCGCGGACGCTGCCATGAATAATGCGGCTTCGCCGCCAAATTTGGCATCGAGCTCGGAGATTTCGATCCACCTGCAGAGTGCACGATTCTGTGACACAATAGAACCCACAAAATGACCCTCCCCTGGTTTCAAAGTCAGTTTCCGCTTTTCCTCGCGCCGATGGCGGGTGTGTCGGACAAAATTTTCCGCCAGCTTTGCAAAGAATACGGTGCGGATGTGCTTACGACTGAATTTGTTTCAGCGGAGGGAATTTTCCGGCGCAACGAGCGCACCCATGAATATCTCGACTTTGATGAAATCGAGCGGCCGATCGGCGTCCAACTCTTCGGGGCTGACGCCGCCCACATGGCAGAGGCTGCGAAACAAGTTGTCGATTGGGTCCGTCCGGACTTTGTCGATCTGAACTTCGGTTGCCCGGTCAATAAAGTGGTCTGCAAGAACGGCGGCTCAGCGTTGCTGAAAGATTGTCCAACCCTCTCAAACGTGGCAGGATCAGTTGCCCGCGCAATTGCGCCCTTGCCGGCGACGGCGAAAATCCGCATCGGCTGGGACGCAGATTCCGTGAACGCCGTTCGTGTGGCCAAAGTTCTTGAGGAATGTGGAATCAGCGCCCTGACCGTACACGGTCGGACGCGCGCCCAGGGTTATTCCGGGGCGGCCGACTGGAACGTAATCGGTGAAGTCGCCGCGGCCGTTTCGATTCCGGTGATTGGCAATGGCGACCTCGCCAGCGCCAGCGACGTGGCGAAACGTAAATGCGAAATCGGAATTGCCGGAGCAATGATCGGTCGCGCGGCGATGAACGCGCCGTGGATTTTCCGCGAGACGAAAGCGTATCTTGCCGATGGAAGAATGGTCGGTCCGCCGACGCTGGAGGAACGTTGGAAGCTAATCTTGCGGCATTGCCAGCTGCACGTCCAGAACTGGGGAGTCGAAGAACCGGCCATCCGTTCGATGCGGGCGCGTTTGATGGCGTATTCGAAATCGATGCCGGAAGCGAAGCGTTTGCGCGAAAAATTCTCGCAGGTCTCGACGATTGCCGACGTTGCGACGATCGCGGAGGAGAATCGTTTTAATCTGGAAACCAGGAATGGAGCGAGTGGGGCGAGCGACATAGAAGGTAAAGCTGCGAGGGTAGCAGCGAGCGCGACGGGAGGTCGCGCGAGTTTCAATCCAGGAAAAATTGAAACGAAAATTCCTGCTTTCCTGGCTTCCTGATTCAATTTTCTGATGAGCACTGAAGCAGCCACTCCTAATTACAAAGTCGGAAACGAGAAGTTGATTCGCGTCACCGAAAAGGCTGCGAACAAGCTCGCGTCCCTGCTTCAGCAAAAGGGAAACCCAAGCGGCGCGCTTCGGCTGGCTGTGGTTGGCGGCGGTTGTTCGGGCCTGCAGTACGCCATGGATTTGGTCGACGGGCCAAAAGAGCGCGACATTCTCGTTCCGACCTCGAGCGTTCGCATCGTGGTCGATCCGAAAAGCGCGCTCTTCGTGAGTGGCTCAGTCCTCGATTACAGCGAGGACCTGCAAAAAGGCGGATTCAAAGTCACCAACCCAAACGCCGTCGCGCACTGTTCGTGCGGCGAAAGCTTTGCGGTCTGACTTCTCGTCCGCCTTTTTAGATTCTGCGCTGTTAAATTAAGGAGTCGGCGAAGGTGAAGCCGATTCGGAAGGAGAAGGAGACGCTTCCGCCTTCTTCGCGGTCGTCTTCTTCTTCGCAGCCGGCGAGGCTTCGGCCGACGCGGTCGACGTCTTCTTGGTCGAGCTCTTCTTGGT
The DNA here is from genome assembly GCA_035568035.1 of Chthoniobacterales bacterium. Lineage (GTDB taxonomy): Bacteria > Verrucomicrobiota > Verrucomicrobiia > Chthoniobacterales > UBA10450 > AV40. The sequence continues at coordinate 1,773 of DATMOU010000005.1, read as the reverse complement.
CGTCGACGCAGCGTGAGTAGTAGCAGACGAAGTGGCCATTGGCTCTTCCTTCTTCTGCGCGCAGGAACTCAGGAACGCGACCGTCGCCAGCGCGGTGATAAAAGTCACAAGAGATGTTTTCATATGGAGTTGGATAAGCTGAACGAAGGCGAGAATGTCGATCCTGCCGAGGCAGAGCAAGCATTAAATCGCATCAATTTGGTTGCATTTTGTGCTTCATCCTTCAGCCCCAATCCTTCATCCTTTCGACTATGAGCACTCGCATTCTTATAGCTGGAATTGTGGGCGGTGTAGTTTTGTTTATCTGGAATTTCGTTGCACACGATTTACTGCCGCTCGGCAACATGGGAGTCCGCGTAATGACGAACGAAGACGCCGTGACCGGCGCCCTTCAAACTAATCTCGGTGACAATAGCGGATTCTATATTTTTCCGAGCGGAGGCATGACCCCGGGCGCGTCCGGAGAGGAAAAAAAGGCCGCTATGAAAAAGATGGAAGAACAAATGGCCGCGGGCGCTGGCGGCGTCCTGATTTATCGTCCGAAGCGCATTTTCAACTTTCCCAAACGGCTGATCGAGCAGTTTGTGACCGACGTTGCCGAGGCGCTCCTGGCTGTTTTCCTTCTCGCCCAAACCCGCATCAACGGTTTTGGCGGCAAGATCGGCTTCGTCCTGACGGCGGGGATCCTCGCAGCCATCACCACCAACGTTCCTTACGCCAACTGGTACGGTTTCCCCAAGGATTTCACGCTCGGTCAGATGATTACTCAGATCCTTGGCTTCCTGCTGGTTGGCATCGTCGCGGCATTGATCTTTCCGAAACGTGGTTCTCAAGAGGTTGGCTGATTGCCCGCCTTTCGTTCGCTTTCGTATAACATTAGTTTCGCGCCGGGCCGTTCCTCGATCAGTTCGGTCGCAGAAACGGTATGGAACGAAACGACGATCCAATCCCCATCCTTCGGAATCACCGGCCGATGCCAGATATTTTTAGGGATTGAAATCCAGCGGCGCTCCAGCGCCTCGCCCGGGTCGCTCACCAAAATGTGCGAACGCCAGGCGATCTCAGATTCCATCTCCACTTCGTTTGGGGTTCCTTTGGCATCAATTTTCACGTCGCCGGTTCCGGCAAAGGTCATCATTCTTTGGTGACTGTTCGGGTGACGTTCGGCGCCAGTGTCGGCGCCGGCGCGAAGAACAAAGATCCAACCTGACTGGATCGCCGGCGGCAAGTTCTCGCCGAAGATCTCGAGCCCAATCGGCTCCCAGGTCATCAGAGCATTCGGTTTCCGCGCAAGATCTTCGCGGACGCGTGTTACGATCGGTAGAATCTGTGAGCGGACGTCCTCCGCCTGAACAACCTTATCCAGCTGTTGCAACAACGCTCGTTCCTTATCGGTCATTTATCGGAACAAATTCCGCTAATTCTGTTCGTTCTGTCAAAATCTGCTTCTAGATTTAGGCCATGAACGATGCTTTCACCGAATTCGAACACGAAGGGTGGGAACGCGTCGCTGACAAATACGATTCCACCTGGTCGACCTCGACGCGCCAGTTCATCCGGCCCCTGCTCGACGCGGCCAGGGTTTCCGCGAAGATGTCGGTCCTCGATGTTGGCTGCGGGCCTGGTTACGTATCGGCCGCGGCCGCTGAACGCGGCGCAAAACCGGTTGGTCTCGATTTTTCGACGGAAATGATCGCGATTGCGAAACGCATGTTTCCAGGAATCGAATTTCGCGAAGGTGATGCGCAAAACCTTCCGTTCGCAGACGCTACG
>DATMOU010000004.1:0-52292 GCA_035568035.1 Chthoniobacterales bacterium | reverse complement strand
CTCGATTTCGCTCGGCAGTTTGTTAAATCGTTTCGCCAAGTCAGAGATCCGATGCCCCTCTTTTTCAACGACCCTACGGATATTCGCGGGAGTGGGTTCATCGGTGTCAGTAATCGTCGTATCCGGCAATTTTGGCATCTTCACTTCAAATGTTGCTTCAACGAAATCAGCCATATCATTGAAGCGTTTTGCTTGGCTACGAAACCAAGCAACGATCAGCGGCGGGCTTAAGTCCTTCAAATCTTTCATGGCAATCTACTCCGTTATTAGACAATCATTATGGGTAACAGGTCCAATCGTTACTTTCAATGGACGGCATAATTGAACCTAATCTCAGCCAGTTGTCAAACCATCACAGGCAGGTAATATCCGCTCATGCCGAAGGCCAAGGTTGTCGTCTTAAAGCAGCCTATATCGTTCGACGAAGCGATGAAGCGGCTCGTCAGGTTATCGCCGCCGCCAAGCGGGAAGAAGGCCAAGCGGGCGAATCGGAAGAAACGGCGTTAGGCGACTTACGCTAAAACTTTCTTGAGAGACTCTTCAAATTGAGTTTCGCGAATGTCAGAATCGGATTCGAATCTACTCTTGGCCGATTCAAATAAGGCATCGGCGGCATTCACAGCCTTTTCAATTAGAAGGCCTGGGATATCCGCCTTTTTGAAATTAAGGATTCGAAAGCCTGTCGGCATGCCGGTAAACATCCCCACTTCTACAAGAAGGTTGTCCTCCATTTCCGCGACTATAGAAGGTTCTCCCGTCTTGAAGGTGACATAATAAATGTCCTCCTCCGGATCGTATGACTCGGAGAAATCTATGTTCATCGAGCCCTGTACTGGCTCGGACTCGGGGTTAGGTTTTTTCCTCCAGAAGAACATCATTTTGGCGGTGTGAACGATCTGCCCGGCTTTATCTTTGGCGTAGGATAGACAGTACAAACTCTACTAGTGTTCGCATCAATTATAACAGCGAAATATATCGGGGGTATTGCAGCAGGTTCAAGTCCAGCCTGTAACTGCATGGTGGTGAACCGTTTATAGTATATAAACTGATTGTCGTTTGTCGCGTGCTGTTTGACCAAATCGGGCGCGACCAGTGTCGTCGCTACCTTCTCTCCGTTGAGAGAATAATACTGACGTTCTGGTTCAGAGCATATCCTTTCCCATTTCGAACGAGAAAGCGTCACCTTGCCGTGATACTTAGTTGGAAGCGTTATTTCGCCGCTTGCCGGGAAGTTGATATTTGGCACTCAACGACGTTTTGACCATCGAAGGGAACTGTCAAATCCGGCCTTCGGGCCGATTTCCCGATAATGTTTTTTCCATTTTCTTGGAAGAAACGGCGTTAATCGTGGCTAATTGAAAAGCCGCCCATTCCGCTGGTTAATTCCACTGTGCCGCTGTGATCGACACTTACATGGATGCCGTTTTGATGAAATGGTGAGGGCTTGCAAAGCTGATCCACGGTAAAGGCGATCCAAGCTAACGAGACCGAAGCAATCAGCGCGGATAGGGAAACGATAAACTTGGAAAGAGTATTCATGTCCCTACGGTCTCAAGGCGTATCGCCTTTGTGAAGTGCATAGTCCTCTAAATTCGCTCTGAACAGGGATTTTTGGAACACGAATTGCTAATTTGAATCGGGCCCGTCCGAAATGAGACACATTCTCTTTCCACTACTCCTTTGCGCGATCACCGCCGGCCTTTCTTCCAGTGTCGCTCAGATTCCAACACCGAATGACGTCCTTTTGAGATTAACCAAAGAAGTCGCGGCGCAACAGGAACAGATCGCGGCCAATCAAGGCAAGGTCGAAGAAAAACTGACTACGATCGGAGAGAGCCTGCGGGTGGCGAGAATTTTTGGTCACCGAAGCGATTAATGAGAACGATTATTCAATCGATACTAATGGTGAGTGTTCTTGCGGCTGTACCTTTGACTGCGCAGACGACCGACACTGAAAACGACCAACTTCTCAAGGCGGTAAAGGAACTCACTGCTAAACAAGCCCAGCTCGTCGACAATGAAGGCAAAATCGAAACCAAGGTAAGTGACCTTGCTGAAGCCATTCGGGTTGCCCGCATCTATATGAGCCGGTCCGGCGGACCGCACCTAGCACCACCACCCGGGAGTAATGTGCCGGTTCCACGGCCACCTCCTCCAGCCCAAAAGCCATGACAAAATCCCGACTTCTTTTTCTTTCGTTGACTGCGACGTGTTCGCTACTCGCGATTATTCCGTTCGTTAAAGGACAATCGCAACCGATCATAGTGCAGTCTGCGACAAACAATGCGATTAGCGCCTCAACCGCGAGCACGACAAGCCAAGCCGCAACGATGGCACAGAATGCCGCTGCGGTTCAGGTCGCCATCCAAACGTTGGAACGAATCAAGTCGACTAATGACGACGTGCTGAAAAGGCAGGAAACAACGCTTCGGCAACTGGAGGAGATGCAGCAGGCTGCCGAAGAATTGAAAATCTTCAGCAAGCGGGGCTAGACAAAAAGAGCTATTTCTTCTTCGGCTCGATCTTCCGATAAAGCGTGGCCATGCTGATTCCAAGCATGTTGGCTGCTTTTTCCCGCGAACCGTCGCAGTGCTGAAGCGTGGCTTCGATGTAGTTGCGCTCCTGCTGCTGCACGAAGTCGTCCAGCGTCTGTCCTACAGGCATATTCGCGATCGCTTGGTCGATCTTACTGTCGTGAGCGTGATCCACGATGTGCGGAGGCAGGTCCGCCGGTAGAATCAGATCGTTTTCACACAACGCGCACGCGCGCTCGATCGCATTCTCCAATTCGCGGACGTTTCCGGGATAATGATAGTTGCACAGAATATCGACTGCCACGGAATCGATCTTTTTCGGCTCGCCTCCGGTCGCGCTCGCCTGTTTTTGCAAGAAATGATTCACTAGCAACGGCACGTCTTCGAGACGCTCGCGCAAAGCCGGGATCTCCATCGGAATAACTGCGAGCCGGTAATACAAATCTTCGCGGAACGTTCCGTCCTTGAGTTTCGGTTGAAGCCGCTCGTTAGTGGCGCCGATCACGCGGACGTTGACCGGCGAACTCTTGTTGTCACCGACGCGACGGACTTCGCGCTCCTGCAAGACACGAAGAAGTTTGGTCTGCAACTGCGGCGCCATTGAGTTCACTTCATCAAGGAAAATTGTTCCCAGATTGGCTTCCTCAAACAGGCCGCGTTTATCTGCGACTGCGCCGGTAAACGATCCCTTCTTGTGACCGAACAATTCCGACTCAAGCAAATTCTCCGGCAACGCGCTGCAATTGATCGCCACAAAGGGATGATGCTGCCGATTGCTATTGAAATGCAGTCCGCGCGCGACCAGTTCCTTTCCAGTGCCGCTTTCTCCGACGATTAGCACCGTGCTATCGGTATCGGCGACTTTGCTGATCAAATTGTAAACGTGCTGCATCTTGCCGCTCGTGCCGATGATATTCTCGAGCTTGTGTTTCTCTTTGAGCTCTTTGCGGAGATACGTGACCTCGCCGACCGCCGCCTGATAATCGAGCGCCATTTGGATGCGCGTTTGCAGCTCGTCGATTTTGAACGGCTTCAGAATGTAATCTCGCGCACCCATCTTCATCGCCTGCACCGCGGTCTCTGCCGATCCAAAAGCGGTGATCAGAATGACCGACGTTTGGCGTTGATGCTCGCGAACGTGCCGCAATACATCAAAGCCGTTCATCGATTCCATCTTGATATCGGTAATCAACACTTCGGGTTGAATGGCGTCGAGTTGCTCGATCGCCTTCGACGGCGCGTTGAACGGGAAAACCTGGTGTCCTTTTTCGCGACAGAGAGTAACAATCACTTCTACCATCGCGGGTTCGTCATCGATGATTACGATTTTAGCCATGGGAAATCTCAGCGCGGAGAATATTTCAGTTTTGAGAAAAAGAAAGCGATTTTGAGAATTTTGCTTGGTTAGGCCGAAACCCTGCCGCCAATCATCGACCAGCCAACCAGTCCATCGAAGGCGAGGATTCCGTCGATTGCGAATGTCGATCCAGTGAGAGGAAGTGCGATCAGGTCCGCTAAAAAATTTGTCCGAATCTGCCCGAGCGCGTTTTCCCGGCCCAATGCGCGCGCGGGATTCACGGTTACCATTTTCAAAATCTCTTCCGGCGAAACGCCGGGAAACTCTTGTTGAGACGCGCGCATCTCCGCGAAGAGACTCAGATCCTCATTGCTCGCCAAACTGTCCGTTCCGAGACAAATGTTGAATCCGAGCCCACGGAGCTTTTCGAACTGAAAGGGCGAATGTCCGAAATACTGGTGACTGCGCGGACAATGCACGATCGAGAAATTGTCAGCCGATGTCCGCAAAGAAAAGAAGTCATTCTCGCTAAGCTCATTCAAGTGCGTGACCAGGTAGCGGCGATTGCCCTCAATCGGTCCGGGCCGAACGGGCGGTTGCGAGCGATTCGGTGAACCGCCCCTACCTAGGAAGCAATTGACTGGCGTCGTCCCGTCGCAATCGCTCATATCTCTCCCGATTTCTTTCAGGAAATCATAAAGCGTTCCGCTCGCATCCCGGAACATCGACATCTCTTCGCGTGATTCGGCGAGATGCGTCGTCAGCAAAATGTTATCGCGCTTCGCGATCTCGTCGCACAGCCGATATAGAGTTGGCGAAGCTGTAAACGGCGTGTGCGGTGCGAGTCCCCAATGCTTTTGCGATGTTAATTGGTCAACCGCAGAATCCAAAATCTCTCTTGCGCGGCTGGGATTGCGCACGTCGATCAACTCGGCGAACCAACAGGTTCGAATCGGCGGTTCAATACGCGAAACCAATTCAGGAAACGCGGTCAGGTTTGCAATCGTCGTTGTGCCGAACCGCTGTGCTTCCGAAAAGCCGTCGTTGATCGACGCGACATAATTTTCCACCGAAAGATTTTCTTTCTCCGCGTTGATCGCCCGGATCCAATCCGTGAACGATTTCTGCCGCGGGATCTTGCCGCGCAGGCAAGTGTAATCGAGGTGGCAGTGCGCGTTGATCAGGCCGGGCAGCAGCACTTGCTCGCTCAGATCGAAAACTTCCTCGCGCGAGTGTTTTCCACTGATCTCGGGAAACGTTCCAACATCGACAATACGGTCCCCTAAAATCACCACCGCGCCATTGTCGATCGGCGGACCATCCATGGTCACAACGACTCCCGCCCGGATGATCATTCGCCCGTTTCGCCTTTGACCACTCGGCGGCATTCGGCCACAAGCAAATTACACGCTTCCCGACAAAGCAACGGAATCGCCCGCTCGCCACGGCCGGTTTGATCGTGCTCCGGACAAAATTTCTCCGGCGGCAATTTCGCTGACGGACTTCCGCCACGGGCGTCGCGTTTCCAGAGGATCGAACGCAAACAGCCGCCGTCTGATTTGCAAAAGCTTCCAACCACATCGTCGATCTGTTCGTCCGTAATTTTCGCGGCAACGCGATACATTCCCGATTGTCGATTCAACGTGTCGCGGAGTGCCGTCGTCGTCAGACGATTTGCCTGCCCCGCCGCCAGCATCCCCAGTCTCCCTGGATAAAGAAAATCGAGAGCGCGCCGCAACTCACCAAGACCCGCAACTTCCAGTCGCCAGCCGTGCCGGAGATTCGGCGCAGTTTTCAAGGGTCGATAATTGCCCGCATCGTCGTATCGAGCAATTTCGACTGCGTCCTCTGATTTCCGAAAAATCTGCCCTTTCTTGCTCGATTGGTCATCGCGATGGGAAAGGATAAATCCCCCGTCGTCGGTTCCTCGAATGAGAACTTGGCCGATCGACTTGCTGTCGCCCAACGCCTCCGCCAGGGTTGTCTCGGTCGAATCCGGCATTGCGCCAGCTAAGCCAGACAGTGTGCGATCAGTCCGGCCGAGCGCTCTAGAAATTGTCGGTCTTCTTCACCGAACGCATTCACTTTGTCGCTTTCGGCATCGAGCATGCCGACGATGTGCCGGCTTTCGCTCCGCATTGGAACGATGATCTCGGATCGCGTCGTGTGAAAAGTCGGCAGGTAGCGTTTGTCCTTGTGAACATCGCCGACCACGATTGGTTTGCCCGATTCCAGCGCGGCGCCGCACAATCCCTGGCTGGTTGGGAAACGGGGGTAAGCCGGCGGTTCGTTGCCGGTGCCCGCCAAGATCACAAACTCGTTCTTCACAATTTTGTAGATGGCAATGAACCGATAGTCGCGCGCTGCCCGAATCATCTCCGCGACCTGCTTGACACTCCTTTTCGTGCAGCCGCTGGCCAGAACGTAGGCCCCGATATCCTGGAGTTTTTTTAGCGTGTCGGTATGCATGACGGCTTCAGTAGGTCAGGAAAGATTGCGAGCCCGGGCGCGCGCGCAACTTTTCTTCCGCTGTTAAAATTGCGGACGACCTGGCCGACCGGATAATTGGCGAGCCTTAAGGGCTTGTTTGTTCCCTAGCGCTGGTTGCGAGTTCGATGATGATTTCGGCCACTCGTGGATCGGTGCCGATTGAGCTCGCGTAAAAGAGAGCCCGATCATCGACCTGGTAGGGCCGGCGTCGAAACACCTCGCCACCTTTCCGCCTATTAGATGCCGACCCTTTTTCCTGGATTCCGAGCAACACTGGAATGTCTTGATAGCTATGAAGCCCGTCTGAAATGAAAAACGGAACCACCACCACGTTTGGCGTGCTGGTTAGGACTCTCCAGTCAGAAACCATCGGAAATTCCTCCATGTAAACGTTGAGCACGTTTGCATAACGGCCGAGCGCCCGGATTTTTTCAGCTTCTCGCTTCGCCGCCACCGCGCTGTTTTCGTTCAAGTCCGTTCCGTGCGCAACGATCAGTAAACTGGTCGCGTTCTCCGGAATGTCCGGGGCAATTTCCCGCGCCCGTTCCACCAGCAAATCTGTCATCAGGGGATGATTGCCAACCGGGTCGGCATAATACCAAGTTTGCCCATCCGAACGCCTGGTGACCTTGCCATTTAGCTCAAGCTCCCGCGGGATGACCGCCTGCGTGAAGTAACCTTCGCTGATGAAGTTCGGCACAACGCAAACCTCACGAACCTTTCCCGGATCGAACAAAAAACGGGCGTCGCGTAAACTCGGTTCCTCCTTCCAAAACGCGCACTGGACGTCGACAAAAATATTTCGACGCCGGATTTCTATCGCGTGAGAGAGAGTCGGCGCACTCGAATCCGGATTCACCGTCGATCCATGGCCCACAATGAGCAATGCGGTCTCTGGGCGACTGGTCACGGCTATCAACTAAACCACAGGGAACGCAGAGACTACAGAGAACAGATTCTTGATTCTTCCTCCGTGACCTCCGCGACCTCTGCGGTTAGATTCTCGTGGCGATGAAATTCCGGACTTGCAAGAACACCGACCTGACCGTCAGCGAAGTCGGCTTCGGGTTGTGGACGGTGTCGACCGGTTGGTGGGGAAACTTTACCGAAGGCGAAGCGATCGGGCTGATGCACAAGGCGTTCGACCTGGGCGTGACTCTGTTCGACGCCGCCGACACCTACGGAAACGGTCTGAGCGAAGAGTTGATTGCAAAAGCGTTTCCGAAACAGCGCGACGAGATCGTGATCGCGACCAAGGTCGGCTATGATTTCCTAAATTACGGCGCAGCGCGCGGCAGGGGTCAGCGCGAAATTCCGCAGGATTTTTCGCCGGACGCGATTGAGCGCGCAACCGGCGCGGCGCTGAAGCGATTAAGGACCGATCACATCGATTTACTACAGCTGCACAACATCCGGATGGAACAGGTTTACGATGATGCCCTCTGGAACGCGCTTGATAAGCTGAAGGCGTCCGGAAAAATTCGTTATTATGGCATCGCGCTCGGCCCGGCGATCGGCTGGCTTTACGAAGGAGTGAATTGCATTCGGGAACGCGACGTCACGAGCATTCAGCACATCTACAACATGCTCGAGCAGCATCCCGGTCGCGCGATGCAGGACGCCGCGACCGAATCAGGCAAGGACACAATGTTCCTGATTCGGGTAACGCATTCGTCCGGAATGCTCGAAGGCAAATACACCGCCGACACGGTTTTTCCACCGACCGATCATCGGAGTCATCGTCCACGCAGTTGGTTGCTCAACGGAGTAAAGAAGATCGACAAGTTACGGTTCCTCGAAAATGCCGAGCGCACGCTTGGACAAGCGGCGCTCCTCTGGTTGCTGGCAGATGAGCGGGTCGCATCGACCTTGCCGAACATTTACAACGAAGAACAGCTCGTTGAATTCGCCAGGGCGTCCGATTGTCCACCGCTGACACACGAAGACCTCAGCAGAATCGATAATCTCTTTTCCGAAAACTTCGGTCTCGAACCTGACGAACCGAAGTTCAAGGGAACAATGGAGCTGGTGGGAGCAGCGACATAGAAGGTAAAGCCGCGATGGGTAGCGGCGAGCGAGATGGGAATCGAGCGAGTTTCAATGGAGCTGCCGAAAGAAACCGCCGTTGCCTAATCCGACGCGTCTTCTTCGACTGGTTGGGCACGGCGAACCTGCTGACTCGATTCGCGCCGGCCACGATTGCCTGTTTCCGGCGCCTTGTAAATTTCTTTGAAAATATCGGCGATCATCGGTGCGGCGGTAGTGCCGCCGTGAACTTTGCTTCCGACGTCACCTTCGTAGACCGCGGAAAACGCGTAGCGCGGCTGGTCTGCCGGCAAAAATCCAGCAAACCATGCAGCCGTCCGTTCCTTGTTTTTCGGACCCCATTGCGCGGTACCTGTCTTGCCCGCGACTTCAACACCATCCAACTCCGCCTCGTGGCCGGTGCCGTTTGGCCCGTTGACGACATCGATCATCCCCTCGCGAACTTCGTTCATGGTCGCCTTGGAAACATCCAGGGTGCGTTTTTCGCGCAACTCGTAAGCGGTAACAATTTGTTGATCGACCGATTGCACCTGGCGGACCAGTCGCGTTTGATAAAACTTGCCGCCATTGGCAATGATCGCCATCGCCTGCGCCATTTGCAGCGGCGTCACCTGGGTGTCGCCCTGCCCGATCGACAGGTTCGCAATGTCGCCGTTCAGAATTTTGCGGCCATGCGTCGCCTTCATGTAGTCGTCGTTTGGAATGCGCCCTTCCGCTTCGCCGCGCAACGGAATGCCGCACTTCGCGCCAAAGCCAAGCTTGAGTGCCCAGTCGATGATTGGCTCCGCACCCGTCTTGATTCCTACCTGATAGAACCACGTGTCACATGATTCGGTGAGCGCCTGGACAAAATTCTGCGCGCCTTGGTCTCCCTTTTTCCAATTGTGAAACGTCAGATTGCCAATCTGGATCGCAGGCAGGCATTGATAAAGATCCTCGGAGTGGACCGCGCCAGTCTCGAGCGCAGCAATGCCGACCGCGACTTTGAACGTCGAACCCGGCGGATAAGACGAGCGAAATGCGCGCGCCAAGAGCGGAATGTTCGGATCGTCCTGCAATTGTTTGAATTTCTCCGCGGAGATCGATGGGACGAAAGCGTTCGGGTCGTAGGCCGGCATTGAAGCCATCGCCAGAATGTCCCCGTCGGTCGGATCGACAATCACGATCGCGCCGCGTTTTGCCCTCGCCGCTAACGCCTTTTCGGCCAGCTCCTGAAGCCGCAGGTCCAAGGTGGTAACGATGTTGTTCCCCGGCACGGCGGGCTTGATCAACTTCTCGGAGGTTTTTCGGCCGTCCTTGTCGAAGGTCAGTTTGTATTCGCCGTGTTTGCCAGTGAGGAGTTCGTTGAACGTTTGCTCGAGCCCGTCCCGTCCCTCCGTTTCCGGCCAGAGGGTTTCGTGATTGTCGATGATTCCGTCGAGGTTGCGGCCTGTCTTTCCGGTATAGCCGATAATGTGGCCGGCCAATTTGCCGTTGGGATAGATCCGAACGTAAACCGGCCGGACAACGAGCGAATCCTTCGCGCGGTCTTTAACCGCTTCGTATTCCGATTGACTCAGGTTCTGCGCGATGACCAGCGGCATGATGCCGCGGTTGCGATAGTGACGCAGAATCGCGTCGTCGGAAATTTTGATCGACCGTCCGGTCAATTTTGCCGCCTTCTCGATCTTTTCCCGCGCAAACGCGACTGCTTTGGCATCCGTGAAATCCAGCGGGGTCGGAAAACTGATTGCGAGATTGTAGCTGACCTTGTTTTGAGCGAGTGGCAGGCCGGTTCGATCTGTGATTTGCCCGCGCGGCGCCGGGATGTCGAGGATGTAGGTACGCGCAAGCTTTTGGGTCTCAAATGTCGGGATGATCGTCTCTTCGTCGCCAGTCGGAGGCAGGCTAGGGTTTGGCGTCGCGCACGGCGCGAGATTCTGCGCGAGAATAAGTCCCGAAGCACACTGCGCGAGGAAAATTAAGGCCCAACCCTTCATCGCAAGATCGACATCTTCGGACGCTGATCGCTCGCGTCAATGCCGCTGCAGAAATCGGCGCACTTCCTCCGCGAGTTTTTGCCCGATTCCTTCTGTCGCGGCGATCTGTTCGACGCTCGCTTTGCGCAGACGATTGACTGAGCCAAATTTTCGCAGCAGCAGATTTTTCCGGTTCTGACTCACGCCCGGACAATCGTCCAAAATGCTTTCGTCGATTCGCTTCTTGAGCAGCAATTGATGATAAGCGTTCGCAAACCGGTGCGCTTCATCGCGGATTCGTTGAAGTAAGTGAAGCGCGCCGGAATCCACGGGCAACTGAAGCGGCATGGCCCGTCCAGGCCGATAGATTTCCTCATGTTCTTTGGCCAGACCGATGATTGGCAAATCATGAAGACCAAGGCGTTGCAACTCGCGACACGCCGATGAAAGTTGGCCCTTGCCGCCGTCCACGATGATCAAGTCCGGCAAACGAACGGGAACAAATTGCGGATTTCGGATACCGGACACCGGATAGGTTTCAATGCGACGCGCAGTGTCGAAAGCATTCTCTTGCGAATGCTCAGGTGATAAATCGACAACGTGGTGTTCGTCCGCTCTTTCCGGTTTCCGATTTCCGGTTTCCGAAATTTGCAGCAACACTCGTGAATACCGTCTTCTCACCACTTCTGCCATGCTGGCGAAATCATCCTGGCCCTCGACCGTCCGGACCCGGTATCGCCGATAGCAATTCTTGTCCGGCACACCGTCGCGAAAACAGACCATCGAGGCGACGACGTGAGTCGTGGAAATATTGGAGATGTCGAAGCACTCCATTACGACCGGCAGCCGTGGCAAGTGCAGCGCTTCACCTAACGCCTGAACATCGGCCATTGGATCGATGGCGCTCGGCAGAGTTCCCCGCGTGAAACGTCGCGTCGATCTCGTCGTCTGCCGAACGTCGTTAATCATGTTTCGCAGCTCGGCCGCTTTTTCGAAATCCATTTTCTCAGCGGCCTTGCGCATCTCCTCGTCCAACAATTCGATCATTTCGCGCGATTGGCCTTCCAGAAACTCGCACGCCTGGGCCACCCGTTCGCGATATCGCTCCGCGGTGATTTCGCTCAACCGCACCGGCACTTGATACGTCGAAGACTTCAGTTCGCGTTCGCTCGGCGCACCGCGACCAAACGTGAGCACGCCAAATTTCTTTCGCATCAAATTGAGCGTTTGGCGTAGCGCGCCTGCTGCAGCAAATGGTCCAAAATACCGCGAGCTGTCGTTTTTCTTGAGACGCGTCAGGCGAAACCGTGGCCATTCCTCCGACAGATCGACCTTCACCAGCAGGAAGCGTTTGTCGTCGCGAAACGAAACGTTGTATCGCGGCCGGTATTCCTTGATCAGCTTGCCTTCGAGCAAAACCGACTCGGCTTCGCTGCGAACGACGTGCGTTTCGAAATCCCACGTCGCCTCGAGCAGCGCGCGTGTTTTCAGATCGGCTTGCGCCAATTTCGAGGGCAAAAAATACGAACTCACCCGTTTTTTTAGGTCGCGGGCCTTCCCCACATAAATCACGCGGTTAAACCGGTCGCGCATGAGGTACACACCCGGTTTGTGCGGCACTTCGTGCACTTTCTTCTGCAGATCCGGCTTTTCTTTGCGTAAAACGGCCATGAAAGATGGATAATTGTACGCGGCCAGGGTCAGATCGACAATCTGGTGGATCGAGCAGTCCGTTGCTCGATGTTAAAAATGGCGGCCGAGCGGCCTATCCACCTTACGCCGCACCCCGTCGAGGCAGCGCCGACTGCACCATCATCAACTCGCTCACGTTTTCAGGCGTGAGCAAACCGACCAGACGTTTCATGCCGTCGAGCACCGGCACGGCCGGACAATTGCACTCCTGCATGATGCGGAACGCTTCTTCGAATCGCGTGCCAGTCGTCACGGTCGGGATGTCACGGCGCATCACGTCACTGACTCGAATGTTTGGATCATCTTTGCGCAACGCCGCGATCAAGTCATGGCGGGTTAAAATCCCCGCGACATTTCCACTTTCATCCAGCACGGGAAAGTCGTGTTGCGACGTCGCCAGCAAGGCATCGACCGCGTCCTGTAAAGTCGCCGTCGCGGGAAGCGTGCGAAACTCACGGACCATCGCGCTGGAAACGGGAAATCGGCGCGAGACATCGCGCATTTGAGCGAGGCCAGCTTCCTGCGATGCGCCGAGATAAACAAAAAGCGCGATGAAGATCAGAAAGGGATTTGGGGGATACAGTCCCGGTATACCAAAAAGGCCGACAATTCCAAAAAGGAAAGCGAACGCCTGGCCGACTGTTGCCGCGATCTGAGTGGCTCGCGCATAAGTCATCCGTGTTGCGAGCAAAGCGCGGAGCACGCGGCCGCCGTCCATTGGAAACGCCGGAATCAGATTAAACAACAACAGGTAAACATTGAGCCTGAAAATGCTCAGCACCAAGTCGTTGCCGTGAATGAGAGTTCCGAGATCGACCGTGCCTCGTGCCGCAATGACTGCGAACAGCGACAATGCAATAATTGCAGTCACCGCCGGTCCGGCTGCAGCGATCACCAATTCCTGTTTCGGTTCTTCCGGAATTCGTTCCAGACGGGCGACTCCGCCGATCGGTAACAAGGTGATGTCGGGGGTATTGATGCCGTACGTCTTCGCAGCCAGCGCGTGACCGAATTCGTGCAACACCACGCACAAAAACAACAGCAGCACAAAAATCGCCGCGGACGCGGAGCCAATGGCCACCCAGAGAATTAACAACAGGAAGGTGATGTGGATGCGTAACTGGATGCCGGCAACACGCAGTATCGGAATCGACCAGCTCATAGACAGACTCTCGTTCCTCTTTTAATCGCACGCCACAAGTGTTGAAGGCGGCTCGCTCGCAATTGAAACTACTGCTGATGGAGATTGTCGATGTTGCAATTGTCGGAGGTGGCCCGGCTGGCTCGACCTGCGCCGCAGTCTGTGCGGCTGCCGGACTACGAACTGTTTTGCTCGAGCGTGAAAAATTTCCACGCGAAAAAGTCTGCGGCGACTGCATCAACCCAGCCTGCTTGCCTGTATTGCAACGACTTGGCCTGGCCGAAGACGTGTCCAACTGGCCGCATGCGGTGGTAGAGGCAGTGGACTTCATCACGATCGGCGGAAGCGCGGTCCGGGCAAGTCTCCCAACCGGCGGTGCCAGGATGCTTACGATCAAGCGCAGCGTTCTTGATGATCGTCTGCTCAATCGTGCCCGCGAACTGGGAACTCAGGTTCATCAAGAATCGACGGTTGTTGCGCTACACAGAACACGCGACCACGATTGGAAGATCGACATCGTCCGGGACGCGTTTCTCGCTCGCGTTCTGGTTGGAGCCGACGGCCGCAATTCAACCGTGGCGCGCTTTTGCAATCTGCTACCGCACCCAGAGCGTGAGCGTGTCGCGTTGCAAGCGCACATTCCGCTTCCGGCGGGCTTCGGAAATCGCGTTGTGTTGCAGTTACTGCCTGAAGGTTATTCTGGTCAGGCGCAGGTAAATGAACGCGAGTTGAATCTATGTCTCGTCGGGACACCGCCCACGATCGCGTCGCTTCGAACCTGGGCCGAACGCGAGTTCAAACTGCCACGCAATCAACAATGGCGCACAATTACTCCGCTCACTCGTGTGCCAGTTTCATCCGCGCACGATAATTTACTTTTTATTGGCGATGCCGCGCGCGTCGTCGAGCCATTTACGGGTGACGGAATTTATTATGCGCTGCGTTCCGGCGAACTCGCTGCAAACGCGATCGTAAGAATCATCCGTGGCGAAGATCGACAATTGGCAACCAAAGAGTTCGCGCGCGCGCATCGCGCTATCTATCGCGGACGATTGTGGATCAACTTACTCGCACGGGAAGCGGTCCTACATCCGCAAGTTGCCTCGAAATTGATCGCCGTGACACCTATTAGCGCACCGCTTCTCCGCTGGCTAACGCGAAAAATTGTCAATACTACCAAAAAAACTTGAATGCTTAAAGCAGTCAAGCTCTCCGACCTACCATCGAAACTTGAATGCTTAATGCATTCAAGTTTAATTGACCGCGCGCAATCGAGAGACGTTTTACCACTTTCTCTGACCTGATAATTCGGAGATGAGAGACCGTCAGATTGATTGCCGGGCCGCCTTGACCGTGTTCGACATCAACATCGCGATCGTCATTGGACCGACGCCGCCGGGAACTGGTGTGATTGCTCTTGTCTTTTCCGCCACTTCATCGAACGCGACATCGCCAACCAGCCGATAACCTCGCTTGTCGCTTTTATCTTCAACGCGATTGATTCCCACGTCGATGACCACGGCGCCTTCGCGAACATGACCGGCTTTCACAAAATGCGCACGACCGATCGCAGCAATCAAAATGTCTGCCGATCGCGTAATCTCTTCGAGGTTCTTGCTCCGCGAGTGAACGACTGTCACCGTCGCGTCGCCACCTTTCGCCTTTTGCATGAGCAACAACGCAACCGGCTTTCCAACAATCATACTCCGTCCGAGAACGACCACGTGCGCGCCGCCGATGTCGATCTTGCTTTCGATAAGCAAACGTTGAACGCCCAGCGGTGTGCATGGAACAAATCCGGTCGGATCGCCCATCGCGAGCTTGGCGACATTCAGAGGATGAAAGCCATCGACGTCTTTCGCGGGATTGAGCGCCCGGACGATCGCAGCCTCATCTACTTGTTTCGGCGGCGGCGATTGAACCAGAATACCGTGAATCGCGGGATCACGGTTCAGGTCTTCAACGCGCGCCAGTAATTCTGCCTGACTCGTCGATTCCGGCAGTTCGAGCTTAACGGAATGCAGCCCTAGCTCGCGGCTCATTTTGTCTTTCGATCGAACGTAAGCACGCGAGGCGGGATCATCGCCGACCAAAACCACTGCCAGCCCGGGCGTCACACCTTTTGATTTCAGCGCAGCTAGTTCGCCCCGAAGATCGACATAGACTTTTTCGGCAATTGCGCGACCGTCGATCAGATTCGGCATTGGATCGAACTTAGATGAGTCAGCGGCGCTCAACCAGCGACATCATCACATTCTGCAACCGCAATCGCTCGCGCTCGAATTCTTCGTCGGAAGATGTCGAACTTATCCGTTGCGGCTGTCCAATGATCACCCGCACTTTGGAGAATGGTTTCGGAATAATGAACCGGTCCCAACTCTTGACCCGCCAGCAGCTCGAATACTCCATATTGACCGGGACAACGGGCGCTCCGGTTTTTTGCGCGAGAAAAATGATTCCGGGTCCGAGTTCGTAAGCCGGGCCGCGTGGTCCGTCGGGCGTAATCAAAACATCACGCCCGGAAGCGAGAACCTCGCTCAACTCAAGCAGCGCGCTCGCGCCCATTCGCGAACTTGAGCCGCGGACGACATCAAATCCAAAACGTCGGGTCGCATCCGCGATCATATCGCCATCGCGGCTGGCACTGATCAAGCCTGCGCCGGGGCGTTGCGGGAAAAACTTTTTCAGAACAAACGAAATCAAGAGCAGCCGATTGTGCCAAAGCGCGGCAATGTAATTTCCTTCAACTGGTTTTCCGAGAACGCCGGCGCGATCGTCCATTTCGTAGCGAAGCGTGCGCGCCAAAATTTGCAGCAGACGGAATCCAAGCGCTACGAGCCATCGCGCTTTTCGGCCTTCGATCTTCAAGATTTCTTACGTGCGCGGCGTCCCGCGGTTTGGTCGGCCCAGCGATAGGTGCGCGGACTCGGCAGACCGATTTGATCGAGAATCCGCCACACTACGGTATCGACGACGTCGATGACTGAAGCCGGCCGGCCGTAGAACGATGGAATCGCGGGGAGAACTACCGCCCCTGCTTCGAGGAGCGTTGCTACGTTGCGCGCATGAATCAAGTTCCACGGTGTCTCGCGCGGGACGACAACCAGTTTGCGGCGCTCCTTCAAGAAAACGTCGGCTGCGCGCAACAGCGCCGTGTCGCTCGAACCCGAGGCAATCCGGCCCAGCGTCGCCATGGAACACGGAACAATGACCATCGCATCGAATTTTGCCGAGCCGCTGACAAACGGCACGTTGAGATCGTTCTCGGAGTGTTGGACGATCCCCTTTGGAATCTTGATCGAACCAAGCTCCTGTTTCGCAACCTGCCTGGAATGACCGCTCATCACGAGATGAACCTCGTGCGCCGTCGAGTCTATCTGCTCGAGCAACCGCTGCAAATAGATGGAGCCGCTGGCGCCGGTAGCGGCAATCACAAGTTTCATCGGCGAAGAGTTTGAATTTATTCGTTTAAGGGGGCAATAAGATACACGATGGTTAAGAAACTGTTACACACCCGCTATCGGGTGAAGGACCTAGAAAAGACGGTCAATTTTTACAAGGACGTCCTCGGACTTCAGGAAATGCGACGGCATACCTCCGGTCGCGGATCGCAATTGGTTTTTCTCAAGGCGCCTGAAAGCGACGAGGAAATTGAGATCTGTAAATTCGACGAGAGCGGACCGGTGGTAGTCGGCCCGGACCTTACTCACCTCGCCTTCGAAGTAGATGATCTCGATAAATTCGCCCGGCAATCGGCGTCAAGAGGCTATCCACTGTCTGATGGCCCTCACAAGACCTCCGGCGGCAGCGTCATTGCATTCGTCGATGCGCCGGAAGGCTACGAAATTGAATTGATCCAACGCGGAAAAGATCTTTAGCCGCTTGCGCGCATTGAATCTTTGCCGCTAATTTCCCGCCCATGAATCGCTGGTGTCGCGCTGGTTTCGTCTTTTGCGCGATCGGCCTTGCCGCTACTTGTTTTGCGGTTGCGCCGACCTCCATCTCGCCGGACGAGGATAATTCAAACGAAGTTCGACCAACCGGCGTTCCGGCGCGTCATACGCGAGCTAAATCATCCGCGACAGCAAGCTCAGATTCGGACTCTGACGCGACTCCGAAGACGCGGCGCGCCCGCCGCGCAACGACAAGACCTCGCGATTCCGACGACGATTCAATTCCGGTCCAGACCGTTCCGGGCTCGATCCCGAGGACCACGGCCAATTCGGTCATCGTGATCAACGTCAGCAATGGTCAGGTGCTCTACGAAAAAAATGCGGATGCGATTCGCGCGCCGGCCAGCACAACCAAGCTTCTAACCGGACTGATCGTCGCAGAAAGCGGGAACCTCGACCGGGCAGTGACTGTCCAACAGACGGACACCCTCGCCGAACCGGTGAAGTTGAATATCAAACCCGGGGACACCTATTCGCGCATCGACCTGTTGCGCGCATTGCTGGTGAAAAGCCCCAACGACGTTGCGCGTTGTTTGGCCCGCGATAATGCCGGGAGCATTGAAGCGTTCGCTGAAAGAATGAACCAGCGCGCGTTCGCCATCGGCGCGCGCAACTCGCGCTGGGTCAATCCGAACGGATTGCCCGATGCTCGCCAGTATTCGACCGCGCGGGATCTTTCAACGATCGCGCGCGTCGCCTATGCGAATCCCATCATCCGCTCCATCGTCTGTCTGCCGCAGTTGAATTTCCGCTACGCCAACGGCCGAACTCGAGAGTTGGAAAATACCAACAAGCTTCTGAAGCGATTGCCCTACTGCAATGGCATGAAGACCGGATATACCGAGGCCGCAGGCAAATGCTTGATCGCCAGCGGATCGAGGCCGGGCAAAGACATCATCGTCGTTGTGCTCGGGGACAGCCACTCCGGCGTCTGGCGCGACGCAGGCGCGCTCCTCGCATGGGCGCTTTGGAATCCGTCCGCCGGATAAGCGAGGATCAGGCGACTTCGCCGAAAAGGAATCGAATTAGTCGACCGTGCGCTACGGCGTGCGGGATGCAGCCCAGTAACGCAGCAACGGGCTGGGCATCAAAGCCGGATTGTGATCGACACTATCCGGAGAATCCGCTGGAACGTCTTCCGGACCTTGCGCAGGCGGGGCGGGTTCTTCACCGGGAACGCCGGGCTCGGTTGCGTTGCTGGCGTATTTCGCCGTCAAGCGCTGCTCGAGAGACTGATTAGCAGCTGTGGTCTGAGTAGTGGTCGAGCAAGCCGGAAGGAACGCGAGACCGAGCAAACAGAAGGCGATTTCAATTTTCATGGCGCGGAAGACTTAATTTAGTGACGCCCTTATAATTACTATAATCGGTGAGCGAATGGCAAGAACTTTTTTCCGCTCACAACAACCGGGCCAAAATCGGCCCCAGCTTGTCGATCGTAGCCTTGGGCCACAGGCTCCGTTCGGTCGTCATAGCAGCGTCCAGGGCCGAATGCTCAGGCCAGCTCGGTTGGGCCGGTATCCGCGGGATCGCCTCCACCAACACTCTTTTCGCGGCCTCCGCGTTCGCGGTTAGATGCCCGAATACGGTCCGGGCCGAGACGGGCTCCTCCTCGGTCTTCCAGCAGTCGTAGTCGGTAATCATTGCCATCGTGGCCAGGGCGATCTCCGCTTCCCGCGCCAACTTCGCTTCCGGCAAATTTGTCATGCCAATCACGTCAAAACCGTGGCGGCGGTTCAATTCCGATTCGGCGCGCGTCGAGAAAGCCGGGCCGTCCATGTTCACGTAGGTGCCGCCGTTGTGAGCGGTGACGCCGACTTTCCTGGCCGATTCGGCCAGCAGAGTTCGCAATTGAGTGCTGATCGGCTCCGCGAAAGAAATATGAGCGGCAATTCCTTCGCCGAAAAATGTATGAACCGCGCGCGAGCTGGTGCGGTCGTAAAACTGCGAGGGCAATAGAATGTCACGCGGCTTGTATTTCTCCTGCAGACTTCCGACCGCCGTGACGGCGATGATCCAGCGCACATTGAGCGACCGCAGCGCATAAATATTCGCGCGATGATTTAGCTCGTGAGGCAGAATCCGATGGCCGCGCCCATGCCTTGGCAAAAAATAAACCTGGCGACCGCTGATTGTCCCGCCAATCAACACATCGGACGGTGAACCATAGGGGGTATCGACTTTCAGCTCTGTCGCATCGAGCAACTGCTCCATCTGATACAGGCCGCTTCCGCCGATGATTCCGATTGCCGGTGCGTTCTCTTTCATTCGGGCGCCGATTAAATCGGAAAGATCGACAAGTTGGAAAGCGGATAATCTGGCGATGGCGGAGACGACGCGCCGGTGTATTATTTCGCCCGCTGATGCCCAAGTTTTTCATCAAAACCTACGGCTGCCAGATGAACGAACGCGATTCGGAACAGGTCGCGCATTCGCTTATTGAACGTGGCTACCAACGCGCCGACAGCGAGTCCGACGCTGATGTGGTGTTGCTTAACACCTGCAGCGTCCGTGACATGGCCGACCAAAAGGCGTTGGGCAAGATGGGAATGCTCGGCCGCATCGCGAAGGAACGCCCGCACGTTGTTTTCGGTTTTCTTGGATGCATGGCGCAGGCACGCGGCGCGGCGCTTTTTGAAAACATGCCGCACGTCGATCTCGTCGTTGGCACCCAGAAATTTCATCGCGTCGCGGATTACATCGATGACGCCCTGGCGAGAAAGCGTAATCGCACCATGGACGATCCGCGATTTTCGATCGTCGACATTAAGGAGGAAACGGGATCCCAATCGACGATTTACCAACAGAAACTGGCGCCGAGGCAAGCGACCGCGTTTGTGTCGATCATGCAGGGCTGCAACATGTGCTGCACGTTTTGCATCGTTCCGCAGACGCGAGGTGCTGAACGCAGTCGTTCGATTGGGGAAATCGTCGCCGAGATCCGCGAGCTTGTGTCCCGTGGCGTGAAGGACGTGACGCTTCTCGGCCAAATCGTCAATCTCTACGGCCGCCACGAGTTTCCAAAAATCGACAATAAGAGCCCGTTCGTTCAATTGCTCGAAGCCGTCCACGAAATCGACGGCTTGGAGCGGCTGCGGTTTACTTCGCCCCACCCGATCGGATTTCGAGAGGATCTAATCGGCGCCTACCGACGTCTGCCGAAGTTAGTCGACCATCTTCACCTGCCCGTGCAATCCGGTTCGAACAGAATCCTGAAGGCGATGCACCGCACTTACACCGCCGAGAAATATGTCGAGCTTGTGCAGCGCGTACGGGAAGCGCGGGAAGGTATCGCCATCACAACCGACGTTATCGTCGGATTTCCGGGCGAGACGAATGACGATTACAATCAAACAAGAAAACTTGTCGACGAGATCCAATTCGATAACGCGTTCGTGTTCCGTTATTCGCCGCGGCGCGACACGCCGGCCGCTGAAATGACCGATCAAATCGATGAAAGCATAAAGGAAGCGCGCAACCACGATCTGCTCGAAGTCGTGGACGACTGCGCGCGACGAATCAACGAAAGACTGGTCGACCGCAAGCTGGAAGTCCTTTGTGAAGGCCCAAGCAAAACAAATCGGTCGCGCCTGATGGGACGCACCCGGACAAACAAGATCGTCTTGTTCGAAAGCCACGAAGATGTGATCGGCGCATTTGTCGATGTTCGCATTGAACGTGCGACCGGGTTCAGCCTTTACGGAACTCCCGCCGTCGCCAAGATGCAGAGCTCAACCATTGCAGCATGATCTACGACCTTAGTCTCCACACAGTCGGCATTGTGGCCGGGGCGCTGCTCGTTCTCATTAGTCTGCCCGGATTCATAAAGCCGTCTGCAGTCCAACGCTGGGTCAGGAGCTTGCCGCGATCCCGGGTCGCTGGGGTTGCCTTGCTGACTATTGTTTTGGTCTGGTCCTTCTGGCTGCTCGCTACCATGGAAATGGGCGAGTTCTCCACCTTTCGTAAGCCGCTGCTTATCGTGTTGCCAATCGGCTATCTTCTCGTGGTCCGATTCGTCGAAGAATTTCTCGCCGTCCGGGCGTTGGGAATTCTTTGTTTGCTTGCGGCCGAGCCAATGCTGGAAGCCGCGTTCTTTCGATACGAAACCAGCCGGCTGTTCCTGACCGTTCTTGCCTATTTGCTCATCATCGCCGGTCTTTTTTGGGTAACGATGCCGTATTTGCTGCGGGACCAGATCAACTGGAGCAGCCAAACGAACACGCGTTGGCACGCGATTCATGGCATCGCCGCGCTCTACGGGATCACCATTCTCGCCTGCGCGTTTACGCAATACTAAGCGGCGTAGCGCTCGATTAGGAACTGATGCGCATCGGCATCAGGACATAAAGAAACGGCGTCTGGATTTTTAGGACGCCGGGACTCATCTCATCGATGAGATCGAGAAAGACTTCGTCTTCGGTCAACGCCCGCAACGGCGCCATGAAAAACTCTGGATTGAAAGCGATCGAGAAGTCGCGGCCCTTGTATTGAACTGGGAGCGATTCCTTGGCTTCACCGACTTCGGGCGTGTTGGCGGTAATTTCGATGTTATTCTTGCTGAAATTCAGCTTAATCGAGTTCGATTTCTCACTCGCCAGGAGCGACACGCGCCGCAGCGAATTCAAAAACGTTTCCCGTTCGAGGGTAACCCTCTCCTTCGCTTCCGCCGGAATGACCTGCTTGTAGTTCGGGTAATTTCCTTCGATCAACTTCGACACCAATAACGTTTTGTTTAAATCGAAAGCGATCTGGCCACTGGCCACGCTCACCTTGACATCGCCTTCGTCGGTCAGAAGCCGTTGCAGTTCTGTAACCGCTTTCGTCGGAACGATAATATCGGTTTCCTGGCTCCTCGGAATTTCCAGTTCAATGTCGACCATCGCCAAACGTCGGCCATCCGTAGCAACGAGTGTGAGCTTGTTGTCTTTGAAGCTGAACAACAGACCATTGAGGACGTAACGCGTCTCGTCAGTTGAGATGGCGTAGGAAGTTTTTCTCAAACCATCCCGCAAATCCTTCTGCCGGATCGTCACCACCTTGGCTTCTTCAAACTTCGGCAGCGGCGGGAATTCCTCTTCAGGCAGACCAAGAATCTTGAAAAAGCTCTGGCCGCTGCGAATCGAAGCCGCGTTCTTTCCATCGACATCAATCTGGATCTCGGCGGCGGGCAATTCGCGAACGATGTTGAACAACCGCCGCGCCGGAAGCGTTGTTGCGCCTTCCTTTTCCACCTCCGCTTCGAAACTTCCCCGAACCCCGACGTCAAGGTCAGTGGTTGTCAGATGCACTGAGCCGTCGCTCGCCTGCAGCAACACGTTCGAAAGAATCGGCAGGGTCGTGCGAGTGCTCACGACATTTTGAACCTGTTGCAAGCCTTCCAGCAGCTTTTCTTTCGTGGCGCTAAACTTCATCGAGACAAATCTGGTTAAGATGTTAGGCGGCCCGTCCTATTCGGCAACCGCAAAGTCTTGTGCGCTCGGATCAACAGGTACACTCAGCGTTGCAGCGAGCTGTCGATGAACGAAATCGTCTGCCGGATGCTGTCCTGCTCCTTCATCCGCTTCTTTACTAATTTGCACGCGTGCAAAACCGTACCGTGGTCACGCCCCCCAAACGCATCGCCGATTTCATTGAGCGACGACTTGGTTAATTCCCGCGCCAGATACATCGCTACTTGTCGCGGAAACGCGATGCTGGCGGGACGACGCTTGCTCGTCATGTCGGCCAACCGGACGTCGAAATGCTCGGCCACTTTGCGTTGAATTTGCTCGATCGTGATCGAGGTCCGTGCCTCCTCCTGCAGAATGTCCTTGAGCAAATGCTCGATTACTTCCTGAGTCAGCGCCTTTCCGCTGAGTGACGCGAACGACGCAACCCGCATGAGTGCGCCCTCCAGCCTTCGCACGTTGCTGCGGATTCGGTTGGCGAGAAATTCAAAGACCTCATCCGGCAACTTGATCTGCATCCCCCGCGCCTTCTTACGCAAGATGGCGAGTCGGGTTTCGATCGCCGGCGGTTGCAGCTCGGCCGTTAAACCCCACTCGAACCGGGAAACGAGCCGGTGCTCAAGGTTGGCAATTTCCGAGGCCGGCCGATCGCACGAGAGCACGATCTGCTTGTGGCCGTCAAACAGGGTATTGAATGTGTGGAAAAACTCCTCCTGTGAACGTTCCTTGCCGGCCAGGAATTGGATGTCGTCGATGCAAAGCAGGTCGGCCTGGCGATAACGCTTGCGGAATTTGACCAGATTGTTGTGCTGGATCGCATCAATGAACTCGTTGATGAACAGTTCGCTCGAAAGATAAATCACCTTGGTGTTCTTCTTTTTCGCGACCACGTATTGCCCGATCGCCTGCATCAGGTGCGTTTTGCCGAGACCGACACCGCCGTAAATGAAAAGCGGATTGTAAGTGCGCGCCGGCGCTTGGGCGACAGCAAGACTGGCTGCGTGCGCAATTTCGTTATTGGGTCCGATCACGAACGACTCAAATGTGTTGCGCGGATTGAGTCCGAACAAACTCGTGCTCGCCGGTTTTGCATCGACCGTCGAATTAGTTTGCTTTGAGGGTATTGCCAATTCGGCGTCCTCGACCGGCGACTCTGAGGAAATGAACTTGATTTCGCGCGGTTCGCCGATCGCGGTCAGCACCGCCGCTTCCAGGGCCACCATGTGATTACTCTCGATCCAGTATTGGTAGATGTTGTTCGGCACGCGAAAACTGAGCGCTTTCGGTGTGACGGCGGCCAATTCAACCGCGGAGAACCAGCGTTTAAATGTATCTGCGCTGACGTGGGGTTTGAGGGCGGCCGAGAGTTTCTGCCAGAGCTGCGTACATTTCTCGTCCATGGGAGTTGTTAACAGTGTTACACAATCGCCATAAAGGCGGTTATGAGAGGGAATTCTTGCTCCTTGCCAGGGCGTCGCTTTGAGAGACGCGCCGCGGCGCGAAGCATCAAAAGCCGGTTAAAAATGCCAAAATTGCCAAAATACGAGGGAAAACGCGACTTTCGCCTGCGAGTAATTAATCGTTCCGCAACAGGATCGACATCTCGTTCATCGTTTCGGTTTACCAGGGTTAAGGCTTTGCTCATGCTAGGGAATCAAATCTTTATCGGACATGTTCACATCTTATTCACACGCGCCTTCCTTTCGTCCCCTGCCGCGGGCTTGAGATTAGAAATCGCGACCAACATCGACAAGAAAAAATCTGAACTTTATTTTTATTTGCCGGTCAAAAAATTCTTGACGAAAAAAGCAAAACGCGCGTGTCCCCAAAGCAACAAATTTTCATTTCATCGCTTGCACGATCTCATCCGCGCGCATCGGCATTTTCTTTGCTCCAACCGGCTGCTAATGTGTTGTAGCGCTGTCCAACCAACATGCCGCGCGTCCTGATTTCAGCTCTGTTATTGTTCGTAGCGGTCTCAATTACCCGCGGCGCCGAAGAACCGCTGAATCCGCCATTTGGATTTCGCTGGAACGACACAATGGGGCGCGTCGAAGCAGTGCTCAAAGGCGCAAAAGCGACCATTATTAAACGTGAAAAAGTTGAAAATCGCGAGGTGTGGACCGTTGAGGGCCTCGTGCATCCGGGATTGAAGCGGACCAAATTCACGTTCAAAGGCGGCGGACTCTACGGCGTCGAGTTGGAGTACGAATATCCGGATTGGTCGATCGAGCGTTACAACGAGCGCATGGGTGAAATCCGCCGTTACTTCGACGCTAAATACGGCACCGGAAAACTGGTTTCGCGGACGCGGGACGGCGATTCCGACGATGTGATTACAACCCTGGTCGGCTACCAATGGACAATCGGAGCGACCATGCTCGAGCTCTTTTATTTTTCGGCGCAACGAGACCAGCTCGTGTTCCGCATCATCTCGGTTGACTACAAAGCGCTGTGATTTGTAGCTAGGGCGCTCCGCCTCGGCAGAGCGAGGCGGCTACAACTCAAAGTGTTGTTTCTGCGACTGCGCGTTGCCGATGCTTCATCCCGCGCTGCGTTTCTTTTTGCAGGCGCTTTAGTCTGCTCGACACACTCATCTTCGCCGCCGAGCTCATCCGGTCGATGAATAAAATCCCGTTGAGATGATCGACCTCGTGTTGAATAGCGCGCGCCAGAAAGCCGGTGGTTTCGATCACAATCGGGTTGCCGCCCAAATCCTGTCCGCGCACGATGATCGATCTTGCCCGCGCGATTTCGCCTGTAATTTCGGGGAAACTCAGACAGCCTTCCGTGCCTGTTTCGGTCTCGGTGCCCAGCTCGATCTCCGGGTTGATCAATACCAGCGGCATTGCTGATTTTGGATCGATTTGGTTCCCGTTCAATTTCACGGAAGTTGGCCGGTCCTCGACCTGAGACACATCGAGCACGGTGAGTTGAATTGGCTCGCCGACTTGTTGCGCAGCCAATCCAACTCCGTTGGCCAGGTGCATCGTTTCGATCATGTTCTGCGCCAGCTCGCGGACCCGATCGTCGATCTTTTCGATCCGTTTTCCCTTTGCCCGCAACACTGGGTCGCCATACTGCACGATCTCCAGCTTCATTTTTCGCCGCGGGTAAACGCCGGAAGATTTTTCACCCCGGCCAATTTCAACGCGTCCATCACTTTGACGATGATTCCGAAGGACGCCTTCTTGTCCGCCTGCATCGCGAGCGAAGTGCGACGCGTCTCGGGCAAATTTCGGACCGCACTCTCCAAATCCCCCACCGCGATGGTTTTCCCATCAAGCGTGATCTCGTCGTTCTCACTCACGCTCAGGATCGCGTGTTCGAGCTCGGCCGGCGCAGTAGTTGCCGTCTTCGATTCCGGCAAATTGATCTGAACCTGCGGCTGATCTTTCTTAAACGTGGTCGAAACCACAAAAAAGATCAGAAGAATCGTCAAAATATCGACCAGCGAGACGATAATGACCGACGGCGCGCGACGCTTGCGAACTGCGAATTTCACGGATGGCGATCCTGGCTCACGCCATTGGCGCGATCTCTGGCGTCGCGGGCTGCGCCGGGGTGATCGGTTGGCCTGGCGTTTGCATCGGCATCTTTCGAGCGCCGGCGACACGGCCGTAATAGCATTTTGAAAGGAGATCGGTCACTAGCGATTCCATTTCCACGGAAAGGACTTCGACCTTTTTCGAAAAATAAACGAACGCGATCAAGCTGGGTACGGCAATTCCCAAACCGAACACGGTGCAATTGAGCGCCTCGGATATTCCGCGTGCGATCATCTTTGGATCGGCCGAAACGGCGCTAACGCCCAGGCTGGCAAAGACGTGTACCAGACCGGAAACCGTCCCAATCAAACCGATCAACGGTGCAATACCGATGATGACTTCCAAGACAACCAGTCCACGCTCAAGCCGAACCATTTCGTAACGAGCGCGCGTTTGGACGACTTCGACATTTTCAGAGCGCGGCCAGCGCAAATTCGCCAGCGCCACTCGAAGGATCCGCGCCAGCGATGAGGCGTCGTGTTGCACCATGCGAAAGAGCCGCTCCGGGTTCCCGCCCGGCGCCAGCCGTTCCATTTCTCCTTCGATCGTGAGCGGCAATACGTGCTTTTCCCGTAGCGCAAGGGTTCGCAAAATAATCACGGTGAGGGCAACGATCGAGCAGATCAGAAGCGGGTACATGAACACGCCGCCCTTGACAAAAAATCCCGTAATTGTCTCAAACACGTTCGACATCAGTTTGGAAACATCGTGAATGTGATTTGCTCGTCCAAACCTTCCGGCGGCAGGGTGCCGGCCACGTCTTCAGGAATCGGCGGCATTTGAATTTCAATGATAGATTGGAGACACACGTTGGCGAATGCTTCGTTGGAGCTGTTACTGACGACCTTCAGATTCTTCACTCGACCGCTGCGGTCAATTGAAAAGGCAACCTTGGTCGTCCCCAAATTGATCAAATCCATTTTCTGGGCGACATAAGCATACCAACGCGAACCGATGGCGTCTTGGACCATCTTCTCATAGCGGCCAAGCGGCGTGCCGATCGCATTGACCGATGAAATGCCACGGTTGGAGATCGATCCCGCCGAACGCGTGCGTTCCCTTAATGGTTGATAGCTCGATCTCGGCTGTTGTGATTGCGTCGCCGCAGACGGACGCGGGGTCGGCGTTGAGGTCAGCATGGCGAGCTCGTCGTTCTTCGAAACTGGCGTCGGTTTTACGGTCGGTTGCGGCGTTGCCGATTGCTGCGGCGCGGCGCTCGGTTGCGGTTGCGCGCCTTGGTTAGGCAAGGAATACGGGTGCGTATCCAAATCAAAGTTGGGACGATCCTTGCCCTCCTGTGTCGGCACTGGAAGATCTGCAGTCGCAGCGCCCTGGCTCGCCGCGATTGAGTTGGCGTTTGACTCGAACGTTTTTTCCTTGGGTGCCTCGGTTTGTTTCGACTCGTCGTTAGGGACAAACATCGTGTTCTTCGTCGGCGCCGGCGTCGAAAGGTCGAGAAAGCTGAGCTCGACCGGTTTGTCCTCTTCGGCCACTGAAAACGGGGCGTAGAGGAGACCGCCGTAGACCGCCAGCGAGTATCCGATCAGCAAATGGATTGCGACAGCGATCAAAAGCGCCCAGAAGACTTTGCGTATCTCCTGTTTCCGCTCGTCCGCGTCGTCCGCCGAATGACCGATGATAAACTCCGCCGAGGTCATGAATTCAGAACCGAAACATTATCGCACGCCTGAGACTGTGACAAACCCGGCACGGTTACTCTTTCTGCTAATCTTCGCCCTACTCTTGCGGGCGTGATGAAAAAGATATTGCTGGGCGTAGCCGCCATGGTCGCCAAAATATTCCCCTGTGAACGCGGTTAGCCGCGCCCCGTTCAATTTTCGCGCTCGCGGAAAATACTTTTCCCGCAGCACCCGCTCGATCCAGACGTCGATGGGAAAGGCCCGCAACCGCTCGTAGGCAAAAAGCATCACACAATTAGCAACCTTCGCACCCACGCCGGGCAGCTCGCACAAACGCGCCCGAAGATCGACGTCCGGAAGCTGCGCCAGCTTTTCAAGATCGACCTCTCCCGACGCGATGTGTCGCGCAGTCGCCAACAAGTTTTTCGCCCGATAACCGAGAGCGCATTTGCGCAGTTCCTTTTCCGAGCTCGCTCCGATCCGATCAGGGTTTGGAAATGAGTAGACAACCTGATTCTCGAATCGCCGCGCTTCACCGAATCGCTCCCGCAGTTTCTTCGAAATCTGTCGGATGTGCGCGACTTGTTTCATGGACGAACAAATGAATGTCGCCAGGCATTCCCATTTTGGTTGCCGAATAATTCGAAGGCCGCGGCAAAATTCGCGCGCTGCGTTCATCACCGGGTCATTTGGAAACGACGCGCAAATTTCGGCGAGTGGATGATCCAAAGCGAAGTAGTGCCGCACTTCCTGTTGACGCCCGCTGGTCGCCAGAGAGTTCGCGCGCTGCTCGACATAAACGGCGTTGTTGCCAATCGCGCCCACGAAACCGTTCCCAGTCCTTTCCCAATGAAACACCTGCCCGGAATCGAGGGTCATCGCCAAATCGAAGTTCGGTGCGAGGATTTTGCTTAACGGCATCAGGAAACGTTCAACGCCTCACGCTCAACGTCCAACGCTCAATATCTGTGTGAATCTGTGTTCATCTGTGGCTAAGTAACGCCCGACATGGACGCGCGACTCGCGATTGATAGCGGAGTGCTTCTTATTTATTTCGTCGTCATCATTTCGATCGGCCTGTTTATGGGCCGTAAGGAACGCGACCTTGCCGATTTCGCCCTCGGTCGCCGTCAAATCGCCTGGTGGGCCATTCTCGCATCCCTCATCGCCGCCGAAACCAGTGCGGGAACATTTTTCGGCACGCCGGGGGAGGGTTTCACGTTTCGCAATTATACCTATTTGCAGCTGGCCCTGGGCACAATCCTCGCCCGCATTTTGGTCAGCTACATTTTCATCAAGCCCTACTACGACTACAAAGTTTACTCGATTTACGAATACCTGACCGTTCGCTTCGGCGTCGGCACCAAGAACGCCGCCTCCGCCGTTTTCCTTTTCACCCGCTTACTCGCCTCCGGCGCGCGATTGTACGTCGCCGCCATCGCGCTCGCCCTCGGCTACGAAATGATTCGCGGTGTGCGCCCGAATCAAACCGAGACCCTGTTCATCTACATTGGCGCCGTCGTCGTGATTGTCCTTTTGACAGCGATTTACACGACGCTTGGTGGAATCAAGGCCGTCATTTGGACCGACGTTATTCAAGCTTCAATCATGATCGGCAGCGCAATCGTCGCGGTCGGCCTGCTTTACTTTTCGATCCCGGGCGGCTGGCACGAGATCGTGGAGCGTCACGGCGGCTTTCACCTTTCCGATTTCATCACCACCGGCCTCGATCCGGCCAAAACCGGCTGGGACAAAATTAAAGGCATGTTCGCGATCGAGTACACGATTTTTGCGGGACTGATTGGTTCGACGTTCATGACGATGTCGACGCACGGCACCGATCAAGACATGGTGCAACGAATGTTGACCGCGCCCGATGTCCGACGCAGCCGCCGCTCGCTCATCATGTCGGGGCTCGCCGACATTCCGATCGCGTTCACGTTTCTCAGCATCGGTGTGTTGCTTTGGGTTTTCTATCAGACCCATCAGGACCCGACTCTACCGAAAACCCCGAACGAGATTTTTTGTCACTACATTCTCTATGAAATGCCAGTCGGCATTCGCGGCCTGTTGCTCGCCGGAATCTTCGCGACAGCGATGGGTTCGCTAAGCACGGCCATCAACGCGCTCGCCACCAGTTTCACTCGCGATTGGTACGAGCATTACATCAATAGAACGTCCACACCGGAACAGAGCCTGCGCGCGGTGCGCTGGGCCACGGTTTGGTTTTCGGTCCTGATGATCGTAGTCGCTTCAACCACGGCCTACCTCGTAATCGTTTATCCGAACGTGCGCATCATCCCAATCGTTTTGGGAATTTACGGTTACACTTACGGATCGGTGCTTGGCATTTTTCTGGCCGGTATGCTGACGAAATCCCGCGGTAACAATCGCGGCAACATTCTCGCGATGATCCTTGGCTTCATCGTGGTGGCGATCCTGAGCGGATTGCCCAACAGCATTGCCGGACTTTTCGGATCGAGACTTTACCAACAGCCGGGCTGGCTTCCGGTGATGGAATTCCCATGGTGGATCTGCTTCGGTACGATCGTCACTTTTTCGGTGGCGATCCTTTTCCGGACTGCCGCGAAACAAGACCAGGTAACGCTAAAGAATTGACTGACCAGTGCACGCCAATTAGTTGGTATCTTTCCGCGTCCTAAACTACGAAAATCTTATGCATGTTGTGACTGACAAATGTAATGGCTGCAAGTTCACCGACTGTGTAGAGGTCTGCCCGGTGGCGTGCTTCTACGAGATGGACAAGCAGGTGGTCATTCATGCAGATGACTGCATTGATTGCACAGCGTGCGTAGACGTTTGTCCGGTGCACGCGATCTATGCGGAGGCGGACCTTCCCGCGGAATTTGCCAAAGACACCGAGTTCAACACCACCCAGGCCGCGCAGCTGAAGGATTCCGGCGCACCGGCAATCACGGTCAAGAAAGATGCGCTGCCGGGCGCGGCGGAGCGGAGAAAAGCTCTGGGGTACTGATCGTTTATTCTCGAGATTCTTTTCTCGGCTGCGATTTATCCGCCTCGAGTTTGATTTTCAAATCGCGCAGCTGACGGGAGTCGACATCGGCGGGCGATTGCGACATCAAATCCATTCCGCGATTATTTTTGGGAAACGCCATTACCTCGCGGATTGATTGCGCGCCGCAGATCAGCATCACCAGGCGATCCAGGCCGAGCGCGATTCCGCCGTGCGGCGGCGCGCCCATTCGCAGCGCGCGAAGTATATGGCCGAACATTGCCTGTCGATCCTCCGGACCGATCCCGAGCACGCCAAACATCTTGTCCTGCAACTGCGGCTCGTGAATTCGAATGCTGCCCCCGCCAATCTCAACGCCGTTGAGCACAACGTCATAAGCTTCTGCGCGGATAGCGGCGAGCTTTGCCTTGTCGCCAAGCAACGTTACGTCTTCGGCTTTTGGCCGCGTGAACGGATGATGCATCGCGTTCCATTTGTTTTCTTCGGCGCTCCACAGCAGCAATGGAAAATCGTAGACCCACAGGAAATCCCAGATTTCCTTTTCCGGAACCGATTTTTGAATCTCGGCCACTCGGAGCCTAATTCTCCCGAGCACCTCGCAGGCGATATCCCATTTGTCAGCGGCAAAGAAAACACAGTCGCCTTCCGCAATTTGTAATTTCGTTTGCAATGCCGACTTCTCTGCGTCGGAAAAGAATTTCACGATCGGCGACTTCCATTCGCCGTTTTCGATCTTGATAAACGCGAGACCCTTCGCTCCGAATGTTTTGGCAATCTCAGTCAGTTCGTCGACCTGGCCGATCGTAATTCCGGCAAATCCTTTAGCATTGATCGCTTTCACAACTCCGCCGGAGTCGATCGCGCCGCGGAAGACTTTGAAACTGCTCGCCCGAAATTCGTCACTGAAATCGATAAGCTCCATTCCAAACCGGCGATCCGGCTTGTCGCTGCCGAAACGTCCGACCGCTTCACGATAAGTCAGTCGCTCGAACGGCGTCTTGATGTCGATGTTGCGGGTCGCCTTAAAAATGGCGGCCAACATTCCCTCGGTCAGTTTGAAAATGTCGGAAGGCTCAACAAACGACGCTTCGATGTCGATTTGTGTGAACTCCGGCTGGCGATCGGCCCGTAAATCTTCGTCGCGAAAACACTTCGCAATCTGAAAGTATTTTTCGACGCCGCCAACCTGGAGCAGTTGTTTGTATTGCTGCGGCGCTTGAGGCAAAGCGTAAAACTTCCCTGGCGCGAGTCGGCTGGGCACGAGAAAATCGCGCGCACCTTCCGGTGTGCTCTTCGACAAAATCGGCGTCTCGATTTCGAGATAACCCTGCGAATCGAGATAATCGCGCGTCGCTTTTGCTGCCCTGTGCCGGATTCGCAGGTTGCGAGACAGTTCCGGGCGCCGAAGATCATAGTATCTATACGTCAGTCGCAAATCCTCGTTGTGAATCTCCGCATCGATCGGAAACGGCAGATCATCGGCACGATTGAGAATTTTCAGCGCAGTTGGAATCACCTCGATGTCACCCGTGGCGAGTTTCGGATTCTCCGTTCCCGGGACACGCGGAGCGACTTTGCCGGTAACCTGAATCACGTCTTCGCTCCGCAACCCATGCGCCTGTTTCGCAAGCTCTGCGTTTTCCTCCGGACGAAAAACGACCTGAGTCAGGCCTTCGCGGTCCCGCAGATCGATGAATATTACGCCGCCATGATCGCGTGAGACGTGGACCCAACCGGCAAGCGTAACTTCCTTGCCGATGTCGGTCCTGCGAAGCGAGTTGCAGTCAGTCGTGCGATACATGGTCAAACAGAGCCCGACACGGTGAAGAATTTCGCCACGCTGTCCAGCAGCGCCTCGCTCGGAATCAACGATTCTTCACGCGTTGCCAGATTTTTCACTTTCACCTGCGGCCATTCATCTCCGTAAAGCAATGCAATCCGCGCTCCTGCGTTTTCGGCATTTTGAAATTGCTTCCCGACTTTTTCAGCCGTGAGCGGATAGTCGGTACGATAACCGCGATCGCGCAGCTCTTGAATTCGTTCGAGGGCGTCACCACGGCGCTGCTCCTTGGCGATCACAACGTAGATGTCGATATTATTCTCCCCTTTGATCGCAGCATCCAATCGCTCGCGAGTCGCCGGCCGTTCGCGCAACAATTCTCCGAGGACCACGTCGCCCATCGCGAAACCGAGCGCTGGCATCGAAACCGCACCGTCGCTCAACTGGGCGATCAAATTATCGTAGCGACCGCCGCCCGCGATCGCGCGCAACTTTCCGGCCCGATCGAAGACCTCGAAAACTGTCCCGGTGTAGTAAGCAAGTCCGCGAACTATTTTGACGTCGATATCGACAAAACCAGCGAGCCCGCGAGCACCCAGTCCGTCAACCAGCCGATCGAGTTTTCCGCTGCGGCCGCCCTTGTCGAAAACCGAAAAAACGGGACCCGCGAGCTTTCCAAGTTTCTCCTCGGTTTTCTCGCGCGGCTCGCGTCCCGATTTGTCGATTACTTGCAAAACTTCTTCCCATTGTTCGGCGGGAAGTTTTTGTTGTCGCAGAAAATCGGTCCAAAACTCACGGTCGCTGATTCGAATCACGAAGTCTTCTTCGGTAAGTCCAAACGAACGCAGGATGTCAATGCAAACCGCAATCAGCTCGATATCGGCAGCGAAATCATCTTCGCCGATAACGTCGCAATTCAGTTGATAATGTTCGCGCAACCGGCCGCGTTGCTGTTTCTCGTACCGAAAAAATTGCCCGATCGAAAACCACTTGAGCGGTTTCTTGAAAGCGCGCTCGTGAGCAGCCACTACGCGCGCTAGCGTCGGCGTCAGCTCGGGTCGCATCGAAACTTCGCGTTCGCCTTTGTCGGTGAAATTGAAGAGTTGATCGACAATTTCGGCGCCGCTCTTTTTCCGGTAGAGCTCGGTCGCTTCGAGCACAGGCCCGTCCCATTCGACGAAGCCGTAACGGCGCGCGACCTTGCGCCACCGCGCGAAAATATAATTTCGCGCAGCGCAATCCTCGGGCAGGAAATCTCGAAAACCTGGAAGAGTTTGCATTATTTCAAAAACCGGACAGCCGACTCGGCGCGAACCATTTGTGGCGCAGCGGTCGAATAAATCGCCACTGCGGGGAGTCAAACTTCTTCACAAGAAAGAGCATTGGGTAACCAAAGCAAACAACAACTATGAAAGAAAACACATTAGCGAAAATATTGGCCGTGGCTTGCGGCTTGGTCGCCGTCACCGCGATGGCCCAAACATCTACAACGGTCACAACAACCAAAGACGCTGCGACAGGGACTGCCGTCACCGAGAGCAGCACAACCACCGCGGCCGGAACAATCACTACTTATACGCCTGGGAGCGATTACCTGATGCTCCGGGCGGGAACAACTGGCACTCCTGCGCGGTACTATTACAACCGGGAAACGACGGTGCTCGATCCGGAAGGTCGCACCGTAACCTGGTCGGCCGTTCGCCCAGACGTGCCCGCGACAGTTTATTACGTTCGCGAAGGCGATCGGATGATCGTGCGCAAGGTCGTGCTGAGCAAACCTACGGTCGTGGAAAAAGAAACAACCACAACGACAACCACAACAACGCAAAAGCCCTGAGTGACAGCTAGTG
Source organism: Chthoniobacterales bacterium (assembly GCA_035568035.1). Taxonomy (GTDB): domain Bacteria; phylum Verrucomicrobiota; class Verrucomicrobiia; order Chthoniobacterales; family UBA10450; genus AV40. The sequence goes on along the minus strand of DATMOU010000004.1, from coordinate 17,924 downwards.
GCGGCGCATAGCGCCGCGGCTACACCGCAAATTCAAAGCGCCCGCGAAGAAATTCGCGGGCGCTTCTGTTTTAGTCGCCGTAACCGCGCGGAAATTTCTGGTGCCATTTCCACGCGCTCTCGATGATGGCGTCGAGCGACTGAAATTGGGGTTGCCAGCCAAGCTCGCGCTTTATCTTTTCCGAGGTTGCGATCAACCGGGGCGGATCGCCCGGCCGGCGCGGTTTTTCCACGACGTCGATGTCGCGGCCCGTGACCGTTCGGCAGGAGTCGATCACCTGCCGCACGCTCGCTCCCCCGCCGGTGCCGAGATTGTAAAACTCACTCTTCGATGCGTTGAGCGCGAGAATGTGAGCCTGCGCCAGATCGATAATGTGGATGTAATCACGAATGCAGGTGCCGTCCGGCGTCTCGTAGTCAGTCCCAAACACTTCGACGTTCGCCTTTTCGCCGAGCGCGACCTTAAGCACGTTTGGAATTAAATGAGTTTCGCAGCGATGGTCTTCGCCAAATTTCGCTGATGCTCCAGCCGCGTTGAAATAGCGAAGTGAAACAAACCTCACTCCGTGAATCTGATCGTACCACCGCAGAATTTTTTCGAACGCCAGTTTGGATTCACCGTATGGATTGATCGGCTGCTTCGGCGTCGTTTCGTCAATGGGAAGCCGTTCTGGAGGACCAAAAATCGCACAGGTCGACGAGAAAATTAGTTTTTGGACATCGGCTGCCGCCATCGCGTCGAGAAGATTCAGACCGTTGGCAACATTGTTGCGAAAATATTTCGACGGATTTTTCATCGATTCGCCGACCAGCGCGTTGGCCGCGAAATGCATGACCGCGTCCGGCTTCTGCTTCGAAAGCGTTTTCTCGACTAATTGCCGATCTTGCAGATCGCCTTCGATGAATTGAGCGCGGGAATCAATTGCTGCGCGATGTCCTTCGCTCAAGTTGTCGAAAATCGAAACGCTGTGGCCTTCGTCGAGCAGCAGCTCGGCGCAAACGCTGCCGATGTAACCGGCGCCACCGACGACCAGAATGTTCATCGTCGGGAAAATCGGCGGACTACGCCGTTAATCAATCCAAAGTGCGGCTAGACGACGGTTTCGTCGAGACCTGCTTCGAATTTCCGCTTTTCGCCGTCGAGTGAGTCGAGCTCAAAGCAACCCGCACAGTCGCGGAAGGGTTCTTCTTTTGCAGCGAGGCGACCATCTTTTGAACGTGCGGGTGTTTTATGCGTGGGCCAAGCACTTGGAGACTCTTTTCCTCCGAACCCCACTGCAAAATGTCGATGTCAACATTGCGCACGCCCCAGCGCTTCATTTCAAGTTTGGTTGGCTTGTAAAGATCGATCGTGTTTGAACCAACCAGCGCCGTTCCGTAATCGTCGATGATGTATTCTTCGCGCGTGCTACAGATCCGGAATCGCGTCCCGAGCGGGAACTGCGACCAATCTGCAGCCGCGCTCATGACGTGACGGCCAGACAAATAAGTGCCAAGGGCATTTTTCCGTCCGCCTTTTTCGGCCCGGGTGTAGGCAGTGGTTCGCACGTTGGACATGCGACCGAGGTGAGAGTTAGCGGCTGCGACTGCAGCGAGCGGCTTTACCGCGGGGTGTCCGGCACAACCGACGAGGATGAAAGCAACAGCACCAACAGCTGTTGCAAGGTTAAGGCTTCTTGGCATTTGCAACTTCGCGGCCTGAGATAGCAGCTACGCGCAAGGTGGCAAGAATAATCTTACGCGTTCGCAATTTTATCTTCTTCATGACCAGCAGATTTTAGCTGGGTAAAAGCAGCAAAAAACGCGCTAGCCGAGAAAATTACTCACAGCTTATTCACGAAGCGCGCGGCAATTCGGTCGTGCAATGCGGACAACGCGTCGCCTTGATTGGGATCGACATCGTGCAGGCCGGGCAATCTTTTACCACTGGTGGAGCGCTCGGTGATGGCTTCTTCATTCTGTTCATCGCCTTGATCACCAGGAAGATGCAAAAAGCGACGATCAGAAAATTAATTATAAGTGTAATGAAGTTACCGTAGTTCCACGTGACCGCGCCTGCTTTGGCCGCGTCGGCCGCAGTGTTGAACACACCTCCCCCTGGCGCGTCCTTAAGGACCAGAAACTTGTTGGAGAAATCGAGACCGCCGGTGAGTAACCCGATCGGCGGCATCAAGATATCTTTGACGAGAGAGTTCACGATCCCGCCGAACGCCGCGCCTATGATGACACCGACCGCGAGATCGATCGCGTTGCCTTTGACGGCAAATTCTTTGAATTCCTTCCACATGCCGCCTGTTTAACTACTGGACGACGATGTTCACAAGCTTTTTTGGGACGACTACAACCTTGAGAACGTTCTTACCGACAACGAGTTCCGCGATTTTCGGGTTCGCTAGCGCGGCGGCTTTCATCTCATCTTCGGTTGCGGAAGTCGACATCGTCATTCGATCTCGAAGTTTCCCGTTCACTTGGATGACGATCTCCACTTCATCTTCGACCAGGAATTTTTCGTCGTAAGGCGGCCACGGTTGTTCGGTAATATCGCCGGGCGACTTCAATTTTTCCCACAACTCGGAGCTCAGATGCGGGGCGAATGGATTGAGCAAGATCAAGAATGTCCGCATCGCCGAAATCGGGATGATGTCGGCCCCGCGTTGCGGGATAAAAGCGTTCACGAAAATCATCATCTGTGATATCGCGGTGTTGAAACCGAGTGACTCGATGTCTTCCGTCACTTTCTTAATCGTGGCGTGAAGAACTTTGTTCTGCGCCTTGGCCAACTCGACATCTTTCAACGCGGGCGACAATTGCCATTCGCCCGCCTGGTTCTCGGTCATCATCAATCGCCAAACCCGCGCAAGAAACCGGGAAACGCCTTCGACCCCCCGCATGCTCCACGGTTTCATCTGTTCCAACGGCCCCATGAACATTTCGTAACAACGAAACGCATCCGCGCCGTACTGCTCGATGACGTCGTCGGGATTCACGATGTTTCCACGCGACTTCGACATTTTCTGGCCGTCCTCGCCGAGAATGATTCCCTGGTTCACCAAACGCTGAAATGGCTCCGGTTTCGACAGGTATCCGAGATCGAAAAGAACCTTGTGCCAGAATCGCGCATAAAGGAGATGCAGCACCGCGTGCTCGGTCCCGCCAACGTAAAGATCGACGGTGCCCGGATGATCGCCCGCTGCCCAATACCGTTCAGCATCTTCGCCGACGAATCGTCGGTCGCTCTGCGGATCGCAAAAACGCAGGTAATACCAGCAGGAGCCGGCCCATTGCGGCATCACGTTTAATTCTCGCGTCGCTTTGCCCGAATAACGGATCCACTCCTTCGCCTTGGCTAACGGCGGCTCGCCAGTGCCAGTCGGCTTGTAATCTTCCAACGGCGGCGGCACGACCGGCAGCTCGTTTTCATTAAGCGCCCGGTGTTTTCGATACTGCCCGTCCGGCTCGGACTCCCAAACGATTGGAAACGGTTCGCCCCAGTAACGCTGTCGCGAGAAAAGCCAGTCGCGTAGTTTGTAATTGATTGCTCGTTTGCCCAGACCGCGCTCTTCCAGCCAGGAGGTGATTTTTCGAATCGCTTCGCGCGACGGCAGTCCATCAATGATTGGCGAATTGATTGCGACACCCTCGCCAACGAATCCGATCGGATCTTCATCGCCCGGCGGCTGAACGACTTGTCGAATCGGCAAATCGAATTTGCGCGCGAACTCGAGATCGCGTTCGTCGTGCGCGGGAACTGCCTGGATCGCGCCGGTGCCGTAGCCAAGCAGTACGTAATCAGCAAGCCAGATCGGAATCTTCTCCTCGTTCGCTGGGTTGATCGCGTAAGCGCCCGTAAAGACGCCTGTTTTTTCCTTCGAGAGCTCGGTCCGTTCCAGATCGCTCTTGCGGGCGGTGCGTTCGCGATATTCGCGCACCGCCGGCCACTGTTCTTCAATCACGATTTGATCGACCAGCGAATGTTCCGGCGCCAGTACCATGTAGGTAGCGCCGTAAAGGGTGTCGGGACGCGTGGTAAAAACGCGGATCTTGTTATCGTCGACCTTGAAATCGATTTCAGCGCCTTCGCTTCGGCCGATCCAATTGCGTTGGAGTAATTTGATGCCTTCGGGCCAATCAAGTCCTTCGAGTTCATCGATCAACCGCTCGGCGTAGGCTGTGATGCGCAACATCCATTGCCTCATCGGACGTCGGACGACCGGAAATCCGCCGACCTCGCTCTTGCCGTCGACCACCTCTTCGTTCGCGAGAACCGTCCCGAGCTCCGGGCACCAATTCACCGGAACATCCGCGACGTAAGCCAGACGTTTATGCTCAATCATCCACTGCTTTGTGTCGTCGCCGTCCTCGAACTCGTAGTTTGAATCAATGTGTTCGATAAGCGTTTCAATCGGCTCGGCCTTGTTCGTTTCCGGGTCGAACCAAGAATTGTAGAGCTTCAGGAAAATCCACTGGGTCCATTTGAAGTAACCGGGATCGGTGGTGTTGATTTCGCGCTGCCAATCGTAGGAAAAACCAATCCGCTTCAGCTGCGACTTGAACTTGGCGACGTTATCGCGGGTCGTGATCGCAGGATGCTGGCCGCTCCTGATCGCATATTGCTCCGCCGGCAGACCAAATGCATCCCAACCCATCGGATGCAAAACATTGAAGCCGCGCATCCGTTTGTAACGCGCGATAATGTCCGTGGCGGTGTAGCCCTCCGGGTGGCCGACATGTAATCCGGCGCCGCTGGGGTACGGAAACATATCGAGCACATAGAATTTCGATTTTTTTGAATCGAATCCGTTCTCGCCCGGATTCGGCGCATGAAAACTCTGACGTTCGTCCCAGATTTTCTGCCATTTCGGCTCAATCTGGTCGAACGGATAAGGTTTGCGGCGCTCGCTGCTCATCGGATTATCAATCAGGAAAGCAGGAAAACAGGAAAAGCAAATGAAGTTACTGCTCGCAACTCGCAATCCACATAAGACGCGAGAATTTCGGGAACTGCTTCTAGATCAATTCGAGATCGCCGATCTCGGCAGTTATCCGAAGGTTAAGCTAGCGGAAGAAACGGGCACCACATTCGAACAAAACGCGACCTTAAAAGCGGTGGGTGTTTCGACGGCGGTCGACGGCCTCGTGATCGCGGACGATTCCGGACTCGAAGTCGATGCACTGAATGGCGCGCCGGGAATTTATTCCGCGCGCTACGGCGGCGTGAAGACCAGCGACGCGGCCAACATCGCCAAGTTGCTGCGAGAACTAGGCAACGCACCGAACCGATCGGCACGCTTTCGCTGTGTCATTGCGCTGGCGCGCGCCGGGAAGGCTCTGGGCACGCTGGAGGGCGTCGTCGAAGGAAGAATCCTTGACCAGCCGCGCGGAAAAGGCGGGTTCGGTTACGATCCAGTGTTTCAGCCAACTGGATTTGAGGAGACGTTTGCGGAGATGGTGCCCCAGCTAAAAAACAGAATCAGTCACCGCGCCAAGGCGGTTGCGGCGTTGCTCGAAAAACTGCGAGAAATCCGCGATTAATGCTGCGGGGGCGGCGGCGCCCCGGGGGGCGCTCCGGGAGGCGCTCCTGGTCCACCGCCACCTGGTGTGGCAGCGCGAATCTGATAGCCAACTTTCTCGATTTTCGCTCGTCGAACCATGTCGAGCACAGTGATCACATCACCATGAAGCGCCATGCCTTCAGCGCTGATGGAAACCTTAATGTTCGGATTCGCCGCGTGAAGTTGGAACAAGCGAGGCATCACCTGATCCTGGTTCACGACTTGTCCATCGAAACTGACGACGTTTCCGGCGCCGACACGAATGGAGACGAAGTCCTTCGGTGTGTTAGGCGGAGGCACCGACGCCGACGGCAGCGCCACCTTAATTCCCTTCATGTGGGTCTGGCTCAAGCTGACCATCATGAAGCTCGCCAACAGAAAGAACATGATGTCGATCAAGGGAATAATTTCGATACGGGCGTGCTTTTTAGGAATCGGTGATGCGACGTGCATAACTAATAGGAAGCTCCTGTCATGGTGTAGGTAATGGGCACTTTCACTTTTGGCGCAGCAGCCCCAGGTCTAAATCGCCAGCGCCTAAACGTGCTGACTGTTGCGTTATCCAAAATCGGGCTGCCGATAGATTGGGCCATCGAGGCATCGGTGACATTGCCGCTAGCAGTATCAACCGACAGCACGCAAACACCGCTGCCCGTTTGGTGACGGCTACGCGCCTCGTACGGATAGTCCGGTTTTGGAGCAAAGATAGCCACCGCTTTTGCGCCGGTGATGGACATCGTCCCCGTGACGCCTTGTGGCGCTTTGACTGGACCAGTTGGCTTATTGGTCTTTGGTGGTGGCGGCTTTTCTTCGTGGAATTCCGGCGCTACATCGGGAATCGGCGGCGGTTCCTGAATCGGAATGTCCTCCGGTGGGGGCGTCGGCTGATCCTCCGGCTGCAACGTCGCTTCAACCGTCGCTGTTGGAATGTCTGCCAAGTCGACTGCGGCCGGCTCGTGCTTCATTCCAGCGATCACCACTGATGCCGCCTCTATCAACACGGCCGCGCCGAAGGAGGCCCAAAATTGCCAACTCGGTGGTGGTTTATACAGCAGCGGTGCGGGCATAACTATGGTCCGGTTGGTGGAGCGGGCATGCTTTTTAGCGCGTCGCTTTTAATCTCAAACGCGACCTTGTAGAAACCGGCGGTCCGCAGAACATCGAGCACTCGGATGATGTTGAAGTGAACCGTGTCGGCGTCGCCGCGAATGAACACTTTGGCTTCGGGGTTTTCGTTATGTACTTGCTTCAGCCTCGCCAGTAAATCGTCGTAACTCTTCATCTCGTCTTTGTCGAAGTAGGGATGGCCATCGCGATCCACCGACACGCTGATGTACTCATTCTTCGCTTGGGTCTCGCCAGTTTGCCCAGTGGGCAGATTGACCTTCATGCCCTTCATATGCACCTGGCTCAAGCTCACCATCATGAAGCTAGCCAGCAGAAAGAACATGATGTCGATCAACGGAATGATCTCGATCCGTGCTTTGTGGTGCGGGATTGGTGAGCTAACGCGCATAAACTTCTAGATCGACGAGCCCTTCGCCGAGCTCTGAGGAGCGTGGCCTCCTATATTCACTTCCTCGTGGCGTCCTTTACTTTGAGCTTCGAGCATAACTTCGAGATTCGTGGCTGCGGTCTGCAGCTCGAACTCTAAGTTAGACACGCGCGAGGTGAAAAAGTTAAACGGAATCAGCGAGAAGATCGCGATGCCGAGACCGCACGCCGTCGCGATGAGCGCTTCGCCGATACCGCCTGTGATAGAGGCGATCGCAATCTCTTCATTCCCCAGGGCGAGAAAGGCTTTCATCAGACCCGTGACCGTGCCCAACAAACCGAGCAACGGCGCGAGAGTAACCAATGTGTCCATCACCACCAGGAACCGGCCGGCGCGTTTGATCTCAATACCGGCGGCCACTTGCAGCGCGCCCTGCAACGACGCGTGCTGATGGTTCAAGCCGTTCCACATCATGCGCAGAACCGGATCGCGCGAATCACGCGAAAGTCGCGACGCTTCCGCCAGGTCGCCAACTTCGATGGCAGTGAAAACCTTCTCGACCCGCTTCGGATCCCGGCGGAACCAGCGGCCGGTCCACCAAAAAACGCGTTCGATCACGACCGTGAGCGCAACGATCGACACGATCAGAATCGGCCACATGACCGGACCGCCCTGGTTAAATTTATCGACAAAGTAGTTTCCGGTGACTTTTGTCTCGTACAAATGCGCAGCAGGGGCCGCGGATGCACTTGGCGCCGGAGCTAAGGTCGCAGTAACGCTGGTTCCCGGGGCGGGTACTCCCGGTGCGCCCGGGACAGCGGGTGACATTCCTGGCGCGCCCGGCGGCATTCCACCAGGAGGCGGCAGGCCCGGCGCTCCGGGTTGTTGCGCCGGCATGCCTGGTTGCTGAACTCCCGGTTGCGCACCCGCGGGATTCATCGGCGCGCCTGCGGCAGGCGGCGCATTGGGTGGCGGTGGTGGTTGCTGCCCGGGCTTCTGCGGCGGCTGAGAAAACGCAGTCAGCGCAATCATGCTGAGACAGAGAGTTAGGAATGTTTTCATAATTTCGGCGGAGTTGAATTTACTGCTCGGTACATCCGATTTATCCCAAAAGGTTTGGATGCGAGTCGAGCAAAACTTTTCACTTTTCTTTAGTGGACGCTCCCAAGGCAAGCGTCGTTTAATATTCGCATCAGCCACGCTCGCAGGATGTAGCACCGAGCCTGAAAAACCCGATGCTGGCCTGAAGAAGATCAGTGCGCGGTCACGCGATTGCGCAACGGTGGCCAATCATCGATCTGCGCTTCCAGCTCGTCGCCAGCCCGGATCGGACCCACCCCCGATGGGGTCCCCGTCAGGATGACGTCGCCAGGCAACAAAGTGAGGGACCGACTGGCAAACGAAACAATCTCCGCCGAGGGGTAAATCATCTGACTAGTGCGCGCGCGCTGGCGCACTTGGCCATTTTGGCGCAACTCGAGCGCGAGATCCCCAACATCAACATCGGCGTACACGAACGGCCCGATCGGCGTGTAAGTGTCGAACGATTTGCAACGCGCGAATTGTTTTTCGGACTTCTGCAAATCCCGATCACTGATATCGAGACCAACCGTGTATCCGAAAATGAAGTCGTGTGCCTGTTCGATCGGAACATTCTTCGCCCTGCGTCCGATGATAATGGCCAGCTCGGCCTCAAAATCGGTTTGATGATCGGGAAACGCGATCTCAATCTCGCCGTTGTGCGCTAGCAGCGAACTGGGCGCTTTGAACCAGATCAGCGGCGTCCCAAGCGGCGTCCGCTTCATCTCCGCAATGTGGTCCGCGTAATTCAATCCCACCGCAATCAGCTTTGACGGCGTGACCGGTAATTCGACCACCACATCCCCCAGCTTTCGCACCTCGCCGGTCGGTTCCACATCGATCCAGTACGGCTTTGCCAGAACGTGCACCTCGCCCCCGCGAACTTCACCGTAGAAAAATTCATCGCCCGACTTAAATCCGCCAAATGTTCTCATCTCGTTGTCAGATTACAGGTAGGGGCGATTGATCTCAATCGCCTGCGGGCGGTTCGGTGAACCGTCCCTCACCTTGGAACCACCGCTACAAAATCGCGTACCAATTTCAATTCGGAGATCGAAAACGGGCCTCCGTTCGTCCGTTTGAACCAAAACGCGCTGGATGAGCCGCCGTCCAGATTTAGCGCGCGCTGGATTTTAAAATCGGGGATCGCGATGATGGCTAGAATGTTCGACAAGTCCGCAAGTGTGACGTCGGAGCAAAAGCCCAAGGCTGCTTTGTCGCCGCCAACCGCAGCGAAAGTCCGACGAGCGGATTTGGTCGATTCCAAACCACGCACCGCCTTTCCAAGATCGACAATCATTGGCCCACACTCGACCGCGGCATCCGGTTTTTGAATGAGAGAAAATTCGGACACGCGCGAAATTTGAACTTTTTTTCCGGTGGAGCTGAGCACTCCTGAAAGTAGACGGGCCCTTTGCAATGGCGCGACCATTTTCCCGTCAATAATCAGCAATCCAATCGGCCGATAGTCGGGATCAAAATAACCGCCGTTGACCGCGGCCAGGAAATTTCCGCGAGCCATTACATCTTCGAGATCAGATCGCGGTTCAGACGGTTGATCCACCACCCGAAGACGGCACGACTTCGTCGAAAAGATCGCCAACTCCAGCGAGGCCCGGTCTCCGCTGCTGGAATCCTCTACCACCACATAACGGTGCTCGAGTCCGCGCACGGGCGACGGCTCCGACTGACTGGATATTTGGTTCCACTGCGCGTTCGCAGTGGAGAAAACAAAGAGAACGAAAATTCCGGCGCTAAGTTTTCGCACCGTACTTGTCGATCAAAGCTTGGAAGCGCGGGTCTTTGCGCAACGGATCCCAGACCGGGTCGAGCTTCAGCACGGGAGCGGTCAACCCGGCGGGGGTATTCAACAAATGTTCCACTAGTTGCAGCGCCTGGTCGGTTTCGCCGGTCCATGCATAAATTTGAGCGAGCGTCGTGCTCACGCTTGGTCCGTCGAATGCGTCCTTTCCTTCCGGCAGAAGTTCCGAAGCGCGTTTTCCCTCGCGAATCGCATCTTCCTTGCGACCAAGGGCGGCGAAAATCATGCCTAGTTGCGAGTGACGGCTGGCATCGTCCGGCGTTTCACGAAGCTGTTGCTCCACGAAAGCGCGCGCGCGTTCCATCGCTTCGTGCGCCTTTGGCTTATCCCCCAAAAAGTAATAGCATTCTCCCATCAAAAGCGATTTCGGTGTCGGCGCGCCGTTCTCGCCGTGAAGCGTTTCACCTTTGAGCTTTTGCAACAGATCGAGACCCTCAGCAAATTTCCTTTCGTAGATCAAATAGATAACGCGCGCTTCCGTCACCAGACCGTCCGGGTCGAAACCGAGCGGAACGTCGGCCAATTCCTGTTTACCGAAACTGAGGTCGCCGCGGGAGCTAATCGCGACTTGCGCTCGCATCGCGTGCAAACCCATCGAGGAAGGGGAGAGCGCAATGCCGCGGTCGAAGATTCTAATGGCCGCATCCCAGTTTCTGACAGAAGCATAGTTGATTCCAAGGTTCTGCAAAACCCACGCGTCTTTCGGACTTACCGTGGCAGCCTTTTCGAAATTCGCCGTCGACTCCGCCCATTTGCCCTGCCGCCGTTGAATTGCGCCGAGTGAAAGCAACACGTCGGGATCGTTTGGCAAGCCTTTTTGCGCAATGTTAAATTCCTCAAGCGCACGATCGTAGTCTAAATCGCCGTAGTAATAGCAATAGCCGAGCGCCAGATGCGCTTCGGGCAGGTTCGGCTGCAACTTCAAGGCTTGCTCGGCGGCGGCGCGCGCTTTGACGCGGCGCGACGCGCTTGGATCGAACGAGTGAAAAATCCAGCTCTCCAAATTCGAGAACCTGGCATAAGCGAGAGCGAAGCTCGGATCGAGGTCAATCGCGCGCTGGTAAAGTTGTTCGCCTTGTTTCAGTTTTTCGTTGTCGTCTGGCACGAACAAATTCATCGCTTGAATGTAAGCGAGATAGGCCTCTCCATTTTCGGTCGGCTTCCGTTCCAGGAATGCTTTTTCCGTTGGCGAAAGCTTGGCTTGCAATTCGTTCGCGATTTTCTGGGCGAGGTCGGTCTGAATCGCGAAGACGTCGGTTAAATCGCGATCGTAGTCGTTGGCCCAAATGTGTTCGTCAGTGTTGGCGTCGATGAGCTGAACATTCACGCGCACGCGATTGCCGGAACGGCGCACGCTGCCCTCAAGAATCGCCCCGACCCCGAGCTCTTTTCCAATCTCCCGAACGTTGGATGTCTTTCCTCGATACGGCATGACCGATGTGCGGGAAATGACCTTCAGATCGCCGACCTTCGACAAATTCGTGAGGATGTCGTCCTGAACGCCGTCCGCGAAATAGGCGTTCTCTTTCTCGTCGCTCAAATTCTCAAACGGCAGAACGGCGATCGATTTGTCTACTTTGTGAGCAGCCGCGCGTGGAAGAACAAAGAATCCGACCCCGGCGGAAATGATGACGCCGGCTGCGGCAAGCAAAAATAGATTGCGACGACGGTGCGTCGTCGGCGCGGTCTGGGCCGCGGCGCTGGATGTGCGCCGGATTCCGGCTGGCGTGATGTCGAACACCCAAGCCAGAACCAGCGCGACTGGGAATCCGAACAGTAAAAGCGCAATAACGACTCGAATGGCAGAATTGGAGATGTCGAAAACAGGAAGGACCTGAGCGAGACCCTGCGCCAGTGCCCAACTTGCCACGACGTAGGCAATCGCGACGCGGTAGACTTTTCGCCGCTTCAGTTCTTCAAAGAAGCCGTCCATAGGAACAGACTCAGGTACGTTAACGTTCAACGGCAACTGTTAGACAGGCAAATGGAAGGTGCCGTTCACTTAACCCCGGTGGCGAACACGGTTTGGAAGTGCGGGTTTTCTTTCTCACGTGAAACCACCGAGACTTCCACGTCTCGAAAGTCAGCGCCCTCGAGCAATTGATGGAGCCGGACTTCGCTGAAACCAAGCCACCGATCCGAATACAGCTTCCGAGCTTTCTCAAAATTGTGAGAGAGCAGGTCAAGCACAACGATACGGCCATTCTTTTTTAGAATTCGATGGGCCGATTTCATCGCTCGCTCGGGCTTGATTGCGTGGTGCAATGCCTGGCTTAGCAAAACGAGATCGACACTCTCTTTGGCAATCGGTGGATCTTCGAGATCGCCAAGCCGATATTCGAGATTCTTGAAACCATGCTCCTTCGCCAGCTTGGAACCGAACTCGACCATCTTCGGCGAATTATCGACCGCAATTACTTTGCGCGCGTTTCTCGCCAACAGCTGGGAAAGCGTACCCTCGCCGGCGCCAAGATCGACGATTGTCAATCGCGGCACGAGTGAGATTAAAGCGTGAGACAACGCTTTCCAGGAGCGGCCCGGCACGTAGCTGCGGCCGAACTTTCCCGCGAGCTGGTCGAAATATTCGCGCGCTTTGTCCTGACGTTTGCGCAAGGCAAGCTTCAACGCGGTGCGATCGCGCGCGGTTTCGGGAACTTCGCGCGCCAGGAGCTGCAGAATTTCCTGGATTCGACCGCGCGGGCCGTTTTTCCCAGCGGTTTTGGTCGCGTCGTAATAAACGTTTTTGCCGGCCCGGCGATCTTCGACGACGCCGGCGCGCTTCAACTGCGCGAGATGGCTGGAGATGCGGGATTGGCCCATACCGAGAATTTGCTGGAGCTCCGCGACGGAGAGCTCCTCCTGCTCGAGCAGCAAAAGCAATCGCAAGCGGGTAGAATCGGCCAGGAGCCGAAGCAAATTAATCGTTGACGGCATTCTCCAGGTAAACGATATATCTACGTATCATGATTGGTCAATATGTTCTGGCCGGCTTGATTTCAGCTCTCATCATTCATCACTAGTCGCTCATCACTTCTTTTTATGTCGCGCCGCTACATCTTTTCTTCCGAATCCGTCGGTGAAGGTCATCCTGACAAAGTTTGCGACACCATCTCGGACGCGGTCCTCGACGCCTGCATCAGACAAGATCGAAACAGCCGGGTCGCGTGCGAGACCTACGCCAAGAGCAACATCGTCATCGTCGGCGGCGAAATCACGATTCCGAACCTGCACGAAGACAAGCAGCTCGAAAGCGTTATTCCGATCTCGAAAATCGTGCGCGATACTGTCCGTGAGATCGGTTACGTAAACGACGACGACGTTTTTCACGCCGACAAGATCGCGATCCAAAACATTTTGACCAAACAGTCGCCGGACATCGCTCAAGGCGTGGACGCGCGTGCGGCAGATGGAAAGGATACCGCCGAACAAGGCGCGGGTGATCAGGGACTCATGTTTGGCTTTGCCTGCAACGAGACACCTGAACTGATGCCGGCGCCGATCATGTTCGCCCATCGACTTGGCCGAGAGCTCACTCGCATTCGCAAAAGCGGGAAAGTCGGATGGCTCCGGCCGGATGCGAAATCACAAGTCTCCGTGATTTACGAAAACGGAAAACCGATCGGCATTTCGTGCGTGGTGGTTTCAACTCAACACACTCGCGACGTAAAGCACTCGGAGATCCGCAGCTTCATCATCGAGGAAATCATCAAGAAGGTTTTGCCGAAAGAAATGTTGAATGACGAAACGCAATTCCTGGTAAATCCGACAGGCAACTTCGTGGTCGGCGGACCACAGGGCGATACCGGGCTGACCGGTCGCAAGATTATTGTCGATAGTTACGGTGGAATGGGCCGCCACGGCGGTGGCGCATTTTCCGGCAAAGATCCGAGCAAAGTCGATCGCAGCGCGGCTTACATGGGACGATGGGTGGCGAAAAACGTCGTCGCGGCCGGACTCGCTTCAAAATGCGAACTGCAATTTGCCTACGCCATTGGCCATCCAAAGCCGCTCAGCGTTCGCATCGACACATTCGGCACGCACACAGTGGATGAGGAAGCGATCGAGCGGGCTGTCCTCGGGACCTTCAGTTTCAAACCGGCCGACATTACCAAACAACTCGATTTGCTCCGCCCAATTTACTCAAAGACCACCAACTACGGTCACTTTGGCAAGATCGACGATCCCGACATCACCTGGGAAAGAACCGACAAAGCTGACGCGCTGAAGAAGGCCGCCAGTTAATTTTATGAGCACGACAACGACTGAAACGAAAACGAAACAGGATTATAAAGTCGCCGACATTTCGTTGGCGGACTTTGGCCGCAAGGAGATTTCAATCGCGGAGAAGGAAATGCCCGGGTTGATGTCGATCCGCGAGAAATACGCGCCGCAAAAGCCGCTCGCCGGAGTTCGCATCACCGGTTCGCTCCACATGACGATTCAGACCGCGGTCTTGATCGAAACATTGATCGATCTTGGCGCGACTGTGCGCTGGGCGTCGTGCAATATTTTTTCGACACAAGACCACGCCGCGGCGGCAATCGCCAGGGCCGGCATCCCAGTTTTCGCGTGGAAAGGTGAATCGCTCGAAGAGTATTGGTGGTGCACTTATCGCGCGCTCTCGCATCCCGACGGCAAAGGTCCGCAGTTGATTGTCGACGATGGCGGCGACGCGACGCTGTTGATTCACAAAGGTTACGAGCTCGAAGAAGGCAGCGATTGGGCGAAATCAAAATCCGCGAACAAAGAAGAGCAAGTCATCAAGGATTTGTTGCTCGAAGTGCAACGGGAGAATCCGTATCGCTGGCACGAGATCGCAAAAGATTGGCGCGGCGTTTCGGAGGAAACGACCACGGGCGTGCATCGCCTTTACAAAATGGAGCAGGAAAACCGGCTCCTGATTCCTGCAATCAACGTCAACGATTCAGTCACCAAATCGAAGTTTGATAATCTCTATGGCTGCCGCCATTCGTTGGTCGATGGATTAAATCGCGCGCTCGACGTGATGATCGCCGGCAAAATCGCGGTGGTGTGCGGTTACGGCGACGTCGGCAAAGGTTGCGCACAATCGCTGCGCGGTCAGGGCGCGCGCGTTGTAATCACCGAGATCGATCCGATCAACGCGCTTCAGGCTGCGATGGAAGGCTATGAAGTCACAACGATCGAAAACACACTCGGTCGAGGCGACATTTATATCAGCGCCACCGGCAATGCGGACGTGATCACGTTCGAGCACATGCAGAAAATGAAAGATCAGGCCGTCGTCGGGAACATCGGCCATTTCGACAACGAAATTCAGGTCGACGCGCTGAACTCCGCCAACGGCGTGAAGCGAACGAACATCAAGCCGCAGGTCGACAAATACACGTTTCCCGACGGGCACGAAATTTTTCTGCTGTCTGAAGGCCGGTTGCTAAACCTTGGCAACGCGACAGGTCATCCCAGCTTTGTCATGTCGAACTCATTCTCGAACCAGGTGCTCGCGCAGCTCGATCTCTGGAAAAACCGCGATGCTTACAAGCCCGGCGTCTACGTTTTGTCGAAGAAACTCGACGAAGAAGTGGCGCGACTGCATTTGAACAAGATCGGCGTGAAGCTGACCAAGCTCACCGACCAACAAGCCGAATACCTCGGCGTGCCAGTCGACGGTCCGTTCAAGTCAGAACATTACCGCTACTAGGCGGTCACCAGAAAGATTTTTGGGCTTCGACCTGCGTCGCTTCCACGTAGGAGCAATCCGGTGTTTTGCCGCGTCGCCATTTACCGATAACTCGGACGCGGTGGCGAGAACGAACGGCGTCCTTCAGAATTTGGGATTCTCGCCACGGCGCCGCGAGCGAGATCGATGTCGATCTTCCAGTATGAAAGATGAACACGACTTGCGATGCGCACGATTCGCCAGGATACAAAGTTACGGTTCCAACCTGATCGAATTCGCCGCCGGCCCGCACCACGCTGGGCCTGATCGCGGCCGGTCTGGCTCTTTCTGGTTCGCCGCACCCGGCAAACATCAATGCAACGAACAGAGCGAAAGCGATGCGAAGTGCGCTCATGGTTTGTCTTGAATGAACTTTTCGCCGTTCCAAGTGATTTTGTGCAAAACTTTCTTGGTTTTCAGACTGCGAACAACAACCGTGCGTCCGTGTCGCGGTAATTCAAATTGGAAATCGGTGTATTTCGAATTGCCTTGGAATCCACGATTTCGCAGCTTTGCGAAAACGGTTGCTTGTCTCCGCGACTGACATGCAAAGCAAACTTCCCGTCCGGCGATTTCGATGTCAGATACTCATCCGCGTCGCAAAACGAAGATGACGAACAATACCCAATCGCGACGACGAAAGAGACAAACAACCGTACCATCGGCGCTTGTGATGAAAATCGATCAGTTGACCGTCACGCTGACCGCATCGCTTGATTGGCCGACTTCTTTGTCGTTCAGAACTGCACGCGCAGTATATTTGAGTCCGCCTTTTCCAGGTGAGGTATCGATCGCTGGTGTGCGAAAGTAGAAACCGACCTTGACCGGAGATTTGTCGCCTTTGCCCTGGCGATAAAGATTGATCCCGGAAACGCCGCCGCCGGCTTTACGAAATGGAATCGTGACGAAGTTTCCGGTCTGGCGGGCCCGGCCGAGCTCAGCTTTGTATTTGGCAACATCAAACTTTTCGGTGTCGATCCGGAGTTTCCTGCCGATGTCAGCGTTGAATTTCGGATGGGCCTTAATTCGTTCGACGCGGGCCTGACGGCGCGTGTCGATTCCGGGGCGAACCGGAGTCGGCGCGCTGCCGCCCGCAGGAAGATCGACAAAATCGCCCGAAGATTGTCCGCTCAACACGGCGTTGCCGGCGTGCGCCGGATCCGCGTCGATGACCGGTCCAAGCGTCGTCAAAATGTGAACCGCGTATTTGGCATCGTTCACCGCATTCGTGATCTCGACCTCACTGAAGTCGAGCTCTGTTCCAATTTTTGGAAATTGCGTCGAGAAATTCTTGTACCAGTCGGTCCGACCGGCGCGATCAGCAGGAAAATAAGATTTGCTCATCGGTGTGTCGCTCCTGCGGATCGTTGTATCCGATCGGCTGGGCGCGCGTCAATTCCGTTCCCGTTGCGCCAGAATGAATTCCGCGAGTGCGCGGCTCTCAGCGTCCGGCGCGTTTTGCAAATTACGGAGCATCTTGTCCTGATCTTCGCGAGAACGGTTTTGGCCGAGCTTGAACTTCCCTTCCACGCGCGTGATGTCGATTTTGAAACCGACGATCGCCTTCAACATCGCAGTGATTTCCTGCTCCGATAAGGGAATCGTCCACGGGGTCGGCATCGGCGATTCAAATTTCGCGGTGGTGTCGAAAACGATTTGTTTCAATTCGGCATCATCTACCAACGCCGGTTTTCCGTAAACGTGAGCGACCGCGTAATTCCAGGTCGGCACGGTGTGCTGCTCTTCGTACCACGACGGCGAAACGTAAGCGTGTGGCCCATGAAAGATACACAGCACTTCCTCGGCACCGGCGAAATGTTTCCATTGCTCGTTCGCACGCGCCATGTGACTGCGAAGAACGTTTGTCTTTTCATCTAACAACACCGGCAAGTGACTGGCGACGATCCCGCCGTCATTAGTTGTGATCAGCGTCGCGAAGCTGTGCGCTTGAATGAACGCATTGATTGCTTCGCGATTTTCGACGCGGTTGAACGGCGGAATGTACATCAGGAAGAAGTGATGAGTGACAAGTGACCAGTGACAAGTAAAGAATTACCTGTCACTTTTCAGCGCTCACTGCTCCATGAAGAACCGCCAGGCGGCTGTAATTTTCATTCTCGTCACCGTCACACTCGACATTCTGGCGATGGGTTTGATCATTCCGGTTTTGCCCAAACTCATACTCGACTTTCTCGGCGGCCGTATGACGGACGCGGCGACATGGAGTGGGCGATTTGCGGTGGTCTTCGCACTGATGCAGTTCTTCTTCTCACCTTTG
>DATMOU010000003.1:0-44532 GCA_035568035.1 Chthoniobacterales bacterium | reverse complement strand
GCAAAACAACCTTCGGAAATATCCGACCAAGCTGCAAACTTGATTACGTTCACGGTCCCTTTCTACGGTCAGCCAAAATTTTGGTGTAAAACTGCGCAAATCTGCGCCACGCACTGCAAACTCAGTTCGTTAAGTTTACCGATGAAAAGCACGCTGTGCAAAGCCGCGCAAAACCGCGCAATTCGTTAGGCTTGAATTACAAATCAGCTGCTCTACCAACTGAGCTATGCCGGCATTCCCACATACCAAAGCCGTTTTAGCGAGTTCATCAAGAGTTCGTCATTACACTGATCCACGCGTCGGCAAAACAGTCGTTCTTTTCAAATCGCGACCATCACCAATCAAATTGCAACCAATTCGTCGCCCCCGATCTGCAAGGTGCTGAGTTTTCGATGACGTGGTAGATAGCCTGAAACACTCCCCGTGAGCGCGAAGTCGCATGATGGACATCTCGAGCAGTTCTCCAGCTCGTTTTATGGAGGCGAAATATAGTCGTCGGTCTTTTCGCCTGACTTAACCGCGTTGTTATATGCTGACTTCCAGTCGGCAACGAGGTTTTTGCCTTCATTCGCGTTAAATTGATCGATTAGCTTCTCCATCTCCTTGTATGCGGCGAGGCCTTTCTTGTTGCCCTCCTCGGTATTCGTGCCCTCCGCAAGATCGTGCGCGATTTTTTTCCAGTTTGGTTGCGTCTCCAAATATTCCTTGCGTGCTTTCCTGCAAGCGTCCTTGGCCGCTTTGAGCTGCTCCTTCGGACTGCCTGTTGTTTTTGGGGTCGTAGTAAGAACCTCGCCTTTCGGCAGCACGGGCGGCGGCATCTCCTCGTTTTCGTCGGAAACATTCAGCGGCTTTGGCGGCTCGATCTCGCCTTTTGCTTTTTCGCCCGTCAATTCCACATTCGCGAAGTCGCTGGTCATTGAGGGCTCGCGCTGTTTTCTTGTTGTTTGCGGCTTCTTCTGCGTGCGCGCGACCGGCTGACCGCCGCCGCCAACTGCAAACGGATCAGCTTCCCGTTTGCGCTGGCCGACGCCGCCTAAATCAATACCGACGCCGACCCCTACTCCGACTCCGCTGGATCTGCTCTTACTCCCGCCACCGGGACCGCACCCAAGGGCGTGCGTGCCGAACATCAAAGCAATCCCTGCAGTGAATACGAGGATGATAGACGTTTTCATTTGGCGAGAGACGTCAGGCGTAGAAGAAATGCTTGTCCGTTCGGCAGTACGATTTGCAGCCTTTTGTCAGCCGTGAACACCGACTTTGGCCAATCCACTTTGGTGTAAGAGTAAGTCCCCTTCGGGCCAAATATCTTGTTGAGATTAATACCCACGCCCATACCGCCGTAGCCATCGGTTGCGGCTGACACTGGCAGTCCGGTGTTTTCTTCGTGACCCACTTTGCGATCTTCGCGGAAGACCGGCTCAATCACTCCGCCGCTCTTATCCACCAGCACGATCTGGCTCGGTTTCACCACTTGTTTGTCTGCGCCAAACACACGAATAATCAGGCGCGCATTTTGCGGTGAGGACTGGCCGAGCGTATCGCCGACGGTATCAACGGTGTAAGCACCTTGCTTGTTTGTCGTGCGAATTGGCGTTAGTGGTGCACCAACGCGCGGCGCTGCTTGGAGACAAAGAGCTACCATCAAGCCGAATACGACGACCAGGGCGATGCAGCGGGGCTTCTTCATGCGGGACCCGGTTAATGCTGTTGCACTCGATGCTGCTCCTGGCCGGCAATTTATGTCAATATTAAAGCGCCATCGATTTGGCGATGTCTTTTCGCGACAGGCAAAGCATGTTGAGGATAGCCGGATGCTCGTATTCAATCGTGGACCTGCTCCGGCTTCTCCAGGTATCTCGCTTTCGCCGTAGTCCGTTCGACTTTCTCGAAAATAGTGTCGATACTCTGGTCAACCCTCTTCTTGGCCGCGGGCGTCATCGGCCCTTTTTCTTCCACCTGCTTGTAAACGACTTTCTTTAAATCGTCCTTTGTCGCCGGTGGCGTCCCGACAATTGCGCAAACCTGTGGATCGCTCCATGTGCTCCACTGCACCACGATGTCCTTTTGTTTTTGCTTGTCCTTGTAAGGCAAATCTTTCAGCGCACCATCGTCTTGGAGCTTATCTGCGGCATCATATTTCGAAGTGCAGAGGCGGAGCAGATCTCTCGCTTGCTTCGCGGGAACATGTGAACCCGGATTCTGCGAGACACTCGGATTACCTGTGTTTACAACCAGATCACCCGTGACATCTTCGCCGACCGGCGGTTTGTTTCGCTTAACACAAACGCCATCCATCGGAACCGTCGCAGTGCGGTGTGGATCGATTTTCAGGGTCTCACCCTTCGGACAGACATAGTCCTGATTCTTTCCGCTTTTTGATTCGAGAACCATTGGCGGTACAACGCAATTGATTGGCTGATCCGTGACGTTCTCGAGCCTAAGATCGGCTACGCGACCGATTGTTTCGCCGGTGCCGACGGTGTCGATTTTGACTCCTTCACAGATGGTACCGCTTCCGTAATGTCCCTGCTGAGAAATTACGCGCACGATGTCGTTCTGGATCCGCGCCCATTCCTCAGGGTCGCGTCGCTGGTCAGTCAGCTTCTGCGCTTCGCGCAAATGTTGTAAGGCGTCGCTATAGTGTATCTGCCGCTCCGCCGACCACCCGGCAAGTTCGAGAGCACGGATGGCATTCTCGGTCGAATATGAATACGACCACCACTGCCCATTACTGTAGCTCCAGTAATTTCCGGTCTGCGGATCAAAGAATCGGCTCACACTAGGCGGGGGGGTCCCCGTTACTACGGAAACGAAGACGGCTGCCAACGCGAGCGAGAACAGAACACCTAATGCAAAGGCTCTAGTGATATTGCGGGTCGTCATGGAATTGACCTTTTTGCCGTGGGCATTTCCCCGCATGGAAACGGTGGTCCCGACCCCATTGCGGTCGACTTTCCGCTCGACGAATACGACCACCATGCTCCATTCGAGTGATCGAACCGCCAAGTATCGCCTGTATGGGGATCAACAAATTCGCTCGGGAGGCACGGTGGCGGTCCTGTTCCCTTCGGCGTCCAAGTCGCAGTTTCCGGGAGTGGCGCTTTCAGGTCTTGATCTGCCGCCTCAACGGCGAGACGTTCTGCTTCGCCATAATCTTTGGCCACAAAAGCTGCATTAGCCCGCTGATAGCTTGTCACATTCGGTGCGCGCCTCAGTTGTTCAGCGAATTGCGGCAGTTTTTCGCGCAGGGTTCGTGGATCGACACCCAATTGCTTGCCAAGTTCATCGTAGATTTCTTCCTGCGTCACGGACTGATCTGCGTTCGGCCGAGCTTGCCGCACTTGAACATCGATACGGGGGTATTCCGCGACGCCTTGTCGAAGAAGCTTCTGCATCTCGACAGTCAGCTCATCAACTTTAAGCGCTGTTTCCCGCTGACCTCGCAGAACCCACAAACCGAGGGCGACGCTGAGGACGAGCAGAACCGCAATTGCCGCAGCCCATTGTTTCACTCCACGCCGCAGCCGCACAAGATCGTCACGCAGTTTGAGGACGCTCGCTTCCAGCGCGTCGCTAGTGGTGAGTCGATAGTAAACGTTTAGATCCGATTGGAGGCGACGCCGGTATGCAGTCTGGAGCTCACGTAATTCTTGCGGCTCCGCCTTAAACGAGTCAGTGGGAAAATTTTCGTCAATGAAAAGATACCAAACCTTTTTCCCGCACTGTTGAGCATAAAGCGCTTCATACTGCGTGTAGCTCACTCGCCCAAACTGCTTGTCGGATGTCGGTGGTTCCGCCCCGTAGCATTGCCCCACGAGTTGAACAACACCTTTGCAGTGACCGATTTGCTGGCGCAACATTGCGCGCAGATCCCCACTTTCGGTCCCGAAAATTTCCTGCCAGACAGGCTGATAACCGAGGAAACTCAGTGTGTTGGCCACGAGTTGTCGGGCGCTCTTTAGCTCCCGACTGACAGCCGAAACGAACACGCTTGGGCGTGGCGACACTGTGAAACGACGTAACCAAGTTAAATGCCGGAGGGCAAGCATGGAGTCGAACCCGCGACTATACCGTGCGGTTAAGAACCCATTCCACGCGCGCGCTCACGACCCTGTTTTTCACGGTCGCTTCTACGGTCGGCCGAATTCTTGATGCAAACTGCGCAATTCAGCGACGCACTTTGCAAATTGAACTCGTTAGATTCACCTATGAAAAGCGCGCTATGCAAAGCTATGAAAAGATGCGCAACTCGTTAGGCTTGAATTACAAATCAGCTGTTCTACCAACTGAGCTATGCCGGCAAAAAATGCCGCTCCGGCTCGGAGCGCCGGAAAGTAGCGCAGAGTCTCAATTGCGACAACCAGGGAGTCGGATTGGCATGGACGCGACCTTCCTGTAAACGTCATTGAGAACCGGGATAGTCGACATGAAAAATACGCGTGCGACGAAAGTGTCTTTGGTGAGAATGAAAAAGATGTCGGTGACCGCAGAAGCGATGAAAAAACACGTTCTCGCGATTTTCCCAACCTGTCTCTTTAATCTTTGTGAGTTCCGTGACCTGCGCACCTTTCTGACGAAGGGCCTGTTCGAGTTCCGACCAGGTCGTTCCGTAGTACCCATCCCAAGCAAACCGCCAAACGATCCATCGTGCATGAGAAACACTGAAAACGTAGTCGGGCAGATTTTGTTGTTGTGCTGCTTCGTAAATTGGAGCGTTCGCGAGGATCTTTAATCCCTGGGGTAAGCGAGTGTAAAAATAAAGCGGCTCCGATTCATAGTTTGTGATCACGACATCTCCCGGCTGCGCATAACGGCGAAGGAACTCAGCAGTTCTGCCCATGGTGCCGGGATTGGTGGACCACAAATTGCAAAAGAAGCGCAGGAACGGTGTATCAACAAAATGGTTCCAGTAACTGGTGGGCACGTGAATGGCAACGGACTGTTGGCCAAACCGAAAGGTCCCACTCTTGTTCCAGGATACCCAAGGAACAATCTCATCCAATCTTGTCAGCACAGAAACGATAACCAGCGTGACCCAAACAACGGCGCGTCCGCGGCTGACTTTAGCGATCAGCATTCCGGCGGCCAGCGCGACAAGCGGAATGAGTCCTGCCGTGTAGCGCAGGCCGATGATTCGCAACGAGGGAACGTCTTGCGTCAGGCTGATCGCCAAAGAGGAACAAATTATTGTGGCAACTACCAATACGAGGAATGCCACCTCTTGAGTGCTTAGCAGCGCTCCAAACTGCAGACGGCGATTTGCGTCTGTTGCTTCTACAGTACTCGATTCCGTCGTCGCGCCTCCAGGAGTGGACGTTCCGCGCCGCGCTAGAATAACAATTACGATTAATAGCAACAAACCTCCGATCAGTGGTGTGATTGATGCGACTTCGAGAAGGTACTGGAGTATTCGCGCGGAGAACTCTCCAATTCCGCCGGCGGGCTTACTCGCCAAAGTATAGCCGCCCCGCGCATAAAAGAACCAGGGCACGGTAAAAACCGAAATCGGAACGCAGGCGAGCCAGAACCAACGTCGTTGCGATAAAAACGGTCGATAGCTAAGGGTCAATACGGTAAGCGTAACCAAAAGCGCTCCCGTGAGCGGATGTGTATGAAACAACAGAATCGAGACGACAGCGAACAGGATCGCGTCTCGGACCGATTTCATTTTGAAGAAGATCGACACCGCCAGGCAGGTGAAGAGCATGCTTAGCGCGTAATAGCGTGCTTCTCTGGCGTAGAGGAGAAATTGGACCGAGAGAAGCAGGAGTAATGCTCCGCAGAAAGCAGGTCTCCAATCGCCGGTCAGGCGTTGGATGAATCGAAAACCGACTAGCACCGTAAACAAGCTTGCCAGCGCAAACGGAAACCGCGCCGCGAACGTATTCTCTCCAAAGAACAAAAATGACGCAGCCGCGACGTAGTATTGCACCCATGGCGTGCTGACCATCGTGAGTTGTTGGTTCTCTCTGGCGCCTAAATCAGAATCCGTGAAGGTGACGCCATCCCATGCCTTCGGAACCCCGAACTTGAGGATGCTGGAAGCGAGCACCGCGGTGTCGCCCTCATCTGCCCAGAGATAATCCGTTCCGAGATTGGTTAGGAGCAACGCCAACCCCAACACCACGATTGTTACAAAGGGCCAACCCGAGCGTAGTTCGCTACTGAAACGAAAAAGGGCCGACCTCATCATTGAAGCGTTTACAAAGAAAGCGCCCCCCAATCGCCTCGCTTTTACGTATATTATTGGCCCGGCGATTTTCTGACAAGCAACACAGCGAGAAATCTTTCCGGCGCTGCAGCAGTGTCGGCTGACACCAGTTGCGCCGTTGCAGGGGAATCCTTAATCAACCAAGTTTTCGGAACAAAATCGTGCTCCAGGTAAGATAATGTCCACTCGGTGAAGTACTGATCGGTTTGCGGGCTAAAAAAGAGACCGTTCGGGACGTACACCGCAGCCGCTGGAACATTTCGTTGGATTTCCCCGGCTGCAGCCAGCTGCCGGTCCCGCACATTGCGATATGGGCCGTACAGCGGGAAAAGAAAAATGTAGCGTGTCGCCGAAACCCGCCGCGCGTAGAAAAGCAGCTCCGGCTCCGCGCCAAACACGAAGACGCGTTGGTCGGGAGACGTAATCTGCGCAAGTCGCGCAGAAAACTCCGGCATTTCGGCAAAAAAATTACCGGGATAGATTCTTCTCACCGCATCGGCTGGAGTGAAGTTGAACCAAAATGGCCAGAGCGTTTTTAGGGGAAAGGCAACTAATACAGCGCCCAAAGCCAAGCGCGCAAACGAGGACCTACCAAAGATTTGGACCTCGCTCAGCCATCGGGCTCCGAAAACCGCTACTAATGCTACTGCCGGAAGTAATTGCTGGAAGTAATGCGGAAAAAAATAACCACTGGCGCTGACCCCAACGCCGCTCGTGATCAGCCAACCGAGGAGGAACGTAAACCGCGTTGCCTTATACGCGGCCGCCAGTACGATCAAACCGGCAGCACAAAAAATCCAAACAAGGACCTCTGATGGCGCCAATCTGGCCAAGGTTCCTCTCCCGAAATCCAAACGATCCGACCACGTCATCGCGCCCACGTATTCCAGATTGTGGGTGAAAACATTGTCCACCAATTCGCCAAGCCCGTGCTGCGCCCAGAAATACAGGGAAATCGGTCCTGCAATTGCAACGATTCCAACAAATGACCAAACGGCAAACCGAACCGTCTTTTTCCAACGATCCGTCGGTTTCGCGAAGATCGGAATCAAAGCGATTACAAACAGCCAATTCACCGCCGCGACTTGTTTGAACCCGACCGCAATTCCAATTAACGCACCGCACAAGATCGACATCGACTTGCTTGATGTTTCCGCCGATCTGAAAAAGGCAATTTGGGACAGAATCAGCGGGAGCAGCATAAAAATTTCTGTGTTCGCCGCGGTTCCCTCGGCTAACGGATCACATGACAGAAACGCGAATAAAAGTGCTGCAACAAATCCCCAGAACTGGTTCGTGAATCGCCGCGCCAGAACAAACAGCGCACCACTCGATGCCGCCGCGAACAAGAGCACGGTAAAATGCGCCGCACGCACTGGGTCGACAGGCAACGCCAGGGCCGCCTGGTAAACCCAAAAAACGAGCGGCGGCTTTTGGTCAACCCAATCGCGATAGGGCAATTCATTATGACCCATTCGCCACGCGATGTACGCATATTCGCCTTCGTCGCGCTCAAAGGGCACACTAAGAAGCGGGAGCCGGATCCCGGCAGTGACTACCATCACCGCGACGAGTAGGAAAATAGTGCGCCTGCCGAATGGCGGGCAGCCGGTTGCGCTTTCGATCACCGCGAGCGCGAAGTGACCCTGAGCGGCTCGGCCGTTTCCAGATTCTTGATCACCGTGCTGAGGTAAACCGACTGCGGATAGAACGCCTTGTATTTGGTGATCTCGGCACGGTTCAAAACTTTAAACCCGTAGCGCTCGAACATTTGTTCGCCACGCCGGCTCTCGAAAGTGACGATTTGTCCGTAGACGCGCTTTTCACCGCAGCGATAAAGGTAACTCAAATACGCACTCATCAACGCTCTGGTCGTCGACATTTTTCGCGCGTCCGGAAGCAAATTGATGTGAAAATGCGGAACACGGCGCGGCGCAGCCGGCACCTCGCGCCAACCATTCATTAAGATCCAGCGAACGAAACGGCGGGACGCAGTGTTATAACGAAAGCAACGAGTCAGCGCTTTCAAAAACAGCGAGACATTCTGCCAGAATGAGTAGAGCTGATTGAGCAACGGTTTCCGCGAACCCAGCAGGTAACCGCGAATTTCGCCGTCGACTTCGATAACGAAAGACGATTCCGGTTCCCAGTCCGTGTAGTAGGTGGTGAGAAAGTCGGCGAACAACTGACGATCTTCGTAAACGGGATCGATTGGAGCTCCAAGAAATCCAGTATCGCAACACAACCGGCGGACGGCCTCGCGATCTGTTTCGCGATAACTGCGAATTGTAAACGAGTTTTTGCTCATTTTTGCGGAGTCCCTTTGTAGTTTGCACATATCTCGCGGTAAATGCAAAAAAGGCGCTCGAAAACCTTTGGCCAGGCATGCAGTCGCGCGGCTTGCTCGGCAGCCCGCCAGCCCGGGGTGGATAGGTCTCTTGCGGCAAACTGCTCAATCGCGTCAGACAACGCCTCAGAGCTATTCTCACGCGCCCAGTCGTTCTGATCGTGAAAAATGAGATCGTCCATCGCGCTTCCGCGAATGCCAACCACCGGAGTTCCGCAGGCCTGACTTTCCAAGGCGACCAGACCAAACGTTTCCTGCACTCCGGGATGAACAAAAAGATCCGCGGCCAGGTAAAATCGCGCGAGTTCCCGCGGCTCGGCGCAATAGCGGATCCAGGAAACGTTTCGAAGTTGCCGCTGCAGCTCGCGCAGTTGTTTTCGCTGCGGGCCTTCGCCGATCACCAGCAAATGAAACCCTTCCGGCGCGCGCTCATTCAACATCGCGAAAGCTTTAAACAGCCTCGCCGTATTTTTTTCTTTCGCCAGACGGCCAACGTAGAGCAGCAGCTTGCGTCCGGGCTCTACGCTTAACGAACGACGCATGGGCTCGCGATCGTTCTTGTCTGGACGAAAGACCTCGATGTTCACCCCAAGCTTCACAACGTGAACATTGTGCACACCCCATTCGCGCAGGACCTGGGCAATCCGGTCGGACGCCACCAGTGTCGCAGCGAAACGATTGTAAAGACGGCGCACGTAACCGCGCGAAAGTTTCATCACCCGGCCGGCTGCTCGTTTACCGAGAAGCCTTGCACTCGCACGCAGATACGCTTCCGGAAAATGCGAGTGATAAAAGCCGACGACTGGAATGTTCAAAGAACGCCCGGCACGGACAGCGTGCCAGCCAAGCTGGTACGGATCGCCCGATTCGACGATGTCAGGCCGTTCACGCCGCAGAATTTCTCCCACGGCCCGAAGATTCACCAGCGCTCGGTAACGTCCGGTTCTTGAAATCAGCGGCGAACGAATCGAATAAATGCGGGACCGTCCTCTTACCTCGACTTTGGTTTTCTGGCCGGGAACGATGAGCACGTCCTGATCGCTCGAAGTGTGCTTTTCGATGTAGTCGAGCTTTTCGTGCAGGTAACGCTTTACCCCGCCGCTAACCGGGGAATAGAACTGGGTGAGATCGCAAACTTTCACAAATCCCAAACCCCAATCATCAAGCACCAGGGAAGTCCCAAACTCCAAGATTCAAGATTCACGGCGCGGTCCTGTTTTGGATTTTGACGATTGAAGATTCCCTGGGATTTGGGTTTTGGCGCTTGGGATTTCTCAGCGTTAGCCGTGCGACTCCAGCTCGGCCAGATAGCGTTCCGCCTCGATCGCCGCGGCGCAACCAGAGCCAGCGGCTGTGACCGCTTGTTTGTAAACACGGTCGGCCACGTCGCCGGCGATGAACACGCCCGGATGTTTACTTTCCGCGAGGTTGCGAGCAATCAGATATCCGTCGGGATCGGTCTCAAGTCTTCCCTGATACGCTTTCGTGTTGGGATCGTGACCGATTGCCACAAACACGCACGCCACCGGCAGCTCGCGCTCTTCATTCGTCTTTGCGTCGCGCAAACGCACTGCACGCATTTCACCTTTTTCATCTGGAATGTATTTCGTGACCACCGTGTTCCAGATTGGCTCGATCTTCTTGTTTGCGAAAACCCGGTCCTGCATGATTTTCGAGGCCCGCATCTGGTCGCGCCGGTGAATGAGATAAACTTTCGAAGCAAACCGCGTGAGGAATAGCGATTCCTCCGCCGCCGAATCTCCTCCACCAACCACCGCCACCGGCACATTCTTGTAAAATGCGCCATCGCAGGTCGCACAACTCGTTAGGCCGTGGCCGATCAATCTCTCTTCGTCATCCAGCCCGAGATAACGCGCCGACGCGCCGCTGGCGATGATAAGTGCCTGTGTTTCAAGCCATTCATCATCGGCTTTGACTCGAATGTGATCGTTCATCGGCTCAAAGTCCGTCACTTCAGCGTAGGAAAATCGCGCACCGAACTTCTCGGCCTGCTGATGCATGTTCATAATCAGCTGCGGTCCGTCGATTCCTTCAGCAAATCCCGGAAAATTCTCGACTAGCGTGGTCGTGGAAAGCTGGCCGCCCGGCTGTCGTCCCTCCAAAACAAGTGGATTCAGGTTCGCTCGCGCGGCATAGATCGCGGCAGTGAGACCGGCGCAACCGCTGCCTACGATGATCACTTTCTCCACGAATTAATCTAGCACGGGCCGCAAGTGCGCAAAGGTGCGAGGTGGAACGCGCAGTCCCGTGTGCGTTGGCAATCAAAAGCGACCAAAGGTCGCCACTCTAGAATCGCCCGCGGAGCGGTCGATCCACCTTTGATATGCCCAGCTGAGCCAGTTAGTCTGGCCGATGCCCGAGCTGGCCGAGGTCGAATGGTTTCGCAAGCAGTGGAACGCGGGAATCGGCCATGAAATCGTCGGTCTCAAGGCGCACTCGCGGAAATACGTTTTTCGCGGGACCGACGGCGACGCGCTTCGCCAGAATTTGATCGGCCAAAAACTGGTCCGATCGAAGCGAAGCGGAAAGCAGATGCTATTTGAGTTCTCCGGCGACAACTCCGAAATGATCGGAGCTCGCGAAAACGTTCGGAGCTGGCTTGGCATTCATCTCGGAATGACCGGCAAGACGCATATCAAGCCGAGCAATTTTCAGTCGGGCAAGCACGATCACCTCGTTTTGTATCAACGGGATCGGTCACTTGTCTTCACCGATCCGCGCCAACTAGGGCATGTTCGCTTTCATCACGGCAAAGAGGAACCCGATTGGTGGAACGGTCGACCGCCCGAGATCGATTCGCGCGAATTCGATCGGGAATTCTTCAACGACTTCGTGGATCGACATCGCAACGCGCCGATCAAAGCCGCGCTGCTCATGCAGCATGGTTTTCCGGGCGTGGGGAACTGGATGGCCGACGAAATTCTCTGGCGTGCGAAGGTTTTGCCGTCGAAACGGATTCGAAAACTAACCGCGCACGAACGGTCCGTGATTTTCCGCGCAACCAAATGGGTCGTTCGCCGATCGCTTGAAACCCTGGGCAAAGATTTTTCAGATCCGCCAAAGAATTGGCTGATCCATCAAAAATGGAAACGTGGCGGTATCTGTCCGATTCATCGAACGCCTCTTCGCCGCGCTAGCGTCGCCGGTCGTACCACCGCCTGGTGCCCGAAATGTCAGAAATAATCACGCAGTCACGTGCACCACAATTTTGTGGAAGCCGGTGACGCCGGAGAACCAGCCCCGATCTTCTTCAAATTCTTGCACCTCGCCTTCGCCGTCGGTGGCACGGACGGTGAGCGTGTAATCGTCCGGGCCGTCCGGTTGCCAATCGTAACTCCAAAGCGCCCAGGTTAGTTTCGTTCCGGGATAACCGATTTTTGCGTCGGACCAGATTTCTCCGTTATCATCGCTGATTTCGACACGCGAGATGCCGCGATCGCCACCGAATGCGACACCTTTGACTTGAATCGGTCCACGGCCGAGTTGGCCTAACGAAAAGCGCGAATCGTAATCAGGCACATCGATTCTGGATCGTGTCGGCACGATGAAGTCCGGGCCCCAACCTTGGGTCTCGTAAAAACCTTTCGCATCCGCGCCTGCCAGTTCGATACGCGTCAGCCATTTCACGTGTTTCTCGCCGAAATACCCGGGCACGATTGCGCGCATCGGATAGCCGTGACGGTCCGGCAACTCCTCACCATTCATTTCCAAGGCGAGCAGCGTGGTTGGTTCAAGTGCTTTCTCGATCGGGATTGTATCGGTGTAATTGTCGACGCCGTAGAGACGAACCCGCCTGGCATCGGCGAGCGGGCCCGCGGCCTCGAGAAAGTCAGCCAGGGGAATGCCTCTCCAGACGGCATTGCTCATCAAGCCGGCGTCGAGTCCATTGCTAATGCACATCAGCGTGGTTTCCTGTTCGACTTTTGTGAACGCGTCCAAGTCCTGAATTCGATAGGCCTTCGGGTTTTGGACAAGCCCGTTCACTTCCAAATGCCAGAGATCTTCATCGACGCTCGGATCGATCACATTCTTGGTCACGCAATAAAACAAGTCGTTAGGCGTGATCGGCTTAACGATGCGTCCCTTGTATTGCGTGCCGTCGTAACTGAAGGCGGCGGCGCGATAAAGTTTCCTAACCAGGGCAAGCCCGCCGCCGGCGACGAGCAAACCAAGGCCGCTCAGAATCAACGCCCGACGGCCGATGGGCGGTGAAAATTCGGGGGTTTCGCTTTCAGCCTTCGATCGCGTGAGAAAATGAAAACTGCCAACCAGCGTTCGCTCGAAAACCAAAACGCTCAGCGCAAACCCTATCAGCGTCATCATTCGGGCCGAAGCGATCGGAAAACCGAGATAGCTCGTTCCCAGGACCGGCCATAATGCGACGGCGAATGCGACGATCGGCAGCACGACGAAGATCGACATCGTCCAAACGGTCACGCGCCGCGCGGGATTGCGTCGCATCAACAAACCGAACACTGCACCGCCCAGAATGCTCACCAACAACTGTCCGGCCATGGTCGACCCGACGCCGAGTTGTTTGAGATGATTGTA
Organism: Chthoniobacterales bacterium; assembly: GCA_035568035.1. Lineage (GTDB taxonomy): Bacteria > Verrucomicrobiota > Verrucomicrobiia > Chthoniobacterales > UBA10450 > AV40. The sequence continues at coordinate 31,399 of DATMOU010000003.1, read as the reverse complement.
TCCGCCGACGCGGCCCATCAGCGACAGGAACGGTCCGGGTTTGATGAACACAGAAAGCCGGTCGCCGATGATTACCAGCGGCGTTGCGACACCAAACCATGCGAGCACCAGCATCGTGACTATCATCGCGATTCCGGCGACGAGGCCCGCCAGGAAACCGATCGAGAGCGCTTTCGAATTAGTCATGCGTGCTCACAGACGATAAAGTTGTATAGGCGCTTGTGCCAAGCGCCTGTTTATCTAGTTCGGCGTTTGAGATCCCGCAGTCGCGGGACCGCTACAATTTGAGCGCAATTCGAAGAAACGTCGCGATAATTCGCGCGCCAGCGACGAATGTTCCGCGAAATGTGCCGGAAACTTTTGAGACGCCGCCAGCGCGGCAGCGATGATTGACCGGCACTTCGAGGATCCGAAGTCCTCCGCGCGCCGCTTTCATCTGCATCTCGAGATTCCAACCGTACGTTTCTTCTTTCATCGATAATCTTTCCAAAACGTCCCGCCGGATCGCGCGAAACGGACACATGTCCGTGTATCGGACACCGTACAAGATCGACATCAGCCATCCGGCAAAGCGTCCGGCGAAGATTTGCTGAAAATTCATGCTGCCCGGTTCCCATTGGCCGCGCGTGCGCGAACCAATCACGAAATCGAAGTTTCCGGCGACGATTGGGTCCACAAGTTGCGACATAAACTCGGGACAATCCGCGCCATCGCCATCGAGAAACACGATGATCTGGGATTCCGGAGAAGCCGCGCGAACTCCGGCGGCACAAGCACGCCCATAGCCACGCAGTGCCATCACCACTCGCGCACCCGCTTCCCGCGCGCGACCACCGGTCGCATCAATGCTCCCATTATCGACGACAATGATTTCTCCAGGAATCCTGGTGGCCAAACATTCGCGCACCACGCCGGCAATCGGTTCCTCCTCGTTCAGCGCCGGAATGACGACTGAGACGTTGCTCATCACAGAACAAGTCGCGCGGTGGTGAAATACAATATCAACGCGCAGATGTCGGCGAGCGCGAGCGTAATCGGACCGGCGGCGATTTTTGGATCGAGGTTGAATCGATGCAGAAGCGAGGGCACGCCCAGACCGAACAACGACGCGCTCACCAGCGAAAGCGCAATGCTGCCGCCGATGGTAAACGCAGCCAGAACGTCACGCCGCCAAACCAACACGATGGCAGCGACGACCGTTCCACACGCGAGCCCAATTAGAACGGCGGTGACAAATTCACGACGAAGCGCAATTCTAAACCAGCTCCAGGTCACCGGTGCGGACCGCAGCATTTGGATCGTGACGCTCATCGATTGCGCGCTCACGCTTTCGTTGAGACCGAGGACCATTGTCAGAAAAAACGCGATGAGGAGACTCTTGGCGAGAGTGGCTTCAAATGCGCCGGCCAGAATCGCGCAGATTGTGCCGCCGGCCACGGTAACCAGAAGCCAGGGAAATCGAAATCGGAAAACCCGCCAGGGCGAGGCCCCACGAATTTGTTCGAGATGAAATCCGAGGACTTCGAAGACGTCGTCGCGAATGGGCGCGGCCGGGCGTGCTTGTTCTTCGCGCTCGCCTAAAATCTCTTCGGCGAAAAGACTAACATCGACAACTCCGACTACGCGGCGTTGATCATCGACCACTGGAAAAGCGAAAAATTTGTAGAGCACGAAGAATTCGCAAGCGTCAAGGATGGTGGCGGTTGCGGGAATCGCGACGACGCGACGGACCATGACGTCGCGAAGCTGAGTTTCGGGTGCAGCCGTCAGCAAACGTCGGGTGGGCAGGACTCCGACGAGTCGTTGGTCGCTATCGACCGCGAAAAAATAGATAACACGCTCACCAACGCCTTCCCGCCGAATGCGCTCAAGCGCTTCCGAGATGGTCATGTCTGAATCGAGCAATGGAAAATCTTTTCGCGCGTGCTCAACAACCAGAGAATTGAAATCGGGAATACCGACGGTCTCAGGCATTTCCAACTTCTACTCGATGAACGATGCCTTTGCTCCTCAGAATTTGTTCGGCGTCGCTGAAATAATCGCGGATGTCGGATTGGGTTTGGATCCAATCGATGTAACGCTGAATTCCTTCTTCGAGTGGAACCTGCGGTTTGTAGCCGGACGAACAAATTAATCTTGTATCGCTGGTCAGATGACGCATTTCACCGGGACGAAACTCACCCCGCGCCTCCGGTTTGATGTCGATTTTCAGAAGCTGCGAAAGAATTTCTGCGATCTTGCGAATCGGCGTGCCTTCGCCGCTGCCGACGTTGACGGCGAGGCCGTCGAGTTTGTGGGTTTCGGCTGCGAGCAGGTTTGCGCGCGCGATATCTTCGGCGAACGAGAAATCGCGCGTCTGTTCGCCGTCTTCGTAAACCACCGGCGGCAAATTGTTGAGCAAGCGCGTGCAGAAAATCGCCATCACGCCGGTGTATGGGTTGAAAATGGATTGCCGCGGCCCGTAGGTGCACGAATAACGAAGCGCGACGGTCGGAATTCCAACCTGTTTGCCCCAGAGTAGCACCAGCTTTTCCTGATCGAACTTGGTCAAACCGTAAACCGTCTCGCCTCCCACCGGCGCGTTTTCGGGAGTTGGCGCGCTTTTGGTCACCTCGCCACAGATCGGGCAATGCACCTGCCAATCGCCTTTTTGCAATTGTTCGACCGGACGAACGCTCGGAAAAACCAGGCCGTGCGTTAGACAACCGCCGGCGCCTTCACTGTAAACAGCCTGCGAGCTGGCCACGATTATTTTCTGGACTGGCAACTTCTTTTCACGAATGACCTCTAACATTTGGGCCGTGCCTAACGAATTAACGTGCACGTACTTTGAAATCTCCGGCATGTAGCCGCCATACGCCGCCTGGTGAAACACGATGTCGATCTTGTCGAGCGCGGACTCGATCGTGTTTCGATCGCGAAGATCGCCTTCGACGAATTCGGTTTTCGGATTGATCCAGGCCGGCTTGCCGCGGCGATGGGTGTTTGGTTCGAGATTGTCCAGCACGCGCACCTGCCAGCCTTCGCGGACAAGCAGATCGGTGGCGTGCGAACCGATTAAACCGGCGCCGCCAGTTACAAGTGCCCGTTTCTTCATTGGGCTGCGAAAATTCGGTCGCGGCCTTCCGCTTCAATCAGCTCGGCGAGAAATTGCCGGGTGTGCGGCGCCAAATCCGCCGGCGCTCCATCACCAAGTAACTCTGCACACAGCCGATTCAGCGATACGCGATCATCGACATCGTAACCGTTGGGCAAGAGCGCAACTTGAAGGTTCAATTCCTGAGCCCGCCTCCGCGTCTGTTGAAAGACTCGTTCCGTGCTCCAATCGATTCCCTCGAATAATTCGCGATGGTCTTCTTTCAAGCCGATCAAATAATATCCGCCGTCATCCGCAGGGCCCAAAACGACACGATCGCCCGGCTGCGATAACGACGCTACTGCTTGCCGGTAAACGTCGGCTGGCACAATCGGGCTGTCGGAATCGATCAGGCAAACTGAACCGAACCCGCAGCGAAAAAGGTCCTCGACTGCAAAGGCGAGCCTCTCGCCAAAACCATCGCCACGTTGTGGCAGAAGTTGGAATTGCTGCGGCAAGATGTCGATGTAGGCCGCTTCCGAGCCGATGGGCGTATAGACTCCAATGCCGATGGCGCTCGATTCGCAAGCCTGTTGAATCGCGTCGGCTGTATCGCGAAGAAAACTCGTGTTTAACCGCGCGGCTTCCCTGGGGGTCAACGGCGGCACAAGTCGCGTCTTAACGTGACCAGCGCGTGGCGCTTTAGTCATCACCGCCAGCGCGCAGATTTTGTCCGGTCGATGCGCGGAATTGGCAGAATCCAGAACTCGATGAGGCACCTGCATTGGATCCGGCCGCGCCGATCTCAACCTTTTTCGCAAAGCGCGTACTGATAACGTCCATCCCGCCAGACGCGCACAGACTTCCATGGCAAATGATTAAACAATTGTTCAAACGCGCGACTATTTAGAACAGTTGCTTTCTTCGGCTCGCGATAGCCGTTGCCGGAATGAATGACGCTTGCGAGCAACCACATGGAAAAGAGCGGGATCGAAGCCCAAAACGCGTAGCGCGGTTCAGCGATGAAACATCGACCGCCGGTTCGCAGAACGCGAAACATCTCCGCTACAGCCCGACGACGCTCCGGGAGTATGGTGAAGATCCGTGAAGCAATCAGCGCATCAAAGGATCCGTCAGCGCACGGCAGCGACAGGACATTAACCAGTTCAAACGAGCAATTGTTAATGCGACCAGCATTTACGCGCTCACGCGCCCAGCAAAGTTGGCGTTCGGATCGATCTACCCCGGTAACGGCTATTTGCGGAAATTGTTGCGCCAGTTTTCTGGAATAAAATCCGGGACCACAGCCCAGCTCAACAACACGAACTCCCGAAGATGGACTCCGATTCGGCCAAAGCGCGGCGATAATCCGATCAGTGTCGTCGCGAAATAATCGTTCGCGACAAAACGCGTAAAGCCAGGCTACGCGTTCGAACAGACTGTCGGTCGATTCTGAGGTGGATCCCGTGTGCGTGAATGCCGATCTTTTGGCAGAAGGCCGATCGGGTACATCGACGTTCGGTAGCATAGCTTTGCTACCTAGATTCGCGGCAAGTCCGCGAGTTGTTCGCAAAATCAATTAGTATTTCTAATTGAGTACCCATTACTCCTTCTTCTTCTCCGCGCGAACAACTGCGGCACTGCGCCGAGACGTAGCGGCAGAGCAAAGTGTTGATAACACTGCCAACAACTGCACACAACCTCGATCATTAGCGGCGCGGCGAGAGTTATTCTGACTTATTAGAACTTGTTGGCTTGTTGCTGTGGCATCGGTTAACAAAGCGGCATGAACGTTCCAAAGACCTGGTTGTTTTTGACGGTCGTTTTCATTGCTTGGATTTCAGGCGCGCAAGCGAGCGATGAAAAGTCACTTTGGCCGGTTCAAGCGGCGCTCGCTTCCAAGAAGTTTGTCGATCTTACCCACGATTTTGCTCCGGGTATTCCTCGCTGGCCCGGATTTCCGGACGAAACACGGAAGACGATTTACTCGTATGAAAAGCGACCGGACACGATGGGAAGCGGATTCTTTTCGGAGCTTTTCACCCACGTTGGTCAATGGGGCACGCACGTCGATCCGCCGGCGCACTTCATCAAAGGCCTTCGCACAGTCGATCAGATCGAACCGAAAGAGATGTTGCTGCCTTTGGTGGTGGTCGATGTTCATGAGGAGTGCGCCCAAAATCCGGATTACACGCTGACGATGGATCGGTTGAAGAAATGGGAAGCTGATCATGGCCGGATTCCGCCCGGGGCATTTGTCTTGATGCGAACTGATTGGTCCAAACGCTGGCCCGACGCGGCGAAGATGGAAAACAAGGATGCAAAAGGCGTGGCTCATTATCCTGGCTGGAGTTTGCCGGCGCTGAAGTTTCTTTATGAAGAACGCAAAATCACCGCGTCGGGGCACGAAACAACCGATACTGACCCGGGTTTTGCTACGACGAAGGAAGATTACTCACTCGAGACTTACATTTTGAGCACGAACCACTATCAAATCGAGCTTCTGGCAAATTTGGATCAGGTTCCAGAATTTGGTGCGATCGCTGTCGTAAGTTTTCCGAAGCCCAAAGGCGGCTCAGGTTTCCCAGCGCGGGTTTTCGCGATTTTGCCCTAGCGATTCAATTGACCTGAGGCGCACCCGGCAGTAAGCGCAAAGCGCGATGGATTTACTGGCCGAATTGGAAGATCGCATCGTCTGTGGCGACGGCGCGATGGGCACGTTGTTGCTCGATCGCGGCGTGCCGGTCGAACATTGCCTGGAAGAACTTTGCGTTAGCGAGCCGGATCGCATTGTTGCGATTCATCAAGAATATGTGGCCGCCGGAGCGAGGGTTATTGAGACGAATACGTTTGGCGCGAATTCGGTGCGACTTTCCCGCTTCGGATTGGAGGACTGGGTTGCCGACATAAACAAAGCGGCTGCGCGGTTGGCGCGAAAAGCTGCGAGAGAGAAAGGAGTTTGCGTCGCCGGGAGCATAGGTCCGCTTGGAATCAGCAGCCAAGAGGCGGAAGAACGCGGAATCGATCGCAACGAATGTTTTCGCGAGCAAGTGGCGGCGCTCATCGAGGCGGATGTCGACGTGATCTTTTTCGAGACGTTCCAGAACTTCGAAGAAATGGAGATTGCGCTTCGCGCGACTCCGAAGAGCGACTGCATCATTATCGCTTTGTTCACTTGCGAGCCCGAGGCGCGACTTCGGTCGGGGATGCCGCTGATCGAGGCGCTCGCGCGATGCCGCGAGCTTGGTGCAAAGATCGTTGGCGCCAATTGCCTCAACGACCCGCGGGCGATGGTCCAGTTGTTCGAGAAGTTGCCGGCCGGCGGCGATTTGTTGGCGGCCTATCCTAACGCCGGGTACCCATGCTACACCGAAGGTCGGGATGTCTATCCGTCCGCACCGGATTATTTCGCCAAAGCCGCGCGGGAGATAGCAGAACGGGGCGCTCGATTGATTGGCGGTTGTTGTGGGACCACACCTGCCCACGTCGGGGCGGTATCGAAGGTGCTTGTCGATCTTCGGCCGAGCTGTTCCAAATCGGCTTGTTTGGTCGGTTGACCAAAAGTCGCGGCAAGAACGAAGATAGGATCGGAATTCATGCACATCACGGATATCATGCGCGGGGAGTCTCCCACGTTTTCATTTGAATTCTTTCCGCCGAGAACAGCGGAGGCGGCCGAGACTCTCTACCGAACTATTCGCGATCTCGAATCGTACATGCCGAATTTTGTCAGCGTGACTTACGGTGCGGGTGGTTCGACGCGAGATTTAACCCACGATCTTGTTGAGCGCATTCAACACACAACAAAACTCGACCCGATCCCTCATTTGACTTGTGTCTGCCACAACGAAGAAGAGATTGAAGCAATTCTACTTCGATATGCCAGGTCAGCGATTGGCAACGTTCTCGCGCTCGGGGGCGATCGGCCGCCGGAAATGGCTTACGATAAATCGCGTGACTCATTCAAACACGCCAGCGACTTGGTGAAATTCATTCGCCGATTCAATGACTCGGGCGTGCACCCGGATCCTCGCGGTTTCGGCATTGGCGTAGCCGGTTTTCCTGAAGGCCATCCTGGGACGCCGAATCGGTTAGTAGAAATGGATCACCTGAAAGCGAAAGTGGACGCCGGCGCTGATTACATTGTCACGCAACTATTTTTTGAGAATCGCGACTTCTTCGACTTCCGTGAACGCTGCGCGCTCGCCAACATTCACATCCCGATCATCGCCGGCATTATGCCGATTACATCCATGAGCGGGTTGAGGCGCATCGCCGAGTTGGCTGGAGGCGCCCGGTTCCCGGCCAGACTTCTGCGCGCCATACATCGGTGCGAAAACGATTCCGAAATGGTCAAGCGTGTCGGCGTTCATTTCGCATTGGAACAATGTCACGATCTCCTGGATAACCACGTTGCCGGAATTCATTTCTATACCCTCAACCGCTCCGACGCTACGCGGGTGATTTTTGACAGCCTCGGCATCCCACGTCGTCGGAAAGCACAGTCCCCCACCGCGTAGGTCACAGGCCTCGATATTGGCGTTGCTGGCCTGACAGCCAGTTGCCGAACCGGAACGCGCGAAGATTGCGCTGAGTCTCTGAGGCGGGCAGAATCCCGGAATGCTGGAAAGTCGACGGGCGATCTATTTTCAGCTGACTGGTTTTGCGATCGTAATCATCGCATTGACGTTGCTGTCGCACTTCTTTCCGGTTATCCCTGCGGTCGCCGAGCTGCAGCGTCGCGTTTCCGGGATGGGAAGTTCGGGCGCAGTCGTTTATCCGCTGCTTTTTGCCGCCTGCAACATTCTTTTATTGCCGGGCGGAATCTTGAGCGTCGGCGCCGGATTTTTCTTCGGCCTTTGGTGGGGCTTTTTCATCGTGTTGTTGGGCAACAGTATCGGAGCAGCCGTTTCGTTCGCGCTGAGCCATTGGTTAGGCGAACGATACCTGAGGACAAGGCTCTCCCGGAGCCCGATGTTGCAAGTTTTGGAAAAAGCCGTCGCGCGCGACGCATGGAAAATAATTTTTCTGTGTCAACTGCATCCATTATTCCCAACCAGCCTTCTTAATTATCTGTTTGGCCTAACGAGAATCCGTTTTTGGCCGTACATGCTTTGGACGGCAGCCGGACGCGCACCCGGCCTGTTCCTTTACGCCTACCTGGGAACCTTGGGTCAGCTCGGGCTAAATCTCGCGCGGGGCAGAAGTCATCCTCGAATCGTCGAATATTGGACATGGGGCGGAGCGTTTGCGATCACAGCGCTTCTGTTTATTCTCCTAACCCGCATGGCGTTAAGAGCCATGCGAGAAATCAATCCTGATCAAAGTTCCGATAGGGGTCATTAGTCAGTTAGATTAAATGTCTATTAATCAGCTTGTTATGAAATATTGTGATCTAATCGATGCGACTCCTGGCCTGGATCAGGGAATCCCCGAAACTCTTCGACATGTTTAAATTACCTACTCGCTATGACGTGATCGTCGTCGGTAGTGGTCATGCCGGGATTGAGGCCGCACTGGCATCTGCGCGGCTCGGATGCCGCACCCTGATGTTGACCCAAAATCTGGACACGGTCGGGCAAATGTCGTGCAATCCAGCGATTGGCGGGTTGGCGAAAGGCCAAATTGTTCGCGAGATCGATGCGCTCGGTGGGGCGATGGGTCTGAACGCCGATGCCACGGGGATTCAATTTCGGATGTTGAACAGATCGAAAGGACCGGCCGTTCGGGCACCGCGGGTGCAGTGCGACAAGAAAGCCTATCAATTCCGGATGAAGGCAGTCTTGGAGCGAACCGCTGGCCTCGATCTAAAGCAGGCTACTGTCTCCAAAGTGCTTGTTGCGAACGGCCAAGTTATCGGGGTGGAGACGGACTTAGGCCTCACGATTACCGGCGAAAGCGTCATCATTACGGCTGGGACATTTTTGCGTGGACTCCTGCATGTCGGCGAGAGCAGCAAGCCTGGAGGAAGGATGGCGGACGCCAGCTCCGGACTCAGCGCGAATCTCAAGGAATTGGGGTTTGAGGTGGGACGGTTTAAGACCGGCACTCCCTGTCGCCTCAATGGCCGATCCATCGACTTCGACCGTTGCCAGATCCAGCCAGGAGACGAACCGCCGCCTAGGTTGTCGTTCTGGAACTCTGACGAGGAAAACGGACGGAGCGACGATATTTTCACGTTAAATAAGGTGGCTGGGCCAGAGTTCCACGTGGAACAGCTGCCCTGTTGGATCACTCAAACCACCGCCCAGACGCGGGAAATTATTAGTAAGAATCTTCATCGCTCGCCCCTGTATGCCGGCCGAATCGAAGGAACCGGCCCACGATACTGCCCGTCAATTGAGGACAAGGTTGTAAAGTTTTGGCATCGGGAAACGCATCAACTGTTCTTGGAACCGGAGGGGCGTCATAGCGAGGAGTACTATGTAAACGGTATCTCCACCAGTCTGCCTTACGACGTGCAGCTTGAGTTCGTTCGCTCCATTCCGGCTCTGGAGCGAGCCGAAATAATGCGCCCCGGCTACGCCGTCGAGTACGACTACTTTCCACCAACCCAGCTTTCGCACACCCTCGAAACCAAACGCTTTCGCGGCCTCTACTTTGCTGGCCAGGTCAACGGCACATCCGGTTACGAGGAGGCCGCGGCGCAAGGTCTGATTGCCGGAGCTAACGCTGCCATGATGGTTCAAGGCCGTGCTGCGTTCACCTTGGCCCGCAATGAGGCTTACATCGGCGTTCTGATCGACGACCTGGTGACGAAGGGAACCGAGGAGCCGTATCGAATGTTTAGTAGCCGGGCAGAAGATCGCCTGCAGCTGCGACATGACAACGCGGACCAACGGCTCACTCCGCGAGCCTTCGAACTTGGCCTTGTTAATCGAGATCGATGGGCAGGCTTTCAGGAAAAGATGGAAATGCTCGAGCAGTGTCGCGTATTGGTGAACCAATCGAAAATCGGCAGTGTCCCGTTCAGCCAATTGCTCAAACGCGCGGAGTTCGGTCCCGAGAACCTTCCAGAAGAAATCCGCGCCGCAGCTCCAGACGAAATCTGGGATCTTCTTACAACCGAGATCAAGTATGCCGGGTACTCGAAACGACAAGCTCAGCAAAACAAAGAAATGGAACGAAACAGCCTGCAGAAAATCCCGAACGGCTTCCGCTTCGAAACCGTGACGGGGCTGAGCTCTGAAGCTCGACAAAAGCTCATTAAGATTCGGCCCGCATCTTTAGGTGACGCTGCGCGCATCAGTGGAGTGACTTCGGCTGATATATCTATTTTGCATATATGGCTAAAACGCAACGCGTTATGTCATACCAACGATCCCTCCCCTGCGTCTTCGATCCGGTAGGCTGCGCCCAATGTTCTGCTTCGTCAGCGTCGGATTGATCGCTTACCTGGTAGGATCTTTCCCAACCGGCTACGTCGCTGGCCGGCTGCGCGGGATCGACGTGCGAGAAGTCGGAAGTGGAAACGTGGGCGCTACAAATGTCACCCGCGTTCTTGGCAAGCATTTCGGTTATCCGGTGTTTGTGATCGATTTTCTCAAGGGCCTTGTTGCGGTTGTTTTGGCCGGGGCGATAGCCCATCGCTGTCACCTTGATTCAATCGCCAGTGATCTTTGCGCGGCACTCGGCGGAATTTTTTCTGTCGTTGGTCACAGCTTTCCGGTCTGGCTTGGCTTCAAGGGCGGCAAGGGAGTCGCGACTTCTCTCGGCGTTATTTTTGGCATTAGTTGGATAGCCGCGTTAATCATGGGCGCGGTGTGGATCATTATTTTCAAAACTACGCGCTACGTTTCTGTCGCGTCGATTGCCGCAGCGGTCGCGCTACCGGTCGTCATGATTGCGCTATTTTTTCTGAATCAACTAAAATCCCCGGTGCTGGTTTATTTTTCGTTATGTCTCGCCGCGATCGTTGTTATTCGCCACCGATCGAACCTCTCGCGTTTGCTTAGCGGCACCGAACCGCGCTTCGCCCGAAAGTGAAATTGGAACGAATCGCAGTCGTTGGAGCCGGCGGTTGGGGTACCGCGTTGTCACTGATCTGGGCCAACCGCGGGAACTCGGTCCTGCTTTGGGGAAATAGCGCGTCGCGGGTTGAAGAGATCCGACAGACGCGCGAGAACAGAATTCATCTTCCGGGTGTGACGCTTCCGAAATCGGTCGGCCTAACGAGTGAACTCAAGGACTGTGCTGATGCCGATCTAATCGTGTTTGTAACGCCATCCACGGCGCTCAGACAAGTTGCCAACCACTTACGGCCACTTGTTACCAAGAATGACGTAGTGCTTCTCAGTTGCGTGAAGGGGCTCGAACACGGAACTGGCAAGCGCATGAGCGAAATCCTCGCTGAAATCTATCCGGGAAATGCAGTGGCCGTGCTTTCCGGACCAAATCTCGCGATTGAAGTTTCACGTGAACTGCCGACGGCGACTGTCCTGGCGTGCACGGATCCGGCATGTGCCACCGAGCTTCAACGTTTCCTGGGCACGCCGCGTTTCCGGATTTACACCGGTGAGGAACTCACCGGAATTGAACTTGGCGGCGCGCTCAAAAATATTTTTGCGATCGCAGCCGGCGCCGGCGATGGACTTGGCCTGGGCGACAATTCGAAAGCGGCGCTGGTGACCCGCTCGCTGGCCGAAATGATCCGGCTCGGCACGAAAATGGGCGCGGACGCGCGAACGTTCTTTGGATTGAGCGGCGCGGGAGATCTCGTCGCGACGTGCTTCAGTCAACTGAGTCGCAATCGCCGCGTCGGCGAGCAACTTGGCCGAGGACGGACCTTGAACGAAATTATTTCGTCGATGCAAACGATTGCCGAAGGCATACCGACATCAAAGAGTGCCTACGAATGTGCCCGCAAGTTAAACGTCGACACCCCGGTGATTGACGAGGTCTACGCGTTGGTCCATCAAGCCAAGCCAGCTGTTCGCGCGATGGAGGACTTGCTAGCTCGGGACCAAAAGGCGGAGCGCGGCTAGGCAGAATGCTCAGCGCACAATTGAGCGATCGCTGCCGGATAAAGTTCGTGCTCGGCGATTTGGATTCGCGCGTGCAGGCTTTCCGGCGAGTCGTCAGGCAAAACGGGAACTTGGCGTTGCGCGATGATGTCGCCGTGGTCGATCTTTTCGTCGACATAATGAACGGTGCATCCGGTGACGGCTTCACCGGCTGCGAGCGCTTGTTTCCAAGCTTCGAGTCCGGGAAACTTTGGAAGAAGCGATGGATGAATGTTGATGATTCGACGGGGAAACGCTTCCAGTATCGTTGATTTGAGAACACGCATGAAGCCGGCAAGGACAACCAGATCGACATTCGCTTCGCGCAACGTTCGCACCAGCTCCACTTCCGCATTCGGCTCGAGGCGTGTTCGAAATTGTCCCGGCGGCAGATAGATATTCGGAACGGAAAATTCCCGCGCGATTTCTAGAATCGGCGCGTCGAACACGTCGGAAATCACTACTCGCGCTTGTGCGGGTAATGCTCCCGCGCGGATGCTCTCGAGAATCACGCGACAATTCGATCCCTTGCCGGACCCGAGAATTCCCAGACCGAGCGGATTCACTTCTTGTTTCCTCGCAATTTCTCGAGCAAGGCCGACGTCGAGTAGCTTTTTTCAAAAGGAACGATCTCGATCTTGGAACCGATTTTCTGAAGCGCGGCCCTTTCCTCGGCGTCGAGTGTTTCGCAGCTGTAATCGCCGCCTTTCACATAAACATCCGGCGCTGCACGCTCAATGAATCGCGTCGCGCGCAATTCGGGAAAGATTACGACCAAATCAACAGATTCGAGCGCCGCGAGGATCGCTGCCCTGTCTTTTTCATTGTTAATCGGCCGGCCCGGGCCTTTTAATTCGCGGACCGATTGGTCTCCGTTCAAGCCAACAACCAAAATGTCACCGAGCTTTCGGGCGGCTTCTAAATAACGAATGTGGCCGAGGTGGAGCAAATCGAAGCAGCCATTGGTGGCGACGATTTTTTTCCCGTTGGCGCGCAACTTTTCAACGCGCCCGGCCAATTCGTTCAGCGGTACTGTTTTTGATGTTGTCACTTAATCATGAAGTTTAGCGCGCCAGGCATGATTTGAAATACAGCCGGGACATTGCCGACATGCTCGCCATCGACATTGAAACACATCCCGGGGCGCGAACGGACAGCAATTTTTCGGGCTCTTCGAAAGATCGTTGCATTGCTTGAGAGATGTCTACCTAAAACGATTTGAGCGGCCAGCAATGCCATTTCGGCAGCGCCCAGTTTCGGAACCAAGACCACGTCGAGTTTTCCGTCACTGGGGTCGGCTGTTGGCGCGATCGGCAATCCACCCGCGACGAAGCGACCGTTCGCGACAACGACATTGTAAAGCTCGGTGGACATTCGCTCGTCGTCGTCAAACACGATTTCGGTTTTGTAGGAGTGTAGGTTCGGCAACGCCGCGGCCGCGCTGCGAACGTATGCCAACGGTCCCCAAGCTCGTTTGATTCGCGGCGTGATTTTTTCGTTCACCATTCCGCTGAAACCCCCGGCAGACACATTCACAAAAAAACGCGATCGCTTGCTCTTGACTCGGACGAGATCGATTCGCGTTGTTTTTCCAGAACGAAGGATGTCGATGTTCTCGTCGACGGAGGGCGGAAGTCCAAGCGTGCGGGCAAAATCATTACCGGTCCCCAGGGGCACGATACCGACGCGCACGCCTCGGGCGGAAGCGCCCAAGCCATTCACTACCTCGTTCAATGTTCCATCTCCGCCTGCGACGATGATGAACCGCGCCTTCAAGGCACGAGCATTGCGCGCCCATTTTTCGGCATCGCCTTTTTTGCGCGTCATTTGCAATGCGACCGGCCGGAGTTCTTTCAGCCGCGCGACAATCATTTCGCGGTCCCCGGCCGATCCGGCCGCCGGATTGAAAATGATGTAAGGTTTCTGCATCGTCGCGAAGCGGGGCAGGTCGACTGTCGATGTTCCGTTATTTGGCGCAAATTCCGCTTTGTATTTGCTCGATTTCCGTCAACTTAGCTCCCTTCATGTCTGAAAGCGCCATAGACGAAAATAATCTCACTCCGCGCGGCCCGAAAGGTTACCGTGTTTCGAACGGACCGATTGTGCGGTTAGCCAGGAGCGACGCGAAACTCCCGCCCGAGCTTGCGGGCTCAATCGAGTTGCCGCGAGTTTATGGCGCGCCGCTTTTGTTTGCGATGGCACGGGATCCGCGAACGCTTTTCGTTTACTGGAACATTGACTGGTCGGCTATTTTTGAGAGCACGGCGCCGGTGGACCGGCAGGTGCATTTGCGTATTTCACGGTCGGACGGCAGCGAAGAGCTGACGCAGGCAGTCGAGCCAATGGCCGGCAATTGTTATGTGGATGTTTCGGAGCCGGTAGAAAATTATCGCGTCGAAATCGGTTATTTTCTTCCGGAGGCGGTGTGGAACTCGGTGGCGACTTCTGATCTGGTTACGATGCCCGCGGAGCGCGTGGCCGGTAGCGATGAAGTCGATGTAGCGACTATTCCGTTCCATCTCAGCTTTCAGCGCCTGATTGACCTTTCTCGTGGTTCGAACACCGATGCGCTCAGCGAAATTATTTCTCGACTGCAACAACGCGTGGTCAGTGACGAGGATCGTGCGCTGTTGACCGACCAGGATTGGGAGATTTTGCGCTCGATGAATTTGTCAGTGGATCAAATCGTGGCCGCGCGGCATGCATTCGGCAGCCGACAAAATGGAAGCGCGCTGCGTCGACGGGCGGAGGCGCTCCTTGGAATTGGCGCTAGCAGTCCGGCACGCGGATTTAGCGAAAGCAGCTGGAGTTAGATTGCGACGCGTTTGGGCGGCGAATTGGCCGATCGTTTACAGCAGCCCGTCACTGGTCATCTTTATTCCTTCCGGCATGTCCGGCGGCTTGGGCGCATCAAGGTGGCTGTGCTTCTTGCCATAACCGAAGTAGAAGATGAAGCCAATCAGCAGCCATACGATGAGCCGCATCCAATTCGTCCAGCCAAGGCCGTAAATCATTGCGCCGCAGGTGATGATGCCGAGGATCGCGACGAGGGGCGCGGCTGGAACGCGAAATCCGCGCTCCAGCTCGGGATTGCGCACGCGCATGATCCACACCCCTGCGCAAACCAGGATGAACGCGAACAAGGTGCCGATACTCGTCATTTCGCCAGTGACATCGGCAGGCACGAGGGCAGCCAGCGCCCCGGTGAAAAGTAAGAACAACATGTTCGATTTCCATGGCGTGCGATAACGCGGATGCACGTCGGCAAAAATCGGCGGAACAAGTCCGTCACGGCTCATCGAGTAAAAGACGCGCGATTGGCCCAACAACATCACCAGAATAACGGACGAGAATCCGGCGAGGATCGCGACCGTAACCGCCCGGGAGAGCCATTCGTATCCATGCATGTATTTGCTGATCGCGAACGCGACCGAGGCTTCGCGGCCGGCGGTGCGGAAATCTTCGACTGTCGCGACGCCGCTCAACACGTACGAGAACAGTACGTAAAGAATCGTGCAGAACACTAACGAACCGAGAATGCCAATCGGCATATCGCGTTTCGGATTGCGCGCCTCCTGCGCGGCAGTCGAAACGGCATCGAACCCTATGTAAGCGAAAAATACCACGCCGGCGGCGCCGAGAATTCCGAGAATTCCGCCATAGTTGTGGGTGATACCCTGTGCGGTCACGTGGGTGGTCGCCGGCGGAATGAACGGAGTGTGGTTCGCCGGATTGATAAATTGCCACCCGATGCCGATGAAAAGCAGAACGATGCTGACTTTGAGAATAACAATCAGGCCGTTAACGAATGCCGATTCTTTCGTGCCGCGGATGAGCAGCATTGTAAGAATGAGCAAGATGAAAAGTGCCGGGACGTTCATGATGCCGTGAACGCCGCCGGGGTCGTGTTCGAATGGCGAATGCGTCCACTGGTATGGAATTGCCATGTGGAACCAGCCGAGGACGCGGTTTGCGTATTCGCTCCACGCGTCGGATACGGTCGCTGCAGCGACTGCGTATTCGAGAATTAGATCCCAGCCGATGATCCAGGCGACTAATTCGCCCATCGTCGCATAAGAATAAGTGTAGGCGCTGCCGGCGACCGGAATCATCGAGGCGAACTCTGCGTAACAAAGGCCGGCGAACGCGCAGCCGATTCCCGCGACGACAAACGCGAGTACGACTGATGGACCCGCGCGGTCCGCGATCGCCGCTGCGGTTCGAACAAATAATCCGGCGCCGATAATACCGCCGATGCCGAGGGCGACCAGGTTGACCGGACCCAGAGAACGTTTAAGGCTGTGCTCACCCACCTCGTGGGCTTCCTGCATCAGTTTCGTGAGAGATTTTCGCGCAAATAGTTTTGCCATGTTGGGCTCCTGTTGGTCCGAGTCTGTTCTTATTTAGTCGGTGCGATCCGCGCTCGCTTCAGAAGGAGACTGCGATTTTCCAAAAAATTTCCAGAGGAAGTAAATCGGAACTCCGGTCAGCACGATATATAAACCCGGCACTGTTGTGGCCGGCTGATAAATAAAGAGCACCAAAAGGATCACGGCCGCGCCGATGATGTAGAGAATCGGCACAATTGGATATCCGAACGCCTTGTAAGGCCGCTCGGCATCGGGACGTTTCCAACGCAGCAAAAATATTCCTGCGATTGTCAGAATGTAAAAGATGAGCGCCGCTGAAATGACGTAGTCCAGCAAGTTGCCGTACAGATTGCCGTAACCGGTCACATGGCCGGCGGCGTCTGTTTTTACCGTTCGTGGCAAAACAAGAATGCCAGCCCAGATTCCCTGGATGATCAACCCCCACGCCGGCACGTGATTTTTATTGAGTTCGCCGACTCGGCGAAAAAACAAACCGTCACGCGCCATCGCGTAATACGCGCGCGCGCCGGCGAGAATGAGTCCATTATTGCAGCCGAATGTGGAGACCATGATCGCGACCGCCATAATGGTTGCGCCGGCTCCGGGGAAAATGACGTTTGCCGTTTCAGAAGCGACTCGATCGCTTGGCGCAGTCTGGATCGAGCTGAACGGCAGCGCCGCCAAATAAGCGACGTTCGCGAGGAAATAAAGGCCAATCACCAGAAATGTCCCGAACGCAAGTGAGAGCGGAATATTTCGGCGCGGATCTTTCACTTCTCCGGCAGTGAAAGTGATGTTGTTCCAGGCGTCGGCGGAAAAAAGTGAATTGGTTTGCGCCACGCAGATGCCGACAAAAAGTCCAAACGCGGTTGCAGCCGTTAATCCCGCGCCGACTTCCTGCAGACCGCCGCGCACGGTCCAGAAGTCGTGAAAATTTTCTGCGCCCGCCCCTGATTTCACGCCAACGATAATTCCGAGCAGGATCAATGCGATCAACGCACCGGTTTTCGCCGTTGTGAAAACGTTCTGGACCAGCTTTCCGAGCCTTAAGCCACGCGTGTTCATGAACGTGAGCAGCGCAATCATGGCAAGCCCGAGAGCTTGCGCAGTGGACAGCGAAAACGCGTAACTGCCGAAACGGACCGGCGCGATCAGGTAATTCGACTCCGAAAACCAGGGAATCAGAACGCCGGTATAACGCGCAAAACCGACTGCAACCGCGGCGATCGTGCCGGTTTGGATCACCAAGAACAGCGTCCACCCGTAAAGAAATCCCCAAAGCGGCGAGAAGGCTTCGCGGAGGTAAACATATTGGCCGCCCGCCTTCGGCATCATGGCCGCGAGCTCGCCATAGGAAAGAGCTGCCATCAATGTGAGAAGGCCGGTCACGAGCCAGACCACCAGTAACCAGCCTGGCGAGCCAACCTGACGAGCGATAATCGAGGATACAATGAAGATGCCCGAGCCAATCATGGACCCGGCGACGAGCATGGTGGAATCGAGTAAACCGAGGCCGCGAACGAATTTTTGATCGGCTGCAGGCGGCGAAGTCGTCGAGGTTTCCACGGTTCTAAACGCGCTCGGAGTCGGCGAGAGTTAATCTTACCGGATCGAATCGGGCAACGCCAAAAGCAGTCTTGTCACAAATTTACGTGATCGGCAGCAGAATTCGTTTCCGCATTTGGGGAAAGATGCTATTCTCGGGCCCGTGATTTCCAGAGGGCGACTTCTCGCGGGTGGGGCGCGAGTGATTTTGCCGATCGTTTGCGCGATCGCCTTTTCAATTCCTTTGGCATCGAACGGTGCCTCGCGTTCGGCGCCTCCCACAATCGGAGAAAGTGAGCAGTTTCAAGCGCTCCCTCTCATTCGGTCGCGTCAAAACCACTTGCTGGTCCACGCCTTGATTAACGATAAACCCGCCCTGCTCATCGTTGACAGCGGTTCGCCCGGCACCGTGATCGCTTCAAGGCGACGCAGCCACTTTGGCGTGACCCAGGTTCCGGTCGATTCCAAATATCCTGCGCGCGTCCGCGTGAACGGTTCTTATAATTCTTTGGTAATGGCGCGCACGCTGCGCCTTGGCGGGCTAACTGTCGGAGAGGTGCCGGCGATCTCTGCGGACCTGAGCGGGCCCCGCCGTGCCGAGCGCAGTATGCACGAGCTGCAGGCCGACGGGATCCTCGGGACCGACGTTCTGTTTGCCAGCAGAGCTGTCCTGGATTGTCAGCGACAACTTCTCATTTTGAACCTGCAGCCGGATGTGCCTTCCCCTGTGCCCGGTCTCGATTTTCGCGGATTTCAAAAAGTACCGATGTTTGTGACCGAAGGATTCAATTTGTACGTCAACGGGCTGGTAAATGGTTCGCAAGCGCGGCTGATGGTAGACACTGGCGCGTTCGCCACCATCTTGCATAGGCCGTTTGTCAGGCGGCTGCATATTCCGACAGAACAAACCAGCCTGGCGTCGGCTGCGATCAATCTCAAAGAAGAGGGGCTGGATGTGGCGCGGATCCGGAAAATGTCCGTCGGAGTAGTCGACATCGGCAGGAACGATGTCGGAGTGGTTGATCTGGGCGGGATTTTGCATGAAGCGTTGCAACTTTCTCCGCCGGCGGTGGGCCTCCTCGGGGCCGAGATCCTGAATCGACATCACGGGATCATCGACTTCGGGACGCGCACGCTCTACCTGAAGAAGACGTAGCTGTTTTTCGGGCTTCCCCGGCTTGGCTTGGCGGCCATCTGCGCGTCTGGATTTTCGATAAGGAAACGCTTGCTGTGTAGGTGACAATATGCAACCATTCGGTTGCATATTAGTGGGCAAATGGACGATGTTTTTAGAGCCTTGGCCGATCCCAGCCGCCGCGCCTTGCTGGATCACCTTCACCATCACAACGGCCAAACCTTGAACGAACTTTGTCGCCATCTCGACATGACCCGCCAGGGCATCAGCAAACACCTTAATCTCCTGATCAAAGCCGACCTGGTTGTTCCGCTCTGGAGTGGCCGGCAAAAGCTCCACTATTTGAATCCGGCTCCGCTTAAGCAAATTTCGGAGCGCTGGATCGACAAGCACAGAGCTGCCTGTCTCCGTGCGTTCAATGATTTGAGCCATGGGCTGGAAGCGATCGGTGCGGGGGCCTCTTAGGTCCTTACTCCTCGGCCAAATCGACGTGCTCGACCGCCTTGTCGGCTAGCCGCACCGATAGAATCGGGAAACCAAGTAACAGGAACGGCGTGCAGGTTCGCACTTCAGATAGTTTCACCATCGGCCGTTAATCGCGCATTTCGTTTGGAGAAATTCTTCGCAGCGCTAAAGGTTGCCATTTCCAACGTCATGGCCGCGATCAAACAAGCATTTGTCCTGGGGGCCGGAATGGGCACCAGATTGCGTCCGCTCACTGACGAATTGCCAAAGCCGCTGGTACCGATTTTTCAGAAACCGCTCATTACATTTGCGCTCGATCATTTGATCGACAGCGGCGTCGAAAAATTCTTAATTAATACACATCGGCTGCCGGAGAAATTCGAGGAGACGTTTCCAGAAAACGGTTACCTGGGAATCAATCTCACTTTTGCGAACGAACCGCTGCTGCTCGACACGGGCGGTGGCATCAAGAACATCGAGCGGCAGCTTGGCAGTGAACCATTCATTACTTATAGCGGCGACGTTTTGACGGACGTCCCGTTGCAGCCACTGATCGATGAGCATTTCAAGCGCGGCAACGATGTCACCCTCGCGCTGCGCGAAACCGGGTTAGGTTCGGCCATAGCCTTTCGCGATGGTCGCGTTGTCGATATTTCAAATCGTTACGGCGTTCCGGGCCAATTCGACTTCGCAAATATAGCGGTTTGGAACCGAGCGGTTTTTGAGCGAATTCCATCCGGTCAGAAAATTTCTTTCATTCCGATCTTGGGAGATTGGATTTCTCAAGGCGGCAAAATCGGCGGCGTTGTTCTTGAAAAAGGCCAATGGTTCAACCTCGGATCGCGCGCCGAATACTTTAATGTTCATCGCGCGATCCTTGGAGGATGGCGGCCGGCGTATGTCAAAGGATCTGATTGGACTGCGCGAATCCATCCAACCGCAGTCGTCGACTCAACCGCAACGATTCGGGGCTGTTCCGTCGTCAGCAAGGACTCCCGCGTGGGCGCGGGCGCGTTGCTCGAGGACACGATTGTGTGGCCGGGTTCACAAATTGCTTCCAATGCGGAGTTGTTTGGTTGTATTGTCCGCGCCCGGAAAACCGCCACTGGATCTCATCGCAACGTCGACATCTGATTCATGAAAACCGAGCTGCTCCTCCACCAGACCCGGCTGCATTTTCCGCGATTCGATGTTGATGAAATAAAAATTACGCCCATTGAAAAGGGCGGCTCGGACCGGAAGTTCTATCGAGTTCGCTGTTCCTCCGAGCAGTCGTTGATTTTGGTGAAGTACAATCGTGATCGCGAGGAAAACCGTCACTATGTAGAGATCGCGCAATTCTTGGAGGAGCACGAAATCCGGGCCCCGAGAATTTATTATCACGCCGCGGACGAGGGGCTGATTTGGCTCGAGGATTTGGGCGAAAGCGATCTCTTCAGTTATCGAAGCGAGTCATGGCTGGTCCGACGCGCTTTTTACGAGTCGGCTCTGGACGAAGTGCGCAAGCTTCACCAACTCCCGGAATCGGTTTGCATTGAAATGCATCAGCACCTGCCGGCTGAGTTCAACGCCGCGCTTTATCTTTGGGAACAAACTTACTTTTTTGAAAACTGCCTCGGCCGGTACTTCAAAATCGATCAGGCAGCAGTCGACAATTTCGCGGGGTCACCGGTTCTGCGTCAGATCGCAGAGGACCTCGCGCAGCGGCAGCGGGTTTTGGTTCATCGCGACTTTCAATCGCAGAACATTTTGATGCGGAACGGACACGCTTACCTGATCGACTTTCAGGGCATGCGCCCGGGTCTCGCTCAATACGATCTGGCTTCGTTGCTTTACGATCCCTATGTCGATCTGACCGGACCGGAGCGAAACGAACTGCTCGAACATTATTGCGGCCAGAAACCGGACGCCGATTTCCTGGAAACGCTGCGATTGTGCGCGATGCAGCGGCTGATGCAGGCCCTGGGGGCGTACGGGTTCCTCGGTTTGGTTAAAGGCCACAAGCAGTTCCTCCAGTACATTCCGAAAGCGGTGAATTCACTCTGCGAAGTAGTGGCTCGAATCGACGGGCTGGAGTTATTCGGAAATCTTTTGTCCGGGCTTCATTAATTTCTGGTCGAAAGTCGAATGCCGGACGCCGGCCTACGTCGAACCCTGCAAACAACAGAAGGTTCGACATGAAAAAATTTACTTTGATCATCGCGCTGGGGCTGGGCTTGGTGAGCGCTTCAACGTTCGGTTACGATTTCCGTTACGAAAACCGTTCCGCTTACGTTTCACCAACACGAAGCAGTGGGCTTGATTGGCGGATCGACCGCCTAAATCGAATGCTATCGCACGTCCGCTGGGAACTAACCCGTTACCGTGGGGACTGGCGTCTCCGGCGCGAAGTCGAGGGGGGTCTCGAGTGACGTGAGCCGGGTCAACTGGCGTTATCGCCGCGGTTACGACACCTCGTCTGCACCGGGAGATCGACAGCTTGCGCTACCGGCTGCATCAGATCGAGGAGCGGCTACATGTTCGCGGCGGTGATTATTATCGCTGGAATTAATTCAAGCGGACTGTTCGCTGACGAACGGATTGGTCAGACGTTCGGTCCCAATCTTGGTCGGCGGGCCGTGACCGGGAAGAACGGTCACGGCGTCGCCGAGTGGGAAAAGTTTCTGGCGGATTCCGCTGAATAGAGCATCGCCGTCCCCGCCGGGCAGGTCCCACCGGCCAACGCCCCCGGCAAAAAGAACGTCACCGCCGACGAGCAATTGGTGTTCGCGCAGGAAAAAGCAAAGGCTCCCTGGACAATGGCCGGGAACTTCCAGCACTTGCGTTTCCAGTCCGAGAAATTTCCGCGCCGGCGTTTCCTCAATAAAGAAGTCCGGCTTGGCCGGTTCGACTTCCAGTTCGAACCCAAAGTTTCGAAAGAAGTTTGGATCGGAGATCATCGGCGCGGTCGCGGGATGACAGCCAATTTGGCAGCCGAAGCGACGCCTAACCGCGGCAACGTCCTGGACGTGGTCAATGTGCCCGTGAGTCAGCAGGAGCAGTTTGAGCTCGATTTTCTGCGACGCCAACCACTCAGCGGCACCCTGCGGCGCATCGAACAAGATCCAGCCCTCTGGCGCGGCAATCAGGTAGCAATTTGTCTCAAAAATCCCGCCGCAGAAGGCTTCGTATTGCATTGTGTCAGTCTAAATGAAGGCGTCTGTCCCGGCCAGCCGTGCTCGGGATTAACCCGATATCCCTCTCAGGTGGCGATTCCTCGAAAGATTTTGAATGTTCTGGGCGTATCATTGTCTCTAATGCTTACATGGAGGGTTCTGGGGGTCATTAGGTTGCTTTTAGGCACGAAGTCTGCGAACGTGGAGGCCGCGTTATTTTCATGAAACTAAGATTTCCTTTGCTTCTCGTCGCGGTTGTTTCGGTCGCATTTTCCGGCTTGGCGCCGCGAACCTTGGAGGCAAAGTCCGACTCGGAGCAGATTTGCGTCTCAGTCGGCCGGCTCCTGGAAGAGGGCCATTACACCCATCAGCAGCTTAATGCCGATGTGTCCCAGAAATTCCTCAAAAACTACCTCGAACTGCTCGATTTCAGTCACCTCTTCTTTACTCAGAAGGACGTTGACGCTTTGACGGCGAAATACGGCACGGCGCTGGGTGATGATGTTTTGCTTGGAAATTTGAAGCCCGCCTACGAGATCTACGATCTCTACCAAAAGCGGGTTGATGACCGCGTCGCCAAAGTCAAGGAGCTGCTCAAACAATCTTTCGATTTCAAAACGGATTCGACCGTCGAAGTGCGTCGCGAGAAAGCGCCCTGGCCGAAGGACGAAGCTGACGCGGATCAGCTCTGGCATGACCGCATCGCCAGCGAGTTGCTTCAGGAAAAATTAAGCGAGCACCCGATTGAGCCGCCCCCGCAGCTGATCGCGCGCCGTTATGATCGCATTGCGCGAAACGTTCACGAAGAAGATCGCGACGAGCAGGTGAAACTTTATCTCGATGCACTCGCCCAAACATACGACCCGCACTCGGAGTACCTGAGCAAGGCGGACTTCAAGAATTTCAACATTCAAATGGGCCTCTCGCTCGTCGGCATCGGCGCGATGCTGCGGACTGAAGACGGCTATGCCAAAATCGAAAGCTTGGTTCCGGGCGGGCCCGCTCAGACGGACGGACGCCTGAAGGTTGGCGATCGAATCACCGCGGTCTCACAGGGCAATACCGAGTTTGTCGATGTGCGCGATATGCGCCTGGACAAAGTCGTGGAAATGATTCGCGGGAAAAAGGGAACCAGAGTTCGCCTGCTCGCAATTCCTGCGAATGCGCCCGATCCCTCTCAGCGCAAGAACGTCGAGTTGGTGCGCGATGAAATTAAACTGAAGGACCAGGAAGCGCGCGCCGACATTATTATTAAGAAGGACGAAAACGGCGATCAGGTGAAGCTCGGGTGGTTGACGCTTCCGTCGTTCTACGCCGACATGGATCGGCACTCGAAGAGCACTACTCGCGACGTGCTGGCGTTGCTTAAGCGGCTCAAGAAGGAAAACATCACCGGGCTGGTCATTGATCTTCGCCGCAATGGTGGCGGTTCGCTTGAAGAAGCGATCTCGCTCACCGGTTTGTTTTTGAAATCTGGTCCAATCGTGCAGACGAAAGGTTCCAACGGGAACATCGTTGTCTCGAGCGATCCGGATCCGGGCATTGCCTATTCCGGTCCGCTAATTGTTCTGACCAGTCGTCAAAGCGCATCCGCCAGCGAGATTTTCGCCGCTGCGCTTCAGGATTACGGCCGGGCGATCATCGTGGGCGACAAGAACACTTTCGGCAAAGGCACTGTCCAAACGATTCTGCCGATCGGTCGGTTTACGTCGTTGCTTGGCAGCCGATCGGACGATGATGGCGAGCTGAAGTTGACCATTCAGAAATTTTATCGCGTTGCCGGCGGCTCAACTCAGCTCCACGGTGTTGCTTCCGATATTGCGCTGCCAACGTTGACCGACCTGCCGGAGTTCGGCGAAGGCGCGCTGAAGAATCCGCTGCCCTACGACGAAGTGCCGAAAGCGCGTTACACGAAATGGTCGGATGGTCATCCGTTGTTCATTGAGGAATTGAAACGTCGGTCAACCGAGCGGGTGCAGCGCAACCCGGAATTCCATTACGTGATGGAGGACATGGACCGTCTCCGTCACAAGCTGGATGAAAATCGCATCACCTTGAACGAGGACGCGCGCAAAAAAGAAATTCAGGACGACAAAACACGCAAGGAGACCCGCACGAAGGAGCGTCTCGCTCGCCAGGATGAAGAGCCTAGCATTTATCGCGTTACGCTCGACAACGTCGACAAGCCGAACCTTCAGTTGATCATGTATCCCGGCAAACTGGCGCAGGCGAAAGCCAAGGGAGTGGCCAAGGTTTCTCCGGAAGCTGCGTCGCCGGATGATAGCGACGATTCGGATACGATTGGCGGCCCTGACGACACCAAGGAGCCGGCAATCGATCCCGAACGCGATGAAACGCTGAACATTCTCGCGGACCTGGTCGATCTTTCGAAAGGTCCAAAGACAGCGGCCAGTTCGACGGTAAAGAAATCTACGACCCAGCGGCCGTAAGTTTTGCTGTAGTGGCGGCCGTGTCGGCCGCAATTAATTGAGTTCTGCAGGCGACACGGTCCGAGCCGGACTGGCATTGCCTCCGCAGAATCCAGTTACGGATACACTGGTCGAGAATCGTATATCCGGGGTTGAGCTTCGTATTGCGGACCAATTTGCTGCCGGGACCACGGCCATGGACCGCGCTGCGGCTGTGGGCCGTACCGAGAATATCCATTGGTCCGCGGCGTGCGGCCAAACACCGTGACCGGCGTGCCTACGTCGATGGCGTTGTAAAACGCGATCGCCAATTGATCGGGCATTCGTACACAACCGTGCGACGCAGGGTATCCGGGCAAATAACCGGCGTGCATTCCGTCAGCGCCGTGAAAACGCATGAACCACGGCATCGGCGCCGGAACGAATTTGCAGCCGCGCGGAACTCTCATGTCCACATCCGCATCGGCGATTACGGTGCGGCCGTTCGCATCAACGATCTTGCCGTAAATGCTCGAGTTATGATTCCGCTCCTTCTCGATCACTTTGAACGAGCCTATCTCGGTCAAGTGTCCGTAACGGCCACTCGAGATCGGCGACTGCATGACGACTCGCCGTCCTCGGATCAGATAGGCGGTTTGCTGGCCTAAATCGATTTCCACCCGATACGGATTTTCATTTTGCGCCGAAGCAATCGTCGCGACTAAGAATAAGACCGATGTCCCCCAGAACGCCCTCACACTTTCTTTCAACCCGCGCTGACGGCGAAAGTCTCACAAATGGTGGATCGCGATCTCCGAGCGCGATTGAATCAACGTCCTCGGAGAGGCCGTTCCACCTTCCACGCTGCGATCGACGCCTTAGTGTTTCGCGACGAGCAACTTCTCCAGCACTGGCAAGATTTTCAACGCCAACACGTGAAGACCGGCCGCGTTGAAATGCTGCTGCGGATCACCCGGCACGACGATGTGAATTGGAGCAGCGACGGAAATCTTTGCTACTGCGACAACCAGCAACGATCCGATCAGAAGCGTTTTCATACCGCGATTGGCGCCTTGATCGACGGATGCGGGTTGTAATCGACGAGTTGGAAATCCTCAAACTTGAAGTCGTGAATATTTTTCACCGCCGGATTTAGTTTCATCTGCGGCAACGGCCGGCATTCCCGGGTGAGCTGTTCCCGCGCCTGGTCGAGGTGATTGGTATAGAGATGCAGGTCGCCGAACGTGTGAACAAAATCTCCCGGCGTCAGATCGACAACTTGCGCCACCATCATCGTAAGGAGCGCGTAACTCGCGATGTTGAACGGCACCCCGAGAAATAGATCGCAGCTGCGTTGGTAGAGCTGGCAGCTCAGCGCACCGTCTTGCACATAAAATTGAAAGAGCACGTGGCATGGCGGCAACGCCATCTTCTCGATCTCGGCTGGATTCCACGCCGTCACGATTAATCGCCTGCTGTTCGGGTTCCTTTTGATTTGCGCGATCAAATTGTCG
The DNA here is from genome assembly GCA_035568035.1 of Chthoniobacterales bacterium. Classification (GTDB taxonomy): domain Bacteria; phylum Verrucomicrobiota; class Verrucomicrobiia; order Chthoniobacterales; family UBA10450; genus AV40. The sequence goes on along the minus strand of DATMOU010000003.1, from coordinate 4,729 downwards.
ATCTGATCGACGCGCACGCCGTTACCGCCGCGCCAGTCGCGCCATTGCGCGCCATAAACGCGGCCGAGATTTCCTTTCTCGTCCGCCCACTCGTCCCAAATCGTGACGCCGTGCTCGTTGAGATACTTGATGTTGGTGTCCCCCCGCAAAAACCAGAGCAGCTCGTAGATGATCGATTTGATGTGCAGCTTCTTCGTCGTCAGCAGCGGAAATCCCGGACCGCTCGGTCGCAAATCAAATCGCGTTTGGGCGCCGAAGACTGATAAGGTGCCAGTGCCGGTGCGATCATCGCGCGGCTGACCTTCTTCGAGAACGAGCCGGAGAAGATCGTGATATTGCCGCACGCGAAAAGAGTAACCGCGCGCGCGATGTTGGCAAAGCCAACTGGATGCAACGTCACGCTTGCTTCTGTGGTGGCAGCCGTGTCGGCTGCTTTGTTTTCCTGCAGGCGAGACGCCTGCCGCCACAAATTCTTGCTACAATTATTTCCCGCCCAAATCTTTTTCGAGCTGCGCTTTGCGTTCGTTGAGTGTCTGCAAACGCAACTGCCAGCGATGCAATTGGATCGTGAGCTGGTTGATGTGACCGGTCACTTCCGCGCGTTGCGATTCGTTTTCCTTCAACTTGCCGCGAAGTTCCTCGGCATAAGCATGCGCGTTTGAATCGGGCTCCGGCGGTTGAGGTACCAGTGTCTGCTGACCGCATTTCTGGCAGGCCAGATTCATTCCCGCCGCCGAACGATTCGCTACCAGCGCGGCTTTACAGTGCTGGCAGTGAAAGAAAATGTCCGGATCGGATTCAATTTTTCGGACGGGATTATTCGCCGTTTGCATGAAGAGATAACGAGCAGGGGCTATGCCGAAGGGTGGATCTCAAACGCCACTGCGGCTCGCACCTCCGAGCGCGATGGGATAACGTCCTCGGACGGGCCGTTCCGCCCGCAACCTACAGATTTCAGCGCCGCGCTGGCGCACTGTTCAGGTGCCAATTCCACGGGTTTGCGACGTGTTGTCTCACTTCGAGGCTGTCAAAATCCATGTTGAATTGCGTTAAGATCCTTTCCATCAGAGAGTTGGAACCGGAGACATTCCATGGCGTATGGTTTGCTAAAGACCCCCTCGGTCGAGGACTTCGCCAGGGTCTTGAGGTCGTGATTAGGCGACTCGATCAAACGAAAGGAAATTTAATTTTATGGCAAAAGTTTTAGGTATCGATTTGGGCACCACCAATTCCTGCATGGCCGTGATGGAAGGTGGCGACCCGGTAGTTTTGGAAAATTCGGAAGGCGCGCGCACGACGCCGTCGGTCGTCGCATTTACCAAGAGCGGCGAGCGACTGGTCGGCCAGGCTGCGAAACGTCAAGCGGTGACCAATCCGCAGAACACAGTTTTTTCAATCAAGCGGTTCATGGGCCGCAAGTTCGACGAGGTGCATGAGGAAGAGCACCGCGTTCCTTACAAAATCGTGAAGGCAGCCAACGGCGACGCTCACGTGCAAGTGGAAGTCGCGGGCGAACGCAAGGCATTCTCGCCGCCGGAAATTTCGGCGATGATTTTGTCGAAGCTGAAAGCCGACGCGGAAGCGAAGCTCGGCGAAAAAATCATTCAGGCGGTGATCACTGTCCCGGCGTACTTCAACGACTCGCAACGCAACGCGACCAAGGACGCGGGTAAAATCGCGGGCCTCGAAGTGTTGCGCATCATCAACGAGCCGACCGCGGCGTCGCTCGCTTACGGTTTGGACAAGAAAAAGGACGAGAAGATCGCCGTCTACGATTTGGGCGGCGGCACATTCGATATTTCCGTTCTCGAAATCGGCGATGGCGTTTTCGAAGTGAAGGCGACCAACGGCGACACTCACCTCGGCGGAGACGATTGGGACGCGAAGGTGATGGATTGGATCGTGGCCGAGTTCAAAAAGGACAGCGGCATCGACTTAACGAAGCAGCCGGACGCGGTCCAGCGGATCAAGGAAGAAGCTGAGAAGGCGAAGATCGCGCTCTCGAGCTCGCAGGAATACGAAATCAATCTGCCGTTCATTACGGCGGACGCGAGCGGTCCGAAACATATTCAGAAGAAATTGACTCGCTCGAAGCTCGAGCAGCTGACTGACGATTTGATCCAGCGGACGATTCCGCCGGTCAAGGCGTGCTTGAAGGACGCGAAAATTTCCGAGCGCGAAGTGAACGAACTCGTGCTCGTCGGCGGTATGACCCGCATGCCGAAAGTTGTCGAAACGGCGCGCAGCCTGATCGGCAAGGAGCCGCACAAGGGCGTGAACCCGGACGAAGTCGTCGCGGTTGGTGCAGCGATTCAAGGAGGTGTTCTTCGCGGCGACGTGAAAGACGTCCTCCTCTTAGACGTGACTCCGCTCACGCTGGCGATTGAAACCGCCGGGGGAGTAGCCACACCAATGATTCCGCGTAACACCACAATTCCAACTCGGAAATCACAGATCTTTTCGACTTACAGCGACAACCAGCCGGGCGTGGAAATCAAAGTGTTACAAGGCGAGCGACCGCTATCGCGGGACAACAAGAACCTCGGCACATTCCATCTCGATGGGATTCCGCCGGCCCCGCGCGGTGTTCCGCAGATCGAAGTCACCTTCGATATCGACGCGAACGGGATTCTCCACGTCTCCGCGAAAGATCTCGGCACCGGCAAGGAGCAGAAAATCTCCATCACCGGTTCGAGCGGCTTGAGCAAGGAAGAAATCGACAAGATGCAGCGCGAAGCGGAAGCGCACGCCGACGAGGACAAGAAGGCGAAGGAAGCGATCGAGATCAAGAACAACGCCGACACGCTGGCGTATCAGTCCGAGAAACAGCTCAAGGAGCTGGGCGACAAGATCCCGGCCGACAAACGCAAACTAGTCGAGGACGCGATCGCCGCAGTGCGGGAAGCGATCAACAAGAACGATACCGACGCGATCAAGCGCGCTTACGACGACTTGCAGAGCAAATTCCAGGACATCAGCGCCGAACTTTACAAACAGGCCTCGGCGGGCCAAGGTGCAGGTGCACAAGCCGGTCCGCAGCCCGGACCCGAAGCCGGTGGACGTCCCGGTCCTGAACAAGGCGCGAAGCGCGATGGACAAGGCGACGTTGTCGATGCTGAGTTCGAAGTCGTCGACGAAGACAAAAAGAAGTGAATCCGTGATGAAAATTAATGTGGGAGCGGCCTCAGCGCCGCGAATCAGAGAGGATCGGGACACTGAGGTCCCTCCCACATTCGGTTAACGAACAATTTGCCGACGGTCCGGCTGCTGCCGGATCGCCGGCTCAACCCAAAAACAACAAGAAAGAGAAAAATAAACGCTTATGGCAACAGTTAACGTAAGACCGCTCGGAGATCGGGTGCTGGTGCAGCCGCTCGAAGAGCAGGAAACAAAAAAAGGCGGGATCATCATTCCCGACACTGCGAAAGAAAAACCGCAGGAGGGCAAAGTGGTCGCTCTCGGCACCGGTAAGGTGAACGAAGAGGGCAAGAAGGTGGATTTCACCGTGAAGAAAGGGGACAAGGTCCTCATTTCCAAATACGGCGGCACCGAAATCAAAATCGATGGCGATACATTCCTGATCATGCGCGAGGACGACATCCTCGGGATCATCGGATAAGGAAATCGGGATGAAGAAGAATGGAATTAGGAAAGCAAGAAAACAGGAAAAGAATTTCTGTTTTGTTCCTTCTTTCCTGCGTTCCTGATTCGTCTCTCAACAATCAACTAACAACTATCAACTAATCTTATGGCAGCTAAACAATTACAATTTGATGAAAATGCGCGGCACACTTTGCTGCGCGGAGTCGAGAAACTGGCGAGGGCCGTCAAGGCCACGCTCGGACCGAGCGGTCGCAACGTGATTCTCGACAAGAAATTCGGTAGCCCCACGATCACCAAGGATGGTGTGACGGTCGCGAAAGAGATCGAGCTCGAAGATCCGTATGAAAATATGGGCGCTCAGCTCGTTCGCGAAGTCGCTTCCAAGACTTCGGACGTCGCAGGCGACGGCACGACCACGGCGACAGTTCTCGCGGAATCCATTTACCGCGAAGGTCTCCGTAACGTTACCGCCGGCGCAAACCCGACGTCGTTGCAGCGCGGCATTAATAAAGCCGTCGAAGCAATCGTCGAGGAGCTGAAAAAAATCTCCAAGAAAGTAAGCGATCGCAGCGAGATCGAACAGGTCGCGACCGTTTCAGCCAACTGGGACAAGAAAATCGGCGAGATCATCGCCGACGCCATGGACAAAGTCGGCAAAGACGGCACGATCACGGTCGAGGAAGCGAAAGCAATCGAGACCACAATGGATGTGGTCGAGGGCATGCAGTTCGATAAAGGTTATCTGTCGCCGTACTTCGTGACCAACGCGGAGGAGATGGAAGCCGCTCTCGATAATCCGTACATTCTGATTTACGAGAAGAAAATCTCTAGCTTGAAGGATTTGCTTCCGTTGCTCGAGAAAGTCGCGAAAGCCGGACGTCCGCTCCTCATTATCTCGGAAGATGTGGAAGGAGAAGCGCTCGCGACCTTGGTCGTGAACAAATTGCGCGGAACGCTCCAAGTCTGCGCGGTCAAAGCTCCGGGATTCGGCGATCGTCGTAAGGCGATGCTCGAAGACATCGCGGTGCTGACCGGCGGCAAACTGATCAGCGAAGACCTGGGCATCAAGCTCGAGAACATCAAGATCGAAGATCTCGGCAAAGCCAAGCGCGTCACCGTCGACAAG
>DATMOU010000002.1:0-79996 GCA_035568035.1 Chthoniobacterales bacterium | reverse complement strand
GAAGTTGATGAACGGGAACGTGACTGTCTGGCCGAATACAAACCAAACCAGCGCAATCAAACCGGCGCAAACAGCGACGATTCTCCAGGGTTCAGCGATTCTTTGACGCATTCGGCAAGGTGGGATCCCGGAACGGCCGATGTTCTCGGTAGAGATTGGTCTCTTCCTCAATTTTAGCCGCGAGCTGGTGCTGTCCTTGAACGTGAGCAAGGCCCGAAGCGATCTTCCCGGTCTCAACCGCTTTATCAAATTGGCCGGCTTCGGCGTAAGCTGCCGCCAGAGTTCGGATAAAGAACGGATTTTTCTGTTGTGTGACTCGATTCAATCTCAGCGCAAGGTCCACAGCCTGGGCCCCGTTTCTCACTGACTCGTCCGGAGCGGCCGAAAGGAGCCAGGCAAGATTATTCAAAGGCGTCGCAGAATCTGGTTCCGATTGCAATGCGACTTTAAAATGAGCAACGGCTTCACCGAACAATCCTTTTTGAACAAGCGCGTTCGCCAAGCTGGTATTAGTGCCTGGATCGGCTGGATACAGCGCCAGCGTCGTTCGCCATTCGACGATCGCAGCATCGACATCACCCTTTCGAAAGAGCGCCACGCCCAAATTGTAGTGCCCGTCGGGAAGATCAGGTCGAAATTCGACCGCCTGTCGAAAATGAGCGAGGGCTTCATCCAGTCGTCCGATTCGTTCAAGAACACTGCCGATGGCGTTGTGAATAAGCGCCAGACTCAGGGTGTAATGTCCGTGCTGGCTGCCGGAATGGACGTCCAATGCGCGCTGTAAGTACGACAGCGCGTCGTCCAGTCGGCCTTGTTCCATAAAATAATTCCCCAAATCCATCAGAGCGACGTCATTGTCCTGAGTAACAGCGAGGGTGTGTGTCCAAAGGGTCTGAGTGTTGCGCCAATAAGTTACTTGTTTCCACGAGCAAGCGGTCAACATCATGACGATTACAACCGCCGCGGTTCCCAGAACCTGTTTTCGCGCGGGAAGCGAAACGGAATAATCCGCAATCAGCCAGGTTATCGCGATGTAAAGGCCGACGTGCGGCAGATAAGTGTAGCGATCCGCATGACCCTGTAGCCCGACCTCGATAATCCCGATGACGGGCAAGAGCATGACCAAATACCAAAGCCAGCCAACGACCAGGTAAGGGTAACGTTTCCGAATCGCAAAGGTCGCCCACGTCACTACGACCAAGAAAATCGCAGCAAGTCCAACTTGCCAAAAAGCGAGATCATTATCCGGATGCGGATAAAACACTGCGAGATCGACCGGCCAGAAAATTTGCCGGACGTAGGTGACATAGGTCACGAGCCCGTTCTCGATGCGCCAGGCAAACGGCAACTGTTCAATCGACTCACTCGAATGGATTTGCAAAATGACCGTGACCGCGGAACTGGCGATCGAGAGAGCAACGAGCGGTAGTTTTTCGATCGTCAATCTCCAAAGCGATTTGGAATCGCGAATTCGGCCAAGTGGCCAGTAATCCAGCAGAAGTAAAACTACCGGCGTTGTCACCAGCATCGGCTTGGACATCAGTCCGCAGACAAACAAGATCGACATCGTCGCGTAGCGGCCGAATGAAGGCGCGCGCACGTAGCGAACGTACGTGATGAGTGTTAAAAAAAAGAAAACGGCGCTCAGGACATCTTTGCGCTCGGCAACCCATGCGACTGATTCCACTCGAAGCGGATGGATCGCGAAGACGGCAGTGACAAATGCTGCGCACCAAAATCTCTGCGTCGCAATTTGCAAAAACAAAAGCAACACCAACGCCGCGACAGTGTGGAGCAAAACGCTGGTGAAATGGTGACCGCCCGGTTTGAGACCGAAAATCTGACAATCGATCATGTGGGAAATGAGGGTGAGCGGGTGCCAGTTTTTGGTTTTGGTATCGACGAATGCCTGCTCCAAGCCATGGAGGCTCAAACCGGAGCTGACTAATGAGTTCCCGTAAACGTAAGTCTGGTCGTCGTAGTTTACGAAGTCGTGCCAAAGCGTTTGGCCGAACACGATCCAAATGAGTGTAACAATTGCCGCGCAAATCCCGAACCGGCTCCAATGGAACCCTGGTTTGGACTTAGTTGGTTGGTGATTCACGGTAAGGTTTTTGGGCCTGATAAAACTCCAGTTCATGCCGCAGAGTTTCGGTTAGCGAACTGTTCCCCTGCCCCGTGGCTAGATCGATAGCGCGTTGGACTGTCGCCATCGCTTTTGGGAAATCATTGTTTTCAGCATACGCCGCCCCCAGGGTGCGAAGAACAACCGGTGCATCACCGCTCGGCAACGTAACCGCTTTCTCCGCCAGTTCGACAGCCCGTTTTCCGTTGCGAATAGAATCGTCCGGACATGTTGCCAGGACCCAGGCGAGGTTATTCAAAGCATTACCGTCGTTTGGATCGATTTTCAGATTGGTGTCCCATTGGACGATTGCTTCACGCGCATCTCCACTTTGAATAAGCAGAACGCCAAGATTATCCCGGACCGGAATATCGAACGGATGATCTCCAAGGGTCGTTCGCGCGTGGATGATGTCGGCAGCACGGGCATGAGTTCGAGCTTCCGCTATTCGGCCGCGCGCCCACAAAGCCGCCGCCAAATCCTGGTGCGCAATTTGATTATTCGAAGTAACGGCGAGCGCACGTCCCCAGAGCGAAATGCTGTCGTGCCAATAACTGGTTTGTTTCCACGCACAAAGTGCGCAGGCGATGACAATGCACGTCGCGGCCGATGCAAGCAACGCGCGCTGATTGCGCCATTGCTGCGTTAAATCTGCAACCGCCCAGGTCAACGCGATTGTTATTCCGATGTGCGGCAGGTAAGTGAACCGATCGGCGCGACCTTGAAGTCCCGCCTGAAAGAATCCGAGCACGGGGAAAACTAAAATCAGGAACCAAAACCAGCCAACGAACAGGTACGGGCGTTTCTGCCTCAGAAAAATTGCGATCAACGTAATAACTACGATGAGGATGGCGGATTCCGAAACGACCCAGACATTTAATTGATTGTGCGGGTGAGGATAAAAGACTGCGAGACCGGTTGGCCAAAACGTCTGGCGCAGATAAACGACGACGCTGACGACTGCATTGTTCAGTCGTGCCCGGAACGGCAGCTGGTCCAAAGTCGCCATGGTCGCGGTTTGCGCGAACATCGTTATGACCGCTGCCGCCGCGGAGAGGCCAAGCAGTGGAATTTTTTCTATCACCAGTCGTCGCCAGCCCGAAAAGTCGCTGGCTCGCCGCAAAGGCCAATAATCCAGCAAGAGCAATACAGCCGGCACTGTCACGAAAGTCGCCTTAGACATTAAACCGCAGGCCAGCAGGGTCGACATTGCGACGTAACGTCGAATACTGGGAGCGCGCGCGTAGTGCGCGTACGAGGCCAATGTCAGCATGAAAAAGACGCCACTGAGCACGTCTTTTCGTTCCGCGATCCAGGCCACCGATTCGACGCGCGTCGGATGGATCGCGAAAATCGCGGCGACAAATGCGCTTCGGTAAACCCGCCCCGTCATTCGGCAAAACACCAGAAACAGCAGAATAACCGCGACGCTATGCAAAAGGACGTTGGTGAAATGATGGCCGGCCGGTTTTAATCCGTAGATCTGGCAATCGAGCATGTGACTTAGAGTTGTCAGCGGATGCCACAGGCTCGCGTGACTGTGGGTCAGCAACCATTTAAATCCGTCGACGGTGAATCCGCGACTAACCTCGCTGTTTTCGTAGACGTAGCGGTCGTCATCGAAATTGACGAAGTCGTAGCGAAGCGTCTGCGCGAAGACCAACCAAACCAAGAGCGTGAGAACAATACAGACGACGATCGTGATCCGACGATCTTGTCGGCGACTCGTTAACTCCGGCGCTGTCGGCATTGTCAGACCGGTGGCGAAGTTAATCGCCAACGCGCCATCCGAAATTGCAAAGCTGTTCCCAAACAGCCGAGGCCATAGCGCACGCTGCGACGAAAATTAATCGAGGACATTTCGGGCATATATTTGGCCGGACAGCTGACTTCGCCGATCTTGCACCCGAGCCAGAGGATCTGGGCCAGCATTTGATTGTCGAAAACGAAGTCGTTGGAATTCTTTTCGATCGGCACGCGCTCCAACAAGCTGCGGGCAAACGCCCGGTAACCGCTGTGATATTCCGAAAGCTTGGCGCCGATCATGAAATTCTCGGCCGCAGTCAGGAAACGATTGGAAATGTATTTCCACCACGGCATCCCACCATCCAGCGCACCGCCACCGAGAATACGTGAGCCAAGCACGCACGGATAAAGTCCGCTCGCCACCAGGGAGGCCATCGCCGGAAGAAGTTGCGGCGTGTACTGATAGTCGGGGTGTATCATGACCACGATGTCGGCGCCGGCCGCGAGAGCGAGTCGATAACAGGTTTTTTGGTTGCCGCCGTACCCGCGATTCTCCGGATGCACTTCCACCTGGACGCTCGGCAGCGTGCGCGCGATGGCCGCGGTTTCGTCGTGACTGGCGTCGTCCACCACAATGACAAGGTCGACAATCCCCTGCTGCATCACTTCATCGTAAGTCTTTTGCAGGGTGCGCGCGGCGTTATAAGCCGGCATTACGACAACAATTTTCTGACCGTTTAGCATTTAGAGCGATTGGACCGAACGACGCGCACCATCCGCATTCGCGGTGGCTTCATCAAGTCTGAATCGCGCCAAAAAAATCCGCCGCCCCGGTTACCCGAAGCGGCGGAGCGAATTCTCTACGGTATTTAGCCTAGATCATTTAGTCGCCAAAAAGGCGCATGTTGTCGGTAACATTTGCGAAGTCGACGTTCTTGGCTGAACCGACCACGTTCAATTGAAGCGTCATCGGATTCTTGAACAACTTATCGACCAGCGTCGACGGCAAGCCTTGCGCAATCAGGTTCGCTTTGCTGATTCCGGCGTTGCCCGCGCGAGTCAGCGTCATCCGAACCTGAGCGGTCTCGCCCGCATCGAGATGCCGATCATCAAACACGCGATTAGGCGTGAATTGGAAGGTGAGTTTGCCTCCACACGGCGCGCTGGTGTTTGGATCGATGCAGCTCGGATCGTTAAGCACGCTGCTCACAATCGTGATGTTGGCCGTGAACTGGAAACGCGCCTGGGCCGGCCCGACAGTAGTGTTGTTCATGTTGTAGAGGTAGAAGAAGTTCAAAACCGGGTAGATGATCGTCTTCGCCACATTTCCGGGCAGATTAATCCGCGCGCTATTTTCAGCGTCGAATGGCGTGGTCACTGACGTATCCGTAATCTGGAAGCATTGATCTCCGTTTGCTGGATTCGTGGACGGGCTCGGTCCGGGCGTAGGCGCAGGACACGGATCGGTCTGGAGCGTGATGAACCCACTCTCGGCGCCCAGGAAAACGGCGTTGTTTCCAAACGAATCGGCATCGCCCACATCGTCAGCGGAGGGCGGGCCAGCTTTCAGCCAACCGGCCAGCGCGAGGCTCGCCGCAATCGCAATCAACAGTTTTGATCTTCCGTTTTTCATTTTGATTCCTCTCGTTGTTATGGTCATGAGGTTAATTTGGCAGCAGTTTGCGTGCGCCGGACGCGATCCTGCGGGCGTAGGTTGCGATCCGTCAATTGCACTCGCGCTTTGACACAAATGCGTTACACGCGCAGGCGGAACGACTTCGCCACCCCCGACAACGGTCGGAAGTGGCGAAGCCAACTCCAGGCTAGCTCTCAAGTGTTGCCAGCATTTTGTAGGGTTTTACCCTACTAACTGTAGGCTGTCAATCGTAAATGGCCAAAATACCCTCTTGGAGCTTGAATCGCTGACTTCACCGTGTTTGATCCGATGCTCATTTTTCACGACCCGCATTGCATCGAATACTCCGCCTCAGGACATCCTGAACGCCCGGCCCGCATCACACGGAGCGTTCCGGTCTTGAAGCAGCGGCATTCGAAGTGGGAGTGGCAAGAACCACGAGCTGCGACCGACAACGAGTTGCTTCGCGCACATTCGCGGGAACACATCGAGCAGATCAAGAATCCGCGCAGCGATTTCGATCTCGACACTCCCGCTTATCCGGGGATCGACGGCTACGCGAGAAAATCGGCAGGCGCAGCGGTTGAAACCGCGCGTGCGGCTCTACAAGGTCGCCGCGCTTTTAGCTTAAACCGGCCACCGGGACACCACGCGACGCGCAATCAAGCGATGGGCTTCTGTTATTTCAGCAACATTGCCGTCACAGCGCTCGACGCGCTCGAGAACGGCGCTGATCGAGTTTCGATTTGGGACTTCGACGCACATCACGGCAACGGAACTGAAGACATTATCGCACATAATGATCGCATTCGCTTCGCTTCGATCCATCAATTTCCCGCTTATCCGGGTACTGGAGCGAAATCTTTTGCGAATATCGACAACTATCCGGTCGCGCCGCTGACTTCCCGGCAGGAACACATGGACGTTTGCAAGCGCGCGCTGGAGAAGCTTCTCGATTTCAAGCCCGATCTTATTCTGGTATCCGCGGGGTTCGACGCTTATGCGCGAGATCCGTTGGTTCAGATGACGCTCGAGCTCGAAGATTTCGCGACGTTCGGTGATTGGCTCCGCGAGACAGGCATTCCGACCGGTGCAATTCTTGAAGGCGGCTACAGCGACGACCTCCCGGAATTAATCGACGCGTTTTTGAACGCGTGGGCCGGCTGATTCGATTAATTCGAGCAACTTCGCCGCAGCAGCTTCAATTTCGTGGTAGCCGTATTCCCGCGCCCTGCTCTTGATTGCGAGCAAACCGCATCGATGAACATGATGAAAATCGCCGAAAGGGAACTTGTATCGCGCCTTACTGTTCGATGCGTGTCGCTCATCCACGGCGAGGTACCACTTCCCATACTCCTGAAAACCATGATCGCGGACAAAACCGTTTTCTCGTGATCGTGTCTGATGATCGTTGCTCCAGGCGCCTTTCTTGTCGGCAACGAATTGTCCCTGCGCAATGAGTGTCGCTGCCCAATTGAACGCTTCAACGTTCACTCTCGGCCCTGCGCCTCGACTTGAATTGCCTTCGACCGACAGTGCGCAGAACGTCAGTGCGAATGGCAGTAGGACTGTTCGGAATTGGACCATGTTCCGGGGAGGGCCTCTATTATTGCGACTTTCGCTGGCAAATTCCATCACGAACCGGTGGCGGCAGTGATCCACTTGGTGAATAGTTGCGGCTCCAATCGGGCTGTAGTTCAGCTTGGTAGAACGCTTGAATGGGGTTCAAGAGGTCGTGGGTTCAAATCCCGCCAGCCCGAGTGATGTTGTAGCGGCGCTCTATGAGCGTCGCATTATTATTTTCCGGCGGTCACAGACCGCCGCTACAGAAGAAGAATATGCTCAGCGCCGGAATTGTTGGACTGCCCAACGTCGGAAAATCGACGTTGTTCAACGCCGTTACGCGGACGCACAACGCGTCCGCGGAAAACTATCCGTTTTGCACCATCGATCCCAATGTTGGCGTGGTGACGGTTCCGGATGCGCGGTTGGATAAACTGACCGAGCTATCAAAATCGAAAAAAGTCACACCGACGGCGATCCAGTTTGTCGACATCGCTGGTTTGGTTAAAGGCGCGAGTGCGGGCGAAGGGCTTGGTAATCAGTTCCTCAGCCACATCCGCGAAGTTGATGCGATTATCCAGGTCGTGCGGTGTTTCATCGATTCGGATGTTCATCACGTGAGCGCATCGATTGATCCGATTCGCGACATCGAAGTAATCAACACTGAGCTGGTGTTGGCTGATCTCGCGACCATGCAAAAGCGACACGATCGGTTGCAGAAAGAAGTTCGGGCCGGCGAAAAGAGCGCCAAAATCGAAAGCGCAGTAATTGAGAAACTGCTTCCCCATTTGGATTCAGGTAAGCCGGCGATAAGCGCGCCGCTTGATCCAGAAGAAAAAACGATTGCCCGTAACTTCTTCCTGCTCACGTCGAAGCCGACATTGTTCGCCTGCAATGTGTCCGAAACGGACCTTGCGGCGGTCGCTAAAGGCGAAAAGACGAATGCCGCGACCAATTACGTCGATCTTGTCCAGGATTATGCGCAGCATCATTTTGGCACGGAGGCATTCGTGATTAGTGCGCGGATTGAAAGCGAACTGGCCGATCTTAGCGAAGACGAGGCGCTGGAATATTTGCGAGGCCTCGGCGTTGAGGATAGCGGCGTTCACGCACTGATTCGGGCGGCTTATCACTTGCTCGGCCTGCGGACGTTTTTCACCACCGGCGAAAAAGAAACACGCGCCTGGACGATTCATGCCGGCGAAAAGGCACCCGCCGCCGCAGGGACGATCCACTCAGATTTCGAGCGCGGTTTCATCGCCGCCGAAACGATTGCCTACGCCGATTTGATCGCCGCCGGATCTTTCGCGAAAGCGCGTGAATCGGGAAAGCTCCGGCTCGAAGGAAAAGAGTACGAAGTGCGTGATGGCGACGTGATTACTTTCCGGTTTAACGTGTAGGTAGAGGCGATTGACCTCAATCGCCATGGCGGTTCGGTGAACCGCCGCTACCATTATCATTCTACGCCGGGATATACAGGATCCGGCCGCACTGCTCGCAGTTGACGATTTCTTTGCCGCTTTCGGCCCCTTTCACTGTCGCAATCGTCAATTTCATGTGGCAACCAGTGCAAACGCCATGCTCGATCGCAACGATCGCTGAGTCGCCTTTGCTGGCAAACAGCCGTTCGAACCGATTCAGCAAATCTTCGTCCATTTTCTCGGCGAGTTCCTTCCTCTCCTTCGATAATTCCTGAAGCCTCGTCTCAAGCGCTTTTGATTTTTCGCCAACATCATTCGTTTGGCGCGTAATTGAATCTTTAGCCGCGGCGGCTTTCTTTTCCTCGGCTGTGACTTCCACCTTCAATTTGTCCGCCTGGTCCATCAGCTCCAGCTCCTGGTCCTCGAGTTTGCGAATCTCATCTTCGTAACGCAGGATTTCGTGACCCATCGCCTGGAACTCATCGTTCTTGCGGGTTTGATATTGCTGCGTCTTAAGGCGGTTGATGCTCTCGTTGCGCGTGCCGACGTCGAGCTCGAGTCTCTTCCGGTCAACCTCGACTTGCCGTGCTTTCTGTTTGATCGCTTCCAGACTCGCCGCAGTGTCCGCCAGCTGCGATTCGAGATGCTTTCGCTGCAATGGCAGGTTCTTTATTTCGTGTTCGATCTGCCGGATCTTCTGTTGTCGATCTTGAAGGATTAGAAGCTGTTCCAGTTCGGCACGCACGGGCCGATGAAGGTATTAACTCCACCGCGCGGCGTCAATCGCGCCGGTTACTTCGCCGCGTCAATTGCCGCCAACGCCTGCTCCGGCCTCGCCCGGACGGCGATGTTTTCCGTCAGATTGACCCAGCGAACCGTGCCCCCGGCATCGACGTAAAATTCCGCGGGGCGAGCGATGTCGTTACTTTTCGGTCCGGCGCCGCGATGCAGAACGTCGTATCGTTTGATCACGGCGGCGTCGGCATCGGAAAGTAGCGGAAACGCGTAGCCGCTTTTTGTTGCGTGCCCCCGATTGGTTTCAACCGGATCAACGCTGATAGCGGCAATTTGCACTCCACGCGATTTGAAATCGGCCAAGCGTTTCTGAAAACTCCGCAACTCGGAGTTACAAAGTGGTCACCAATAGCCGCGATAAAAAATCAGCACCGCGCCATTGGGCGAAAGCAAATCGGCAAGCGCCACCCGTTTGCCGTCCTGGTCCGGCAACGAGAACTCCGGAGCTTTCTCTCCAATGCGTGGCGCCTGCGCCGAAATTGGAACCTGACGCAAGACGTAAAACATTTCGTAGCTAAAAAACGCGAAGAAGAGCAAGGCCATGGCGGTGAAGATCGAGCCGAAGATCTTGCCGCGATAAAGCTGCGGCCGGCCAAACGCGCGAAACAAACCGGCCAGCAGCAGTACTGCGCCGATCCCGAAAAGCAACAGGTTCGCCCACGGAAAATCCCGCGTAATCGGAAACCGAATGAAATACTCATAGCTAAACAATCCGCCAATCGCGAGGACGAACCCTACCCAAAGGGGCCAGTTCCACTTCCGCTTCATGCCGTCCTGCCTGATCCCATTCGCAAGATCCAGCGATAGAGCGCGAAGGCGATGATCGCGAACCCGAGTCCGCCAATGATGATTCCGGCTGTTTCGTATGACGGCCCCACCATCGAGAGCGGCGCATCCTTCCCGGAGAACACCACGATTGCCGAAATGACGACGCCAATAATCCCCTCGCCCACGATCAAACCCGACGCGAGCAACACGCCAAGCTGCTTGGTCGCCTCAGGTTTTGGTGTGCGATGCGCCCGTCGGTCGAAAAGCCAGCCGATGATCGCGCCGACAACGATCATGAGCGTGCTTTGGGTCGGCAGATAAATCCCGAGCCCAACCGCCAGCGGCGGCACGCGCATGTGCTTCGTCGTTCGGCTGAGAATTTCATCGAGCGCGATGATGGCTACTCCGATTAATGCGCCGATTCGGATGAGACTCCAATCGATATCGCCAGAAATCACGCCTTGCGCCAGCGACGAAATCAGGCCGGCTTGAGGGGCCGGCAACGGATGTGGCCGCAGTTCAGCGCCCGGTGCGCCGACGAAACCGTAAGCGTGATTGACCAAATCGAGCACCGGCGGAATCACAAACGCGCCAGCGATGACGCCGATGATTAAAGCGATCTGTTGCTTCCAGGGCGTTGCATCGACTAACTGGCCGGTTTTGAGGTCCTGCAGATTGTTGTTGGCAATCGCCGCCACGTTGAAAACCACAGCCGTCGTGAACAGCGCGAAGGCAATCAGTGCCTTGCCTGCCTCAGGATCCACGTATGGTTTTACGCCAAGCACCAGCAACAACGCGGCGCCGATCACTACAAGAATTCCAATGCCCGAAAGCGGGCTGTTCGAGGAACCGATCAGGCCCGCCATGTAACCGCACACTGCGGAGACGAAAAAACTCATCAACACGATGTAAACAACGCCGCCGATGATGAGCGTCGGCAAATGCGCGCCAAGACCGCTGGAGGTTCCGAAATAGCCAAGCAGCCAACCAATCGGCAGCATGCAAACCAGCGTTATGATGCCAACAAGGCCGATCGGGATATCGCGCTCGGTAATCGGCAACGTGTCGGCCTGGCCAGCTTTGCGCGCGCGCGAAGCAGCCATCGCACTGGTTAGGCCGCTCGCGACGGGTTTCACCAATTTCAGCAACGTCCAAATTGCCGAAACGCCGATTGCGCCGGCGCCAATGAAACGCACTTTCGTGCTCCACGTTTTTTGCGCGATCGTCGCCGCAGCGGCGGTGAGATCACCAGCCATCGCCGAAAAATGCGGCACGCCCCAGCCCCAACCGATGAACGCGCCGATCAGCATCGCGATTCCAACGGACAAACCGACCAGGTGCCCAATACCCAGAAGTGCAAACGATAAAAAGAAATCGAAACCACTCACGGCGCCTCTGCGACCGATCCGGAATGTGTTGGCGACGTCGGCGGCAAAGAGTTGGGTGGCAACGATCACAGCAAAGACCGCTGACACGATCGATCCCCACAGAACCGCCAGCAGACCGGCGCGACCATGCTCGACCTCGCTCGCATGTTCGGAGCCGCCGCTGCTGCCGACTTTCAGCACCTCCGCGCACGCGACGCCTTCCGGATACGGCAGATCGGATTGTGTGACCAACGCGCGACGCAGTGGGATCGAATACATCACGCCGAGAATTCCGCCGAGCGCGCAAATCCAAAACGAAGTCCAAAAGGGAAACTCGGTCCAATAACCGATCATGATTAGCCCCGGCAGCACGAAAATAATCGAGGACAACGTGCCCGCCGCTGACGCGACGGTTTGCACGATGTTGTTTTCCTGGACGGTGGCGTCTTTGAAACCGCGCAGCATCGCCATCGAAATCACCGCCGCCGGAATCGACGTCGAAAAAGTGAGACCAGCCTTGAGCCCGAAGTAAACGTTGGCCGCGGTAAAGACCAACGTAATAATGACCCCAATAATCAGACCGCGGATGGTAAGTTCAGCGCGATTATTCATGCGGACGTCGATCCTTGAAAAGCGGAGATTAGAGTGGAGTCGCCAAACGGGTCAATAGACTTCGACCGGCGAACGCTTGCCGTCTTCGACCGCACTAACGAGAGCTCGTCAAATTTGCCTAAGTGAATTACCTCGCAACGAGATCTCCTGCGTAGTCGAGGCGGAACTGCCTGCCAGCACCGGGTTCAGTTGGCTTCGCGCATGCGCCGTAAACAACAATTCCCTCGCCCGCCCAAGTTTCAGCAACTCTGTCGATCGCTTGGTCTACCGTTACATTTCTCATTGAGGATGGAAGATGCGGAAGCCCCTTCAACGGTTCAGTAACCGGGCCCGCCACAGTTGGCACCGTGCTCATTCGAAGTGAACGCATCGCAGACTTCATTTCGTTTGTTGTAATTATTTCACCGAGAGCCTCGTCGGGATTGTATTGATTCAGTGGATTCAAATTGAGACGGGTTAACTTCGTTTTCAGAATCGCGGTAGGCACTTCCCCGATCCGTATTCGAATGATTCCGCCTGGGTCTTCAGTCACCGCAATATTTTCGGCGTTATTGAAGATTTCGCGTACTGCCGCGAAGCCGGTTTTGCCTTTTGATGGCGGCTGTACTTTGACGAGAGGAAACGGAACCGGCTCCTGACCAACATAATCTTTGGTCGCATGACAGTTTGCGCGGTAGTAAAGCCGAACAGCCTTGCCCGAACCGAAAATTGCAGGCTTTAGATATCTCCAAACAGCATCGAAGTTGCGTTTGCTAGCTTCTCGCGACGTTTCTCGATCGGTTGGCGACGTCTGTGCAGTGAAACAAATCATGGTGCCGCACGCTATCAGAACTGTTATGACGAGCTTCGTCATCGGATCTTGGAATCAGTAAGTCTCTACGGGCGAGCGTTTGCCGTCTTCGGCGCTGCGTTGTTTGGCGCGTTCTTCGCCAAGAGTTGCGACGCGCAGGTCCCAAATCTCATTGTCGATCTTGCGAAACGCGGCTTCGGAGAATTCGTGGGGCGGTTTCATCGTCTTCTTGAACTTCGCCACGCCGGCAAGTGCTCGATCGATTTGTCCGCGCGGCAACGTCTCCAAAATCTTGCGGACGTTTTCGATTTCCGGAATCCTGTGACAGATCATGACCAGGTCGTTTCCAGCCTCGATCGCAAGACGAATCGTGTCCTGTAAACCGTAGCCATTCAAGATCGCGCCCATGTCGAGATCGTCGGTCATGACAAGCCCATCGAATCCAAACTCGCCGCGCAGCAAATCCGTGATCACACGGCGCGACAAACTGGCCGGCGTTTTTTCTTTCTCGAGACACGGATACCAACCGTGACAAATCATCATGCTGTCGACGACGTGGTAGGGACGCCCCGCTGGGGCGTCCGGACGGCGCACCGCGCCGTCCCTACCTATAAATGCGCGAAACACAGCCAACTCGTTAGCGTCCAATTCTGCGCGTGTGCGATCAACCCGCGGCAACTCGAAGTGCGCGTCTGATTTCGCGCAGGTGTATCCGGGGAAATGTTTGCTGCAGCTCGCGATTCCCTCGCTGCGCATCGCATCGTTAAACGCGCCGGCGTTGCGCACAACCTGCTCAACCGTTTTTCCGTAGCAGCGTCCGCGCAGCGAATTATCGGCGTTATCGTCGAACGAAATGTCGAGCACCGGACAAAGATCGAGATTGAATCCAAAAACACGCAGCAAGCGACCCGTGGTGTCGCCGTGTCGCCGAATAAGATTGAGATCGTCCTTGTCTCGCAACTGCTGCGCATTCGGCGGCTCGCTGCCGATCAACCGCAAACGCGAAACGCGCCCACCTTCCTGATCGATGGTGATGATCGGCTCGATTTGGCTGAGATCACGCAGATCATCGATCAACTTTCGCAACTGCAAAGCGCTCTCGATGTTGCGCCCGAAAAGAATGAAACCGCCCGGCTGAACGCGTCGAAACATTTCTGCGCTTGCGGCATCGAGCTCCTTACCAGGAACGCCGCATAAAATCAGCTGACCAAGTGGATCGCCGCTCATGATTTTGAACAGCCGTTAACCATCGCGCTCGGAGAGCGCGATCCACCTTGCACTTGACCAAGCGAATCGCTTTTCAATCTCTCTGATTTCGCGCTGAGCAAGGTGGATCGAGCAGTCCCTTGCTTGATGTTAAAAATAGCGGCGTAGCCGCATATAGTCAGCACCGTCCGCGGAGCGGCCGATCCACCTAATAGTTGACCTTGCGAACTGCCATTCATAAGTTCGCAACTTAGATGTCGATATTGTCAGTGCGAACAAAAAAGCGGTTCGAATGAAAAAAGTCGGCATCTATGGCGGCACCTTCGATCCGATTCATCACGGGCATTTGATTCTGGCCCGGCAAGCCTGTGACGAGCTCGCGCTCGATCAATTAATCTTTGTCCCAGCCGCGCTCTCTCCCTTTAAGAAAAAATCCGCAGAGGCAAGTGGTGAACTACGATTGTCGATGTTGCGCGCAGCTATCGAGGATCAGGACGATTTTAGTGCAGACGATTGCGAACTGAAGCGGTCACTGCCGTCTTACAGTATCGATACCGTGCTCCAAGTTCGTGAGCGAGACCCACGGGCGGAATTATTTTGGCTGATTGGCGCTGACAACGTAGGCGGACTAAGCAAATGGCACCGATTCGACGCGCTTGAAAAACTGGTCCACTTCGTGGTGCTAGATCGCGGTCGCGGCTCGAAAACGACCCACAACTATCCCGTTGTGCAGCGAAACATCGACATTTCGGCGACCGAGATCCGAAACCGAGTTGCGTCGGGCCGCTCCATCCGTTATCTCGTACCGCAGGCCGTGGAAGAGATCATTCGACGGGAGAAACTTTACCGGGAGTTAGCGCAATAACCGCGAAACAGTTAGCCACGACCTGCGCCGAGCTAGCCTCAAACAAAAAGGCTGAAGACATTGTCATCCTCGATCTCGCCGGAATTTCCACCTTCACCGATTTCTTCGTGATCTGCTCGGCAACCTCCGAACCGCAGCTCAAGGC
Organism: Chthoniobacterales bacterium; assembly: GCA_035568035.1. Classification (GTDB taxonomy): domain Bacteria; phylum Verrucomicrobiota; class Verrucomicrobiia; order Chthoniobacterales; family UBA10450; genus AV40. The sequence continues at coordinate 64,957 of DATMOU010000002.1, read as the reverse complement.
GATTGCTAACGAAATTGAAATGCGATTGCGCGAGGACCATGGGCGACGCGCCGCAGCCGTCGACGGTTTTCCGGCGAGCCAATGGATCGTGCTCGATTATCTCGAAGTGGTGGTCCACATCTTCCATCGCGAGAAGCGCGCATTTTACAGCCTGGAAGACCTGTGGGGCGACGCGCCGCGCGTCTCCTGGGAGACGACGACGGCCACGCAGTGATATGGCCCCCGAGTTATTTCGGGGGCTGTGAGGTCGCCGGCGACGGTGCCGCAGGCTGACTTGCGCTGCCAGATTGCACATTCATCAGCTCGACTTCGAAGATCAACGCGGAGTTCGGTGGAATCTGCGGACCCGGCGAATTTTGGCCATAAGCGAGATCAGGCGGAATGAAAAGCTGGTATTTGGAACCCGGCTTCATCAACTGGAGCGCTTCGGTCCAACCCTTGATCACGCCGCCGACCGGAAACGTCGCGGGCTGGCCACGTTTGTAGGAACTATCAAACTCAGTGCCGTCGATCAACGTGCCGCGATAATTCACCGTCACGGTGTCGGTGCTTTTAGGCTGGGCGCCATTGCCATCTTTCAGCACCTTGTATTGCAAACCGCTGGCGGTCGTCTTCACGCCGTCTTTCTTCTTGTTCTCAGCCAGGAATTTATCCGCGTCAGCCGCGCTCTTTTTCCCCGCTTCAGCTTGTTTTTCTTGCATATCCTTCTCGAACGCCATCATCGTGTCCCGGATCTGCTCCATGGTCATTTGGGGTTTACCTGTCATTCCGTCCTTCATCCCGGTAACGATCAAATCAGGATTCACATCCACGTTTTGGCGCTTGAAATTCATGCCAATGTTCAAGCCGACGGCATAACTAAACTTGTCTTTTTGGTCTTTAAACTGGGCGGGCTTCTCGTCGCCGAAGACGCTGACCGCGAACGACAAAGCAATCATGCTAAGAATAATCGATTTCATAAAATGGGTTTGCGAATCTGGTTGCGCTTTACCTTGGAACAGCGCAGAAAGTTGCAACGCTAGTGGAGAAACCGCGCTCGTCAACCCACCATCGCGCCCGCATATTGGCGGGTTGTCTGCTTTTTCCCTTGGCTGCAGTCGCCAACGCGGCTGCCCCAATCCACATCCCCGATGCCGATGCCCTTCGTATCGGGAAACGAATCTGGCAAAACGAATGCAACGGCAGCATTGCGGGGCTTACTTCCTGGAATTCCGGCGAGGATTTCGCGTCACTTGGCATCGGACATTTCATTTGGTATCCCGAAGGCATGCGCGGCCCGTTTGAAGAGAGTTTTCCCGAATTCCTGGAATTTGCCCGGAAACGCGGCAGCACAGTCCCAGTGTGGCTAAATCAGGCCACCTTTTGCCCATGGAGTTCGCGCGCCGACTTTTCCGGAGCGCAAAATTCGTCTCAAATGCGTGAGCTTCGTCAATACCTTGCTCACACCGTCGACCTTCAGACCCAATTCTTGCTCGCCCGGTTGCAGCAATCTCTCGCCAAAATGCTCGATGAAGTAGCGTCCGGTGCGAGAGATAACGTCCGGCGCCAGTTCACGCGCATTGCCAGTACGCCGCACGGCTGTTATGCATTGGCCGATTACGTGAATTTCAAAGGCGAAGGCGTGTTACAAACCGAACGTTACCACGGCGAAGGCTGGGGGCTATTGCAAGTCCTCGAACAGATACACGGAACTGAACCGGGTGGCGCTGCAAATCGCGAATTTGCCAATTCTGCGGCTGCAATTCTGCGCCGACGCGTGCAGAATTCGCCACCGGAACGGCATGAGGCCCGCTGGCTGCCTGGCTGGCTGAACCGCGTCCACACCTATAACTAGATTCATGAAACGCTCTCGCCTGCTTCAATTGTGCATCGCGGCCGCGGCAATCGCGCTTGTCGGCCTCGCGCACGCTCAGCTGTTCGGGCCAAAAATGAAGAAACCGAACGAGATGATTCAAAAACAGGCGCCATTGAAAGTGAATCAACAGTTGCTCGCCCAAGCTACGCCGGACAGCACCCACATCGTGGTTTCAATTCCCAAACAACGCGCCTATTTGATGATCGGAGATCAAATCGTGGCGGATGGACCGGTTTCGTCTGGAAAACGCGGACATGAAACGCCTCGTGGGCACTTTACCGTAATGGAAAAGGACCCGAACCATCACTCCAGCCTTTACGGGGATTTCGTTGATGGTTCAGGCCGAGTCGTCCGCGCAGGTGTAAGTGCCCACATCGATTCCGCACCCAGCGGGACACATTTTGCGGGCGCGGCGATGAAGTGGTTCCTGCGCCTCACCGGCGAAGGCGTTGGGATGCATATCGGCATCCTGCCGGGCTATCCGGCGTCGCACGGTTGCGTTCGCGAGTCAGTCGAGGGAGCGAAATTGTTTTACGACCACGCCAAAGTCGGCACGCCGGTCGATGTCGGCGATTTCTAATAGTCATCCCGAACGAAGGTGAGGGATCTCCCCAAAACTGGTGGACCACGCTAATTTATTGTGTGATCCGCGCTTCGACTGCGAGATTCCTCGCTCCGCTCGGAATGACAAAAAATGAGACGTCAAGTCGAACGCCGGTTACGCACCAGCCATTAACCTTCGCCGCAACATTTCGAACGCGAACTGGGCGACCAGTTGCTTAAATGTTTCGCGGTCGCTCGGAAAAAATAATTTCCTGACCTTGGTTTGGGCATCGTCCGCAAGGCCGACATAAGCCGTTCCCACCGGTTTTTCTTTCGAACCACCATTAGGTCCTGCGATTCCAGTGGTTGCCAACGCATAGCTTGATCGTGCGCGTTTTCGGGCGCCTTCGGCCATCGCTCGGGCTACTTCTTCGCTCACTGCGCCGTGTTTCTCGATCAGCTTCTGATCGATTTTGAGCAAGTCGATCTTCACCTTGTTTGCATAACAGACGTAGCCGGCCAGCAGAACCAGCGAAGCACCCGGAACATTCGTCATCCGATTCGCGAGTAAGCCTCCCGTACACGATTCGGCCGTGGCGAGGGTTTGCTTTTTCGTGGTCAATAATTTCACTAGAACTTCTTCGATCGTTTGATCGTCGCCCGTGAAAATCACGTCGCCCAGTTCCACGCGAACAATTTTATCGGCCTGCTCAAGCGCAGCTCGCGGACCAATTATCCGAACATCTACTTCGCCGGGTCGCGCGCAATAGCCAAGCTCAATGCCGGGAATCGCGAGGATCTGTTTCCCGATTTTCTGTTCAATCACCGACTCGCCCATAACGGCAATCTTGTAGAAGCGCCGTTCGACCGGCGGCGGTCCTTTGACGATCGAACGCAGGACGGGCACGACTGATTTATGAAACATAGGTTGCAGCTCTCGCGGCGGACCTGGCAGCAGAAAGATGTGCGGCGAGCCAATCTTCGGATTGATGTTCGCTTTCAAATACAAACCCGGCGCGCTGCCATTCTCATTCGGAAGAATTTGGGCACCGGCCGGCACTTCTGCTTGTCGCGCGATACTTGCGACCCATTTGATCCCTCGGACTCTCAATCGCGTCTTCAGCGACTCGAGCAACTCCGCATCTTCCTCCAGTTTCAAGCCCAGCAACTCCGCGGTGACATCGCGGGTAATGTCGTCGCTGGTTGGACCAAGCCCTCCGGTGACAAAAATTATTTCCGAGCGCAAAAATAATTCCTTCAGAGTTTCCCCGATTACGGCGCCGTCGCCGACCGTCCGCCGTTCCTCGATTCGCAATCCGAACGCGAAAATCTCGCGGGCAATGAAAGCCAGATGAGTGTCGTAAACGTCACCGGCCAGGAGTTCGGTGCCGGTGTTGAGAAGAACGGCCCTCATCGAGTTGAGAAGCTCAACGCGAATAAAGCAAACGTCCAACGCAGACGAGTCGATTCAACGAATCAGCGATTTAACGATTGGGACCGTTAAGCCGCGTCTTTGTCTTGCTTCTTGCGGATCAACGGCAGCTTTTTGCCTTCGACGACGGCGCGATTGATCGTGACCTCGGCGATATCTTCCCGACTCGGAACGTCGTACATGATGTCGAGCATGATGCGCTCAAGCATCGAACGCAGCGCGCGAGCGCCGGTTCCCTTGGTGACGGACTGCCCCGCGAGCGCACGCAACGCGTCTTTCGTGACCGTCAGTCGAACGCCCTCCATCGAGAAAAGTTTTGTGTACTGCTTGATCATCGCGTTCTTGGTTTCGGTCAGAATCGCGACCATTTCTTCTTCCGTCAGCGCGTCCAGAGCAGCGACAACTGGCAAGCGACCGATGAATTCGGGGATCATTCCAAACGCGAGCAGATCCTCCGGCTCGACGTGACGGACCGCTTCCTTGCGCGTGGCTTCTTCAACTTCAAGCGTCGGGCCTCCAAAGCCCATCACTTTTTGACCGATCCGTTTCTGAACAATCTTATCGAGGCCGATGAACGCACCGCCACAGATGAACAAAATCTTCTCGGTGTTGACCTGAATATATTCCTGATGCGGATGCTTTCGCCCGCCTTGCGGCGGAACGTTGCAAGTCGATCCCTCGAGAATTTTCAGCAAGGCCTGTTGCACGCCTTCGCCCGAAACATCGCGTGTGATTGAGACGTTGTCGGTTTTGCGTCCAATTTTGTCGATCTCGTCGATATAAACGATGCCGATCTCAGCGCGCTTCACATCGTAGTCTGCGTTTTGGAGCAATCGCAAAATGATGTTCTCGACGTCTTCGCCCACATAACCGGCTTCGGTCAACGTGGTGGCATCCGCGATGCAGAACGGTACATCGAGAATTCGGGCCAGCGTCTTTGCAAGCAGCGTTTTTCCCGAACCGGTCGGGCCGATCAAAAGAATGTTGCTCTTTTCAATTTCAACTTCCGCCAGAGGATCGGGTTGGAATGCGGCCGAAGAATCACCAGCGGGCGCCGAATGTTGCAGCACGCGCTTGTAGTGATTGTGCACTGCGACCGATAAAGTTTTTTTGGCGACTTCCTGACCAATCACGTATTGATCGAGAGAACGCCGGATTTCCGCCGGTTTCGGCACTCGAATGTTGGACGATTGTCGTCGCGCGTCTTCGTTCAGTTCTTTGTCGAGAATGCTTTTGCACACGTTGATGCAACTGTCGCAGATATAAACGCCCGGACCGGCGATGAGTTTGCGCACCTCGGCGTGGCTCTTGCCACAGAACGAGCACATGGTGAGGTTAGTCGCGCGCGCCATATTGGCCCTTCAGGGGAGCAGCTTCTATTCCTCCGACTTTTTGCCTTCGGGATGGGCCCCGTCGAGTCCCTTCACTTCCTTGCGAGATTTGATTACTTCATCCACCAGCCCGTAGACCTTTGCTTCCTGCGCCGACATATAATAATCGCGATCCGAATCAAGTCGCACCTGGTCCTCTGGCCTCCCGGTGTGCTGCGAGATGATCTTAATGATCCGCTTCTTCAGCTTGAACATGTAATCAACCTGGCGCTCGACATCGCTCGCCTGTCCCTGCGCGCCGCCAGAAACCTGATGTATCATGATGTCCGAATTCGGCAACGCGAAACGCTTGCCTTTCGTTCCGGAACACAGCAGCACTGCCGCCATGCTTGCCGCCATTCCGAGGCAATAAGTTGTCACATCACAGGTCAAGAATTGCATCGTGTCGTAAATCGCAAGCCCCGCGGTCACGACACCACCACCGGAATTGATGTAGATGCTAATGTCTTTTTTGGAATCTTCCATCTGGAGGAAGAGCAACTGCGCAATCACCAAATTCGCGACGTGATCGTCGATTGCCGTGCCGATGAAAACGATGCGATCCTTCAGCAAACGCGAATAAATATCGTAACTGCGTTCCCCGCGGCCGGTCTGTTCCACCACCATCGGAATCAGGATCGATTGCGATCTGTTTTCTTTCTCTTCGCTCATTTCTTTTGCTCTTCGGAAACCGGTTGGACGCTAACATTCGCCTTCAGGAAATCAAGAGTCTTACCCAGCAGTATCTGTTCCGCGAGCGCGTTAAGTCCATCGTGTTCTTCGAGTTCCTTACGCATTTTGTCGCCGGAAATGTTGTAGTGCTGAGCTTCATGCCGGATCCGATGATCGACATCTTCGCGCGTGACCTGGATTTTCTCCTGCTCCGCAATCCGCTCGAGAATGAAGTTCGTTTTCAAACGGTGATGGGCAACGCTCGCCGCTGTCTCGATCAGCTCCTTTTCTTTTTCCTTTAACATTTCGTCGGGAATTCCACGCGCCCGATTGCGCTGGACCAGTTCGGTCAGCGCGCGCTTGGTTTCATTTCGTAGCAATGGCGGGGGCACATCGAACTTCGTCTTCTCTTGGAGGTACTTGATGATCTGCTCCTCTTTCGCGTGCTCCACCTGATGTTCCTTTTCATGTTCGAGGTCGTGCTCGATCTGATGACGCAAGTCAGCGAGCGATTTTCCAGGTAACAATTTGGCGGCGAATTCGTCATTCACTTCCGGCAATACTTTTTCTTTGATCTCGCGCAGCCTGACGTTGTAGCTCGCCTGTTTTTCGGCCAACTCCTTGACGAGGAAATCTGCTGGAAAATCGATCTTAGCCGTCCGCGTCTCGTCTTTTTTCTGGCCAACGATCTGTTCGCAGAACTTCGGCAGAAAATTGTCCGCCGCGAGACGCACCCAGAATTTGTTGCCGCCGTGTAAATTCTTGCTCGCGTTCGGCGCGATTTCGCTGACCGGCTTCCCATCGACTGTTCCCTCAAAATCGATCACCACGAAATCTTCCACCTGCGCTGGCCTGTCAGGAGCATCAACGAAGTCCGCGGTTTGGTCGCGCAACCGCTCGACCGTGGTGTCAATTTCCGCTTCGGTCACTTTCGTTTCGGGTAACTCAACCTTGATACTCTTGTAATCCGGCAATTTGAATTCCGGCGCGGTTACGATTGTCGCCTGAAACTTCATCGACTTGTCGTCGCCGAACTGGACGTCTTCCAAATTCGTGAGAGACGCGACTCGCAATTTTTTTTGCTCGATCGCTTCGCGATAACTTTTCGAGACGAGCTTCTTGGTCACTTCTTCCTGAATTTCTTTGCGAAAACGTTTATCGATCACCGCTCGCGGCGCCTTTCCCGGCCGATATCCGGGGATTTTGGCAAACCGCGCGAAACTATTCGCGATCGTGTCCCATTCTTTCGAAACTTCTTCCGCGGGCAGTTCGATCTTCAACGTCGAGACCGACTCCGGCTTTTTCTCTACCTGAACCTTCATGAGAGCAGCCACGCTACGCCGCCCACAATTGAAGGGCAACCGGTTCGGCCTATTTCTTATTGAATGTCGTAAGTTGCGAGAAGACGCATCGCCAGCGTCCATTTCGCCTCACAAAAACATCCGTCGCTCGTTCCTGGGTCGTAAACTCTCGTCCCGCGAATTTCCCCTTCGACTTCGTTAACGCTGAGACCACAGCACTGTCTCCGTAGTTGCGCACGATCATATCTTCCGACTCCATCAGCTCGTGAGTTAGCGTCCCAGATTTGATCACGCCCAGAAAGCGCGCCTTATCGATAATTTCACCGTTGGGATCGACAATTACCCAGTCGTCGGCCAAAAACTGTCCGATGGCGTCGACATCGTTGCTGAAGACCGCGTTCTCAAAATCTTTTTCGAGATTAATGAGTTCTTGTTGGACGTGGCTGTTCTTCATCTGACACGACATAGTCAGAGCAAACGTTAGCACCGCGAACGCTTGTTTCACATTCGCTCACCCCGCACATAAACGGCGTGCGTCTGCGGGATCCCGAACCAATACGCGAGTTCGCGGTAATCTTCACAATCGAACACTGCGATGTTCGCAAGCTTGCCGCGCTCGATCGATCCAATGTTTTCGCCGCGATTTAGCGAACAGGCGGCGTTGATCGTCGCCGCTGAGATTGCTTCAGTCGGCGACATTTTCATTTGGGTGCACGCGAGCGAAAGAACCATTGGCATCGATGGCGTCGGCGATGAACCGGGATTGAAATCGGTTGCGAGCACAACTGCTAAACCAGCGTCGATCATTTCCCGCGCTCGCGGGTAGGCTAACGACCCAAGCGCATAGACCGAGCCCGGCAAAAGAACTGGCTGGACCTTTGCCGCCTTCAACGCCGCAATCCCCTGCTCATCCGTCTTTTCCAAATGATCCGCTGTCGTGGCACCAAGCTCTGCCATCAACTTCGCGCCGCCTGAATTTGTGAGTTGGTCCACGTGACCCCGCAAATTGAGCCCGAGCTTTTTTGCTGCGCTCAATATCTCTCGGGACTGCTCAAGGTCGAAATAACCGCGTTCGCAAAACACGTCACAAAACTCCGCCAACTTTTCCTTTGCAACGCAAGGCAGCATTTCGTTGATCAACAGGTCGACATACTCGCCGGCAGCTACGTTTCGTGGAATGGCGTGAGCGCCAAGAAATGTCGGCACGATTTCCAGGTGCGTCTCCTCATTCAATCGTTGCAACACTCGAAGAATCTTCATTTCGTCTTCCGGCGTTAGTCCGTACCCCGATTTCGCTTCGATTGTCGTCGTTCCGCATTGGAGAAACCAATCGACTCGTTTCTTCGATAACGTGAAAAGTTCTTCCTCACTTGCGGCGCGCGTTTTCTCAACAGTCGACCAGATTCCACCACCGGCTTGCGCAATCTGTTCGTATGTTTCACCGCGAGCGCGACGTTCAAAATCGCCCAAACGATTTCCGCCGAACACCAAATGGGTGTGGGCATCGACGAATCCCGGCAACGCAACGCGGCCGCCAAGATCGACAACTTCTGGCTCGCTTGTTCCTCCTGAAACTTGACGGCTTAAAGCCGTCAAGTTTTTCTCGATCTCGTGGCTCGTTCCGACGATGTCGATCTTGCCGTCGCGAATCAGGATTCCGCCGTCGGGAATGATTCCAAGCTCGGAAAGCTCTTTGCCGACTCGCGGCCGCTTTTGTCCTGCAAGCGTCACCAGCTGAGACGCGTGAAGAAGAGCGAGCGAACTCATGGGCCGGATGATCTCACAATGTTTTTGATCGGATGAAATAGCCCAGCGCTTCAGCGCTGGGACCGAATAATTAACAAATACAGAGTCCCGTTAGGGACGAAAGAAGATTTCTGCCGCCCCTGCCGGGGCCTGTTGTTTATTTTGAGGGCCGTTACCCAGCGTTAAAACGCTGGGCTATTGTCATCCGATTTTCGCCTGCACGACCTGGTCGATCTTTTTGAAATTCGATTCCGACTCAGCTTTCAACTTTTCGACTTTTTTCGAAAGATCGGCTTTCACCTTTTCGTCCTTCAATTGGCCCAGGTTAATTCGAACGTTCAACGCCGCGCCCTCCACGCATGCGCGCGTCGCCAGCGCCCCAACGCCGACATCGGAAATCGATGCCGGATTTCCCTTCTCTGCCATCTCAGTAAGCAGTTCGTAGGACCTGGAAGCGGTCTCCATGACTTTGAGAGGAATCTCCGCCGCATATTTCGTGGCTGATTCGATCGCACCAGCGCGAGTCTTCTTTTCTGCATCGGACCCTTTCGGCAGGCCAAACGCGTCCATCACCTTGTTGAATGCGTTCGTGTCTTCGTCGACGAGAAAGAGAAGCTCGTCTTTGAGCTTTTGTGCTTTGACGCCCCAATCGCTAAAGAATTGAAGCTTGTCGTCCCAACCGCGTTTGCCGGCCGAAAGATTCGCCACCATTCCGCCAAGCGACGCACCGAGCGCGCCCATCAACGCGGCCACCGATCCGCCGCCGGGCGCGGGCGAATCGCTCAGGGTTTCGTTACAAAATTCGCGCAGGTTCATTTTCAACAGCGATTTCGAATCGCTTTGGATCTTTAATTCAATCACTTTTTCTTTCGGATCAAAAGGCTTCAGCTCGCTCAATCCCATCGAACGGACCGCGATGTCGATCAATTCTTCATCCGACACGCCTTCCGAGCATTTTTGCTTTCGCAGGAAATAACGACCGGCGTCGGTGAGACATTTCTTCGGCACCATCCCGACAATCTCCGAACCTGTGACGCGCATCCCGCGCTTCGTCGCCGATTCAACGCAGGCGTCGAAGGCCGCGTGCAACGGCGTTTCCTCGATGTTGGTGAGATTCATCGAGACCTGCGCGATCCCATACTCTTTCACGAACCAGCCGATTGCTTTGACGTGCTTAAGCATTCCGGGCTCGCGGACCGGCTCGCCGTTTTTATCTAGAATCTTTTTCCCCGTGGGCGTTCCGTCCTCGGTTTTGAATCGACCCTGCTCGCGAACGTCGAACGCGACGGAGTTCGCGCGATGAACTGATTTCGTGTTCAGGTTCACATTGTAAGCGACTAAAAACTCTCGCGCACCGATCGCGATCGCGCCGGCTTTATCGTTCAATTTCGCTGGGCCGTAGTCCGGTTTCCACTCCGGCTTTTTGATTTTCTCGGCGAACGCTTCGTACTCACCGGCGCGAATGACCGCCAGATTACTTCGTGATTTGTCCTTTGCGGCTTTTTCGTAGAGATAGACGGGAATTCCAAGTTCCTCGCCGACGCGCTTTCCTAATTTGTTCGCGCATTCGATCGCTTCCTCCCAACTGACGTTGCTCACCGGGATGAACGGACAAACATCGGTCGCGCCCATCCGCGGATGCGCGCCCTTGTGTTTGCGCATATCGATCACTTCCGCGGCCTTTTTAATTCCACGAAACGCGGCTTCAACCGCGGTGTCCGGACTTCCGACGAAAGTCACGACCGTGCGGTTTGTCGTCGCGCCAGGATCGACATCGAGCAGCGACACACCGTCCGTGGACTTAATCGCGTCGGCGATTTGCCGAATAACGTTTTCGTCGCGCCCTTCCGAAAAATTCGGCACGCATTCGATCAGCTTTTGCATGCTCAATCGCGCGGCTTGGGCTGCATCGGGATGTCGATTTTGCTTTTCGCCGCGAAATCGATTGCGCGTGAGTAACCGGCGTCGGCATGGCGAAGCACACCCATTCCGGGATCGCTGGTGAGGACGCGCTCTAATCTTCGTTTTGAATTTTCGCTGCCCTCGGCAACGACGACCATTCCGGCGTGTTGCGAGAAACCGATGCCGACGCCACCGCCGTTATGAATCGAAATCCAGGACGCGCCGGCTGCCGTGTTGACGAGCGCGTTGAGCAAAGGCCAATCGGCGATCGCATCGCTGCCATCGATCATTCCTTCGGTTTCACGGTTCGGTGAAGCAACGGAGCCTGCATCGAGATGATCGCGTCCGATAACGATCGGCGCCTTAATTTCGCCCCGTTTAACGAGCTCGTTCATCGCGACCCCGAACTCGGCCCGTTCGCCGTAACCGAGCCAGCAAATTCTCGCTGGCAAACCTTGAAAATGAATTCGTTCTTTCGCGAGCTTCATCCAGCGCGACAGGGTTTTGTTTTCGGGAAATAATTCTAGCGCGAGTTTATCGGTGCGCGCGATGTCACCCGGTTCGCCGCTCAACGCGACCCACCGGAAGGGACCTTTTCCTTCACAGAAGAGCGGCCGAATGTATTCCGGAACGAAGCCCGGAATCTCGAACGCATTCTTCACCCCGGCTTTTTGCGCCTGCGCACGAATGTTGTTGCCGTAATCGAAAGTGATCGCGCCTTTCTTTTGCAACGCCAGCATCGCCTCGACATGGGTTGCCATCGATTGCATCGAGTGTTCGACATATTCGTCCGGATTTTTTTTGCGCAACACGAGCGCGTCTTCCAAAGACATCCCGTTTGGCACGTATCCATTCAGGGCGTCATGCGCGCTGGTTTGATCGGTAAGAACATCGGGAACAACGCCGAGCTTCATCATCTCAGGCAGGACGTCCGCACAATTTCCGACGAGGCCGACCGAAAGCGCTCGTCGATCTTTGCGCGCAGCATCGATCATTTTCAGCGCTTCATCGAGCGAATAGGCGATCTTGTCACAGTAGCCGCTCTTCAACCGCTTTTCGATTCGCACTGGATCGACGTCGATTCCGAGAAATACCGCACCGTTCATTGTCGCGGCGAGCGGTTGCGCGCCCCCCATTCCGCCGAGACCGCCGGTAAGAACGAATTTTCCTTCGAGCGATCCGCCGAAATGTTTTCGACCCGCGGCGGCGAAGGTCTCGAACGTTCCCTGCACAATTCCCTGGCTGCCGATGTAAATCCACGAACCCGCGGTCATTTGGCCGTACATCGTCAGGCCGAGTCGTTCGAGCCGATTGAACTCAGCATAATTGTTCCACTGGCCGACAAGATTCGAATTCGCGATTAGAACGCGCGGCGCTTCATCGTGTGTCCGGAATTTTCCAACGGGTTTGCCCGATTGAACGAGCAACGATTCGTCGTTTTTCAATTCGCGCAGCGACCGGACGATCGCATCGAAAGCTTCCCAGCTGCGCGCGGCGCGACCGGTCCCACCATAAATGATCAACTGGTCCGGATTTTCGGCGACGTCGGGATCGAGATTGTTCATCAGCATCCGCATCGCGGCCTCCTGATGCCAACCTTTGCAGCTCAATTGAGTCCCTCGCGGCGCTCGGACAATTCGTTTCCCGCTCATAACTTGTCGAACCTACCTGCGCGAATCTGTTCGGCCAGTCGTGCAATGTCGCCGGACAGCGAGCGATCATGGGTCAACGCGGGCGCGATTTGCCTAACGAGTTTAAGAGCGCGCTCGACGCCTTTTCCGGCTTTCAATGGGCGGCGATACTCCAGAGCCTCCGCGCCGGCGAGCAGCTCGATCGCCAAAAGGTTTTCGGCAAGCTCGACAATCGACCGCAACTTGAGCGCGCTGGTCATCCCCATCGAGACGTGGTCCTCTTTTCCACCCGACGTCGTCACGTTATCGCTGCTTGCCGGATGCGCGAGAATGCGCGCTTCGTTGACCAGCGATGCTGCTACTACCTGGGCAACCATGAAGCCGGACTCTACTCCAGGCTTGCGCGCGAGAAATGCGGGAAGTCCTTCACTCTTATCCGGATTTGTGAGCCGATCGATCCGCCGCTCGCCGATATTCATCAAATCCGTCAGCGCAATAGCGGCGTAATCAAAGGCCATCGCCAGCGGCGCACCGTGAAAATTTCCGCCGGAAATCACATCGCCGGTCTTGACAAAAACAAGCGGGTTGTCAGTCGCCGAGCCGGATTCGATTTCGAGGATTTGTTCGCAATGCCCGAGGACGTCGCGCACCGCACCATGAACCTGTGGCATGCAGCGAATGCTGTAGGCGTCTTGGACGCGCGGGTCGTCTTTTCGATGCGATTCCCGGATCTCGCTGCCTTCCAAAAGCGAACGCAAATGCGCCGCGGCTGTTTTTTGGCCAGCATGGGGCCGCGCATCCTGCAATCGCGGATCGAAAGCGGCCGGAGTATCACGCAAGCCCTCGAGCGTCGTCGCACCGGAGACATCGGCCAGATTCGCCAAACGCTTCGCCCGCAGGACCGACAACCCCCCCACGGCGTGCATCGCCTGGGTGCCATTGAGCAAGGCGAGGCCTTCCTTCGCTTGCAATTCAATAGGCGCCACTCCGGCGGCCTTTAATGCCTTGCCACCGGACACACGGCGACCATCAGCGTAGACTTCGCCTTCGCCGATCAGCGTGGCCGCCAAGTGCGCCAGCGGAGCGAGATCGCCGCTGGCGCCAACAGAACCCTTCTCGGGAATGACGGGGTGCAGACGATGGTTCAGCATTTTGCAAAGCAGCTCGACGACCTCCGGCCGGATGCCGCTGAAGCCAAGAGCGAGAACGTTCGCGCGGAGCAACATTATCGCGCGCACTTCCGGTTCGGAGAGGGGATTTCCAATTCCGCAGGCGTGACTCCGAACAAGATTTAGTTGGAGTGCTTCAATTTGTTCGTGCGGAATCCGGACATCAGCCAGTTTTCCAAAGCCTGTGGTGACGCCGTAAACGACACTGTCGCGACCGACGATGTCGTCGATCACTTTGCGGGACGCAGCCATTCGTTTTCGCGCTGCAGGGGCGATTTGAACGCGGGTATCGCCAAATGCAACGCTTGCAATATCGGACAATGACAACGCCTGGCCGTTTAGTTCCATCGATTCGATCTTAGCGACAACTCAGCCAAATAAAAGGCGCTGACGCGTCAGGTTTTTTGACGGACGGGCGTTCGCTTTGGCAGCGGCTTCGGTGGAAGCGGCGACGGCTGAAGCGACGCGGTCCCCTGCAGGTCTTCTTTCCAGGCAGTAATCCCGGTACGAGCATGACCTCCCAAATGCCCCAGGAAACCGTGGCGTCCGGATTCGTACTCTGCGTCATCTTTAACGTGAACCCAGAATAAGCGGCCAGCCCGACGCCAGCCGTCGAGAACAATGCCGTCGTAGAACGACTGATTTCGTGCGGTCACGATCAATGCATTGTTCTCTTCTGATTCTTTTTCCCAAGCGGTGCCCCAGTGAACCACGAGTGTCTTGAATCGAAGATCTCGCAACCGCGCTCCGATGTCGTGCGTATAATCAGCGCAGATTCCGCGCTTTTTAACGCCGATGTTGATCAGGTAGTTGTGAAACGCCGGGTCTCCGGTTACACCGTACTCTCGTGCGAGCTGACGCGACGTCGTGTACGCCGTCGCTGACAAAAGCTCGGCTTCACGATGATCAACCGTTTGCGGGGAAAGAGCGACCAGTGCGGCGCTCAAATCCTGGATCGACTTCTCATCCTGGGCCCACACCGGTATGCCGCAACAAACGCCGACAGCAACAGTCAGAACGAGCTTGAGATTCACGACCGCAATTTATTCACGTGGTGGACTGTTGCAGCACCAAAAGATCCGGCCGTTGAGAAATAAAAAAGGCCAGGCCGCAACCAGCGACCCGGCCTTTTTGTCAAAGCTGTCTCAGAATGAGACAACTTAGACGAAGGGGTTATTTGCCGTAGTGCGTAGCACTCGTTGTCGTTGTAGCAGCTGCCTCCTTGTGCTGAGCGCAGGCTCCCAAACTTAACGCACCGGCCAAAACTGCCATAATCATGATCGCTTTTAATAGTTTCAATCTAATTTCGCCTCCTTTCCGTGCAGGTTGCTTCGACGTTCTAGGCGATGAACATAATAGACGCAACGCCTTTTTTGAAAGGGTGGTGCTACAAACTATTCGCGGATGACGACCGGCGTGGTTTCATCAACCAGCTCAAATAGTTCGACCACGTCCTCATTTCGCATCCGAATACAGCCGTGGCTGGCCGGTATGCCGATCTTGTCCTCGTGCTTGGTCCCGTGAATGTAGATGAACCGGTCGCGGGTATTCGCGTTGTGGTCGTCCAGACCATCCAACCAGAGAATCCGCGACATCACCAGGTCCTCGGTCGACGGCAGCGGATCCTCGCGGCCCAGAGCCACCCGGCTGCGAAAAATCGTACCGCTTGGCATTTCACCGCCGATCTTTTGAGCAATGCGGAAATTTCCCGTGGGCGTTTTGAAACTACCTTCGACAGTCCCGATTCCGAAGCGCGAGCTGGAAATCGGATACGAGCGGACAGTTTCCCCGTCTCGAGTCAGGATGAGCTTTTGATCCCGAATTGAGATATCGATGCTGGTTCGTGGACTTTGCATGAGTTAAGACCGGCCTTACAATCCGGGCGGCAGTGAAAAAAGAATATCACATTGCAATCGCGGGGGCCACCGGGGCTGTGGGCGCCGAACTTTTGCGGGTGCTGGAGCGCAGAAATTTTCCGGTGGCAACGATTCGCGCGCTGGCTTCTGGAAAATCGGCCGGAAAGAATGTCTCATTCCGAAACCAGCCCGTTCCGGTCGAAGAACTCAACGAGAATTCATTCGATCAGATAGACATCGCCTTTTTCTGCGCCGGTGGAGAGAGATCCCTAAAGTTCGTGCCGATCGCGCGCGACGCGGGTGCGGTCGTTGTCGACAATTCGTCGACCTTTCGAATGGACCCCGGAGTTCCGCTGGTGATTCCGGAAATTAATCCGCAGGATGTAAAACAGCATCGCGGCGTCATTGCGAATCCAAATTGCACTACTGCGGTCGCATTGATGGCGCTCTATCCGCTGCATCGTGCTTTTGGAGTACGGCGCGTATTTGCTGCAAGTTATCAAGCTGTCTCGGGCAGCGGCGCTCGTGCGATTGCAGAGCTGAAAGAACAGGTCCAAGCCAGCGCGGATAATCGGGAAACCTCGCCACGAGTTTATCCTCATCCAATCGCGTTCAACGTGCTGCCGCACGTGGATGTTTTTCTCGAGGGTGGCTATACCAAAGAGGAAATGAAAATGCAGGAAGAAGGCCGCAAGATCATGCACCTGCCCGAATTCCGGGCCTCGGTCACCTGTGTGCGCGTTCCGGTCTATCGCGCCCATTCCGTCGCCGTCAGCGCTGAGTTTGAAAATCCCGTTTCGGTCGAACAAGCGCACGAGGTCCTCGCAAAAGCCCCCGGGCTGGAGCTTGTCGATGAACCGCAGAAGAATCGTTACCCGATGCCGCTTCACGTAGCCGGGAAGGACAATTGCCAGGTGGGACGGGTGAGGCGCGATTGCGCGCTCGAAAACGGTCTCGCCTTCTGGGTTTCGGGCGATCAACTGCTCAAAGGCGCGGCACTCAACGCGGTTCAGATCGCTGAACTTTTGTAGCCACGAGCCTACGGCCCGTCTTTATTCCAACACCGCAGAGAGGCTTCGTTACAATAGTGTACGCGTAACGGCCCCGAGAAAAATCGGGGCCGTTACAGTAAACAAATTTATTGCGGAGTTGGCGCGGGCGATTCGGCGCCCTTCTTTTTTCCTTCGTGCTTGCCGCCCTGCTGTTGGGCACCGCTCTGTTCCCCGGCGGCAGGCCCGTTCGCTGACTCGGCTTTCTGTTTCCCCCGACCCTCACCAGGGCCAGAAGGTCCGCCCTGTGGACCCATGCTCGCGTTTGAAGAAGCTCCCGGAGCCCCTGTTTGGCTGGAAGGCGGCGGACCACCTTGCTGTTGCCGCTCAAACTTCTTTTTCTGGTTATCGGCGCTCGGTTCGTCCGAAATCCCTTGCGGAGTGGTTCCACCGGCAGGCGTTCCATGGTTTTTCCCTCTTTCCTTCTGTTTCATTTCCGGCGCGGTCGTCCCTTCAGGACTTGTCGCAGGTCCTGTTGGCGGCGGAGTTCCGCCAAATTGCTCGCCCCGACGATTCTTGCCAGCCTTACCCGGTTTTCCGGACTCCGGCGTGTTGCCCGGTGACATGTCAGTTGCAGCGCCGGCTCCAGGCGAAGTCATTGCACCTGGCTGACCTTGTTGGCCTCGTTTATTCTTTTTCTTTCCGCTTGCCGGAACTGCCGGACTTATTCCGGGCGATGTTGCTGCGCCCGGGCTGGCAGTTTGCATTTCCTCAGCCGCCTTATTTTTGTTTTTGCTCTTACCTTTTCCTTTTTCAAAAGGAGAGGTGGACATTCCCGGTGGTGAGGACTGGCCCGGCGCCAGTGAAGCATTGGGCGCCGCAGACGCTTTTGCTGCGCCGCCGCCGAGCGTCGGTGGCGGAACGTTCTTCAAATCCTGTGTCTTGAGCTTTTCCTTCAGTTGCGTTTGGGCAGTCGCGTCTCCTACCTCCGACCAGCCTTTCTCAATCTTCGGTTGCGCAACTCTCGTCTTCACCGTTGGCGGGGCAATTTCTTTTGCCGGCTTATTGAGTCTTGTCGGAACAGCGACGACCAACGCGTTGCCCTGGACCTTCGTTAGGCCGCCAGATTTTGCGGCACCGGAAACATCGACATTCGCCTGCCGTTCAAGCTTCAGTTTTTGAATTGGCCGGCTGGAAAACCGATTTACCACGTTCACGTCAGGGCCGTAGTTGTAAACGGTTTTGTTCTTATAAGTGATGTTGGTCACGTTCACCGTTTGAGTGATGTAGGTGACATTCTGTTGGTATGGAACCAGCCTGGATCGAAGCACCGGCTCGCCGATGTAGCGGATGTCGCAGAAATTGTAATAGGCGGGACCGATGTCGAACTCGACGTCGAGGTGGCCGGTCAGCGGCCGGCTTTCATAAATGGTCTCGGTTTCCGGCGGTAACGGCGCCCAGCCGATGTAGTTGCCGCCCGTGCGCCAGGACACCCAGGCCGGACCCCATTCGTAACCGGGCTTCCAAACCCAGCCGTAATCGGCCAATTTCACCCAACGACCATAGTGATAAGTCGCCCACCCGAAATCTTCGTACGAAACCCAGGTCCAACCTTCGTCAGTGTATGCCCAGTAACCGTCGGCGTACGGTCGCCACGTTGAATCGTTAAGCGCAACGTCCGGCTGCCAGCAATAGCCGTAATTCCCGACCTCAAACCAGTTTCCTCCGTTCAGATTGTCGTAGAAGAAATTTACCGAGACGTCCTGGCTGCGCACCTGCGGGACGACGCAAAGGAGAACGGAAGTCAGCGCAAAGAGAGAAAGAAGGTTTTTCATACGTGGTTCAATGTTCGGAATTCTTGGACTTTGTCGGGCGCGACTTTATTCAGCGTGTTCTTGTCTCGGAAGGTCCTCTTTGCGAGGGATATCGCATTTGCGGCCGTCAGCGCGGGCGCAAGACCAGGAACGACCGAGAGCGATGCCGGCAAACAGAAAGCACTTGCGGCTGGTTCGAATCGAGCGAGCTGATGATTTTGTTGTAATCGGACACCGAATTGATTGGCTGCTGATTTACTTCCTCAATCACATCACCCTTTTGGAGCTCCGCTCCGCCGGACGCCGTGTCCACGTTAGTCACAACGACACCGTGAATGCCGTTCGGAAGATCGAGTTGACGGGCGAGCGCGGGGGTCAATTCCGCGACCTGAATTCCGGAAAATCCGGTCGATTCCTCGTTTTCCTCATCAGGATTTTGCGGAGCGGGGGTCTCCTGCGGAACCACTTGCCCTGTTTGATAGCCGGCCGGCTGTTCTTTGATCTGAGTGGAAACCGTCATCGGTTTTCCGCCGCGCACAATTTGCAGGTCTACTTTTTTATTCAGGTCGGCTTGGGAAACCAGCCTGCGCAGGTCGGTGAAACTTTTCACATCGTGACCATCGAACTTGAGGATCACATCGCCCTTTTGGAGATGAGCATCTTCCGCCGGAGATCCGGGAACGATTTCATCGACAATAACGCCTTCATCGGACGGCGCCGGCTGACCTGGCTGAGGGACACGCATTTGCACTCCGAGATAGCCGCGAATAATTCGGCCTTGTTTCAATAGGCTTTCCAAAGCCATGCGAACGGCATTTGAAGGAATGGCAAACCCTACACCCGCCGACGCGCCGCTCGTAGATATGATCGCGGTGTTAATTCCCACGACTTCGCCGCGCGAATTGACGAGTGGACCGCCGCTATTGCCTGGATTAATCGCAGCATTCGTCTGCAACAGTTGTCCGATGTCGGTGGCGCGACCTTGGTAGCTGATAATTCCGTCCGTTACCGTTTCCTCGAAGCCGAACGGATTGCCAATCGCGAGAACAAAATCGCCCACTTGGACAGAGTCGGAGTCCGCCAAAACGAGCGGCTTAACCGAAGGATTGTCGATCTTGAGCACTGCGATATCCATCTGCGAGTCGGCGCCGATTAGCCGCGCCTTTTCAGTGCGCCCATCACTCAATTGCACCTCGATCTCATCCACCTGCGCCACGACGTGATTATTCGTGACGATGTGACCCTCGTTAGTCACAATCACCCCGGAACCGAGCGAATTCTGGACTAATGCTTCATCGCGACCGCGATATTGTCTTCTCGGATTTCCAAAGAAAAATTCGAACGGATCCATTCCTTGCCGGCGAACGCCGATCTTCTTGGATGTCTTCACCGCCACGACCGATGGAACGACGCCCTTAACCAAGGCGCGGCGTTCCTGGTTCAGGGCCTCCAATGAGGCGACCTGCTTGGGATCGACATTTGGCGACTGAGCGAGTGTGTACTTTTCAGGAGCGCGTTGCAGCGCGCCTAGACCGCCTCGCTTCAAGCGATAATCGTACAACACCGAGATCGCGAGGCTAAGCAACGCCACAAAGACAAAGAATTTGAAAAGGTTTTTCATCAGCTAACGTTCGAAAACGTTCGTCCGTGTTGTTCGACAATCAACTGCTGGAAACGTTGATTCTGGGGCAGCTCCAGCTTGGGATCGTCGGCAAAGATCGACATGGCGGCCCCACGCGCACGCTGCATTAGCTCCGAGTCGCGCTTGAGGTTTCCTATTTTCAGCGCCGGCAGGCCGCTCTGAGCTGTGCCGAGCAAATCACCCGGGCCGCGCATTTCCCAATCGGTCTCCGCCACTTCGAAACCATCGCTAGTTTTTTCTAGGACTAACAACTTCGCGGCCGCCTCGGACGAAGGTTCCGATGTGAGCAAGATGCAATAAGACTTGTGCTCGCCGCGCCCAATCCGTCCTCGCAGTTGATGAAGCTGGGCCAGGCCGAACCGTTCCGCGTTTTCGATCAGCATCACGCTTGCGTTTGGAACATCGACCCCAACCTCGATCACGGTCGTGCTGATCAGAACCTTCGTTTCGCCGCGGCGAAATCGCTCCATGATCTCTTGCTTCTCCGGTCCAGGAATTCGGCCATGGAGTAACTCACACGGGAAAGGATTCACTCGTTCTCTCCACCGCTCAAATTCCGTTGCGGCGGCCTTCGCTTCGAGCTTTTCGCTTTCCTCGACCAGCGGATAAACGACGTAGACCTGGCGCCCGCCTTCGAGTTGCGTCCGTAAGAAACTCAGAACTTCACCGAGTTTGGCCGAATCGCGGACCGCCGTGATAATTTTCCCGCGACCGCGCGGCATTTCATCCAATGTCGAAACATCAAGATCGCCATAAACCGTCATCGTGATGGTGCGCGGGATCGGAGTCGCAGTCATAACGAGCACGTCGGGAGCGGGTTCCCGGCTGGTTAGGCGCGCGCGTTGCGCTACCCCAAATTTATGTTGCTCATCAATCACTACGAGACCGAGATTTGAAAACGAGACCTTTTCATAAAGCAGGGCGTGCGTCCCGATAATCACGTCGGCTTTTTCATCGCCTTCCACCAACGGCAAAAAGCTCTCCTCCTGACGCGTGGCGGTGCGAATCGATAACTTCACCCCAAGCGGCTCGAGCCAGCGCCGAAGAACAGCATAATGTTGTTCCGCCAAAATCTGGGTCGGCGCCATAAACGCCGCCTGATAGCCGGCCTCACTAGCAAGAAGGATCGCCGCGATCGCAACAACGGTTTTTCCCGAGCCAACGTCGCCCTGCAACAAACGGTTCATCGGACGTTTCGCGCCAAGACCGCGTCGGATCTCCGCGATTACTTTTTTCTGCGCGGCGGTCAGATCAAAAGGTAGCGAGCACAGGAACTTCTCGAGCAAGGCGCCTCGTCCACTGTGCGACGCACTGATGCGCAAGTGCGATTCGCTCCGGCGAGACGCGATCAGCATTTGCATCGCGAAAAACTCCGATAGCACCAGGTGTTCGCGGGCGGCGTTCAGCGATGCCCACGTTTCAGGAAAATGGATGGCACGGATCGCTTGTCCGCGATCTCCACTCTTGAGTTTATCGGGGAGCAGCGGCTCGATTGGTTCTGTGTCCAGCTCTTGAAGGAGCCGATAGATGATGCTGCGCAACACGCGCTGAGACAGACCTTCAGTCGCGGGATAAATCGGTGTGATTCGCCGCAAATGGATAGAGCGCTCCTCATCATTTTCAATCACTTCAAACTCTGGATGGTCCATGCACATCCGCTTTCCTCGCAGTCGCGGTTTACCGAAAACGACGAGCTGCTGGCCGGTCGCGATCATTTTCTGGATGTAATGCAAATTGAACCAGCGACAGACCAGCGGCTGGCTGAGCGCATTTGCGTCCGGTTCCTGCAACGTCGCTTCGAAGATCTTTTTCCAACCGCCAAATCGCCGCAACGACGTCTTGATCACCTCGCCCGACAAACAAATCGGCGTATCGTTTTCCTCGCGCGGGAATCGAGGAAATTGATGCCGGTCTTCGTGACGCCGCGGAAAGTGCGTCAGCAAATCTTCCGCCGTCGCAATCCCGAGCCGGCGCAGCGCCAAAATCTTCGGGCGTGGAACCCAGTCGAGTTCTTCCAGCCGTCGGGAGATTTCCATCAAGTCCTCGGCGCGGATTCGCGCACTGCTTCCACCCGAATTTGCAAGCGCGTTTCGCCTTCGTAATGATCCGGTCGAACGCGAAAAGCAATGTCCCACGGCTGGGGCGGCAATGGGTTGAGTGCGGCGCCGAAGAAAATCGCGCGGCGCTGATAATTTTGTTGTCGCAACACTAGCGAAAGATGGTTTTCACCAACAACCCGCGGCGCGACCGGCGAATCTATCCCGCGGGCGAGAAAGAGCGGTTGGGAATTGCCGTTGCCAAACGGTTGAAGCATTTCGTGCCAACCCAGGAAATCGAGATTCAATTCGGCAAAACTAATCTCGTCATCGAGTCGAAGCCGCGGCTGCAAATCGCCGTCCGACAAAAGGTCACGGGCGATTCCGCGGAATTGCTGCGCAAAAAGATCGACATCCTTTTCGTGAATCGTCAGACCGGCAGCCATTTCGTGTCCGCCGTATTTCTCGAGCTGGCCCTGGCAACGACTCAACGCCTCTACCAAGTTAAAACCCTCGATGCCGCGGCCGCTTCCTTTGCCGAGTCCATTCTCGTCAAAACCAATCACGATTGCCGGGCGATGATACCTGTGCACAATCCGCGACGCCACGATGCCAAGCACGCCCGAATGCCAGCCGCGCGCCCATACAACGATGGCTGCATCACGCGAAGGATTGAACTCTTTGGCGATCTTCGCTTCGACCGCCGCGAACATCTGCTTCTCAACTTCCTGCCGCTCGCGGTTTTGTTTATCCAGAACTTCCGCAAGCTCCGCCGCTTCGATCTCGCTCTTGGTCAAAAGCAGTTGAAGCGACTTCGCCGCGGTGCTTAAGCGACCGGCAGCATTCAATCTCGGACCAAGCCGATAGCCGATGTCCTCGGTAAAGATCGGCGGCTTTACCCCGCTGACTTCGATCAACTTTTTCAAACCCGGCCGATTCGATCGCGCGATTTCAATCGAGCCGCGTTGGACCAAGGTCCGGTTTTCCTCACAAAGCGGAACAATGTCTGCGACGGTTCCGAGCGCGACCAAATCGAGCCGTGATTTCAGGTCAAACTCAGTCGGTCGCGCTTTTAAAAGCGCGTGGCAAAGTTTGAAAACGATTCCGGCCGTGCACAAGTAGTGGAATGTGGACTTGGGATCGATCTTCGGATTCACAATCGCAGCGACTTCCGGCAACGTCGACTTTGGTTCGTGATGATCGACCACGATTACGTCCACGCCGCGACGGCGAAGATCGGCAATTTCGGCGACTGACGACGTTCCACAGTCCAGGGCAATAAGGAGCTGCGGACCATATTGGTCGACACAGCGCTCAACGCTTTCGCAACTAAGCCCGTAGCCCTCTTCCATTCGCAACGGCAGGAACAAATCGGGCGCAGCTCCGTAGGCGCGTAGGGTTTCGGCCAAGAGCGCGAGCGACGTGACTCCGTCAACATCGTAGTCGCCGAAGAGAACAATTCGCTCGTGCCGATCGAGCGCGGAAAGGATCCGCGATACAGCTGTTTCCATGTTTGGCAGCAGGAACGGGTCGCTCAGCGTTTTGAGCCGAGGCCGCAAGAACGCCTGGACTTCGTCCGCAGTGGCAAAACCCTTTCGCGACAACAATCGCGCAATGCATTCGCAGCCACAGATTTCGCTCCAGGAAATCGGTCCGCCGTTGAGTTCTTCAGAGGGAGCAATGATCCAGCGAGTCCGCCGCGTAAAAACTGAGGGTTGCTCTTTCTGGTGGGATTGACCTTCTACGCGGCTCTGCACTAATTATTTTATCCGCCGGACATTTCCTGACAACTCCTGGCAATGCTTTGATAATCAGTTGACTTGTAACGGAGAATTCAAATAAGAGAGAGCTGTGAAATGGAACGTTTTGGCAATTGCGCTGTTGTGCTTAACCGGTTGCCAGGTGGCCCACGTCATGATGGAGCAGCCGAGCGACCGAGCGAACCGACTCAATGTCGATCAGACACAGACATTGAGTTCGGCCAAGCTTGAAAAGAAAACCGAAGTCTTCACCGGTAAAGTTGTTATGATCGACGGCGCGTATCGTTTGCGTCTGTTGAAAGACCCCGACGCGGTCTTGCGTTTGACCCGCGCGCGCAAAGAAAACGAATTTGCGCAGCAACAAATTAATTTGCGGAAGTACTACGAAAAAACGATTTCCGTGAACGGAACGCTCCACGATGAATGGATTTTCGGCGCCGACGTCGTTGGTCAATGGACGCCGCCCGGGGGCGACACGGGCCCGAACATGAGTGCTCCGAAACAGACGAGGCCTTAGCCGCGTAGGTTTTAGGCGTTCGACTAATCGAACGGCACCAAAGCCCACTTGCGCCTTGGCAAGCCTAGACCAGCTCTTGGACGAGATCGCGTTTTGGCAGCAGCCGGTGCTTTCGACATAACTCGGCGAAGGCGCGCAGGCCCTGCTTCTCTTCCTCCCCAAAACTGAATCGGAGATACTTATGGTAATACTGGCGACAAAACTCGGCAGGAAATTCACGTTGCGACGCGATGACGGTGTCAAGGTTGCGAAGGTTATCGTCGCGCACCCGTCGGAGGCGATCCGCGATTGATTTTGCATTTTCAACCTCCGGACGCACGAGCCAGAGCGCGTAAACAAATGGAACTCCCTGAAGTTTTTTCCATTGTTCACCGAGATCCCAAAATTCGAAGTCGTCGCCATGCTGTTGCCGAAAACAAATCGCCTGGTCGCCTATGAGCAGGCGCGCAGATTCGCCGGAATTGGAAGGCGCAGATCCAACGCTCGGGTTCAGGTTCAATTCTCCAAGCAAACAACGAAGCAGATTGCCGGAAGTCTGCGCTGCGGGATCGAGCGCAATTTCTCTTGTGTTAGCAAATTTTCCGCGATGGGCGACAACTACACTGTAAACAAGGCCGTCCGAAGCAATGGAGACGCCGTCGACAATCCGGTAGATTGGATTGCGTAGGAACTCAAAGCTGGAAACGAGCGCGACGTCCAAATCGCCCCGCGCAAGCTGCGCGCAAAGCGCGGACGGATGATCGAGAACGACTTCGCCCTCCCAACCGTGAATTAGCGGCCGGGCATTGAGATATTTGACGCAGCCGATGCGTAGGGCACTCTTCCTCTTAATCTTCATCTTCTCACAACCAGAGTAAGATTAAGCGGAAGAGGAAGAGTGCTCAGACGCAGGCAAGCTCAGCTTCGGGACGCGGCTGAGATGTCGATCCGTTTTTGCCGTTTGTCAGATGGCGATAATAACTATCACGCTGAACCGGAACGCGTCCGGCTTCGCGAATGGCGTGCTCGAGCGCAGCGATGGTCTGCTGCTGCGGGGTTGTCGCGCCAGCCATGTGAAAGATTTTTTCCTCCATGATTGTGCCGTGTAAATCGTCCGCCCCGTAACTAAGTGAGATTTGCGCGAGCGGAAGGCCGGTGCTGACCCAATACGCAGTCAGATGGTCGATGTTATCGAGAAAAATCCTGCTCACTGCTAGATTGCGCAATTGTTCGATGGCTGAGGCGCGTTTGATGTGGGCCAGCACGGTCGTTTGGGGCTCGAACGCGAACGGAACAAAGCCGCTGAAACCGCCGGTTTCGTCCTGAAGTTGGCGGAGTTGACGCAAATGATCGACCCGCTGCTCGAGCGTTTCAATGTGTCCGTAAAGCATGGTGCAGGTGCTGCGGCCACCCATCCGATGCCAGATCCGGTGAACTTCGAGCCACTCCTCGGCCGTTTCCTTGCCCCGGCAAATGCGGTTTCTCACGCCTGCATCAAAAATCTCCGCGCCGCCACCTGTGATCGATCCAAGCCCGCGTTCGCGCAACAGGTTTAGGGTATCCGGGATCGACATCTTGAAAATTCGCTCTGCGAGATGGCGAACCTCGATCGCAGTGAAAGCCTTGATGTGCAAATGAGGATCGAGCGCGCGCAGGCCGTCCAACAGTTCCAAGTACCACTCCTTTTTTAGACTCGGATGCAGGCCACCCACCATGTGCACTTCAGTAATCCCCAGCGGAAGGGCGTCGGCGACTGCTTGAATAATCTCACTGGGGGCGTGCTCGAACGCGTGAGCGTCGCGCTTTTTAGCCGCAAACGCACAGAACTGGCACGAAAGGACGCAGATGTTTGAATAATTAATGTACCGGTTATGGATATAACTGGCAAAATTACCGTTCTTCCGCTCGCGGACGACGTTCGCCATTAATCCGAGAGCGTTAAGATCGGTCCCGCGATAGAGGACCAAAGCGTCCGCTTCTGAAACGCGAGTGCCTGCCTCGATTTTCTCAGCGATCGGCCTAAGTTCCTTTGGAATAAGTGAGTAATTCATCCGGAGCCGATGCAGAAATTGATGGCTTTACCATGCACAGACGCCTCGCGAGTTGCAACAAAAAGCACTGGATGGGGTCTGACGGTAAAGGCGTGGCCAGACTGCGCGCGATAAGATTCGAATCGGGGCCCATCCATCCACGTCTTTTTATCAATGGCCGACCCAGAAGCACCGGCGCGATCCGAAGATGACGCGGAAGACATTCGCCTGATGCACTTGGTAGCGGGCGGCGACACCACAGCCTTCGAGGCGTTGATCGAGCGGCATCAGGCGCTGGTCGCTGGGACCGTTGCTCGGATGCTTGGGAGCAATTCCGACGTGGAGGACATCACTCAGCAGGTTTTCATTCGCGTTTGGAGAAGCGCGGGACGGTATGTCGCCCGCGCAAAGTTCACGACCTGGTTACTGAAAATCACCCGCAATCTCGTTTTTAACGAAATGCGACGGACCAAGCGTCATCCGCATGTGCCGGTGCAGATCGATCCCGAGGCGGAAGAGTTGCCACTAAAAGACGAGACGAGCGAGACTCCGGATGCCACTCTTCTCCAGGCCGAATTGCAACGGGCCATTGAGAGCGCTATCACGCAACTTCCCGAAACGCAGCGCATGGCGTTGGTGTTGCGACGCTACGAAGATCTCAGTTACGAAGAAATCGCGGATATCCTGGAGTTATCGTTGCCGGCGGTGAAAAGCCTGCTTTTTCGCGCGCGAACGGAGTTGCGTGAACGGCTGAAAGGCTATCTCAACCCTTGAAACAAAGAGGGCGGGCCCCTGCGCGGGTACCCGCCCCCTCTCAACCCCACATTCCCCTAAAACTTATTCGTTGCGATCCTTAACGTCGCTCTTGAATTCCACCTGAGGTGATTCTTCCACGGCAGGAGGCGATCCAGGTTTGGCGTAATCGGCCGCGATCTGTCGGTGCGCGGTCGGAATCAGCCGCACTGCGCCCTTGGCGTTGTTTCGCCAGCCGTTTGGATCGGCATATTCTTCACCGGTGTGACGAAGCCCTGAAACCTGATCCTCCAATCCGGTACCGTAATGCTGATCAATGATCGTTGGTGTTACGAAGATGAGCAGGTTGCGTTTGTGCCGTTCATTGTCATGGCTTTGAAAAGCGTTTCCGAGAAACGGAATGTCTCCGAGAATCGGGACCTTTGTTCGCGCTTTCGAGACCTGGTCCGAAAGCAAGCCGCCGATGGCGAGGGTGTCGCCGCTCTTGATTAGCACGTTGGAATCAAGCGACCGCTTGTCGATGATCGGACTGGTAACGTTGGCACCATTGAAGGTGAAGGTGAAATCGGCGACCTTGTTGCTGATTTCCGGTTTCACCGAAAGAGTGATGTAGTTGTCTTTATTAATTGATGGACGCACGACTAGCGTGTTCCCGAACAATTTGTCCTGGAATCCGCCGAATACTGCCGTGGCGGTTTGCTCGTTGAAGTTCAGCTGGGGGATCGGCTGGTTACGAAGCACCTCGATCTTCGCCTGCTGATTATCCGCCGTGACTACACGAGGATTCGCCAGGAACTCCGCGTCCGAATCTTCGTTGAGAGCTGATAAAGTCGCAGAGAATTGAGGGGCCGACAGAATTGCGAATGTGCCCGGGAGCAAGTGACCCAGACTGCCAAAGAAGTTAGTGTTGTTTGGATTACCGAGCGCGAAGCCTTGAGTCGGCGGGTTAGCGCCGGGGACCGGACTTGCGCCGGCCGAAGGCATTCCGTAGCTAACCGTCTTCGGAGCCGTGGCGCTGCCAACAGTGCCCGCCCAGTTAATTCCGTAAGCCTGGACCGGGTCTGCCGTCACTTCCACCAGGCGCGCTTCAATCATGACCTGCTTGGTCGGCTTATCGATCGCCAACAGTACCTTGCGGATGTTGTCGATGTTGCTGCGGGTCTCACTGTAGAACATCGTGTTGGTTCGCTCATCGATTTGCGGCGGACTTTTGCTGGAGAGCTGTGATGCGATCAACGGCGAAACGTCTTTTGCGCGGGCGTAGCTAAACTGATAACTGTCGCTTTCAGTCGGCTCGGCGGTCTTTTCCGCGGGGGTCTTGATGTAATAAACGTTGTCCAGCTTATCCATGAAGAGCCCTTTGGCTTTCACAATGATCGAAATGGCTTGGAGCGCGGTTACATCTTCCAACCGCATCGTTACAGTTCCAATAACGGCTTCACTTACCACCATGTTGACTTTGGCCTGACGAGCGAGCAGTCGGAGCACTTGGCCGACGTCGTCGCCTTGAAATTCACGAACTCCCACACCGCCGCTTTCAATATTTGCATCCGCTTCGGTCAACACCGGCGCTTGGGTCGTTGCCGGTAGATTGGTGTTCGGCGCCGGAGTAGCGGCTTGGACTGGAGCCTGGACCATCAACATGGGCGGTTGGTCGGCGGGTTTGGTTTGATCTGGCGCCTGACGTCCAGCGGCTGGGGCTGGATTGGTTTGCGCCTGTGACAGGGAAAGCACGGTCAGAAACGCCGCCGCCACGACGCATCCCCGTTGCTTGAATGAAGTAGCCATATATGTGGAAGTGAGATAAGTGCTGGCGGTTGAAAAGCAGGAAGCAGACCAGCCCTGAACGTTTCCCCCAGCCGCGCGGTCCAGCCTTGCTAGGAAATGGTTGGCGGCTTTCTATCGAGGCGCGCACCGGGCAGCCTCAATAAACGCTCTGACCAGGCGATGGTCTTTCTGGCCGGGGCTTTTTTCGACTCCGCTCGTCACATCGACGCCGCGTGGTCGAACCACCGCAATGGCTTCCGCTACGTTTTCTGTATTCAAACCACCCGCCAGGATCACGTTGGTTTTGGGGTGATTCCGCACAAACTCGGGGGCGAATTTCCACGGAAAAGTCTTTCCGCTTCCGCCAAACGTCCCGCGGGCGCTGGAATCCAAAATCATCGTGTCCGTGAAATAATCTGGAAGGTCAGCCAGAGATTTCGAACCGGTTACCGGCACCGCTTTGGCAAACGCGATTCCGGCATCTCGCAACCGCCGGCAAAACTCGGGGGATTCCTGCCCGTGCAATTGCAAAGCGTTAATGAACGAAAATCGCCCGATTCTACACGCGTCCTCCCAGTTTGGATCGGCCGTGACGGCGACTTTCCAGACATTAGTTGACAATTTGGAGATCCACACCGACGCGGCGTCGAGCTCGATGCGGCGCTTACTTCGCGGAACGATATTGAAGCCGAGCGCGTCAGCTCCCGCTTCAATGGCTGCAACGGCGTCGTGCTCGTTCGTGATCCCGCAGATCTTGACGAAAAGGCGATCGCTCGACTTTAGTTTGCCGCCAAACATTGAGAAAAATCACTCGCCCGGTTCGATTACTCGACCTCGAACCTGCTTGATTTGGGCATGATGAGTCAGGATGTGGACCCGGCCGTCGCTGCCCCGGAAAAACGCGCTCAACAGCCAGCTGACAAACGAGATGATGATCGCGCCGAAGATCGCGCTCCAGAAGCCGTGGACTTTGAAACAGGGCACGATCTCGCTAACGAATTTCAGCATCAGCGCGTTGATGATCAGAATGAACAGTCCAAGCGTGACCAGGATCAGCGGGAAACTCAGGAAAAGCAGTATCGGGCGGACAAACGCATTAATGATTCCAAGAAGCAGCGACGCGCCGAGCAGACAGCCGATTCCCGTATAGTCGATTCCGACGATCGGCGCCGCTACAAACACGGCAAACGCCGTCACGAACCATCGAAACACGAAGTGCCGCATGGCTCACATTATGATCCTCCAATGAGATTTGCACAAATAAACGCGCAGGCGGTTGCATCTCCTCGTCATCGCGCTAAATCGTAGACCAGGGAGGAATTTGATTGTGGCAAGGAAAGGCAAGACTGAGGCGATCGGTTCAGACAAAATCCGAAAGACCAAGTCAACCGGAAGGTCGACAACTGCGAAGGCGAAAAAGTCTTCGTCGCAAAAGAAGCAAGCTCTGGAAACTGTTGAAATGGAGGCGGCGCCCGTACCCGCAACGGCGTTCGATCCAACGGACGAGCAGATCCAGACGCGCGCCTATTTTATTTCCGAGCGGCGGCGGCGATTCGATTTGCCTGGCGACGCCAACTCCGATTGGGTGGAGGCCAAGCGTCAGCTGCTTTCCGAAACCCGGCACTGATTGGTGGATCGCGTTCTCCGACGTCGATATCGAACGCGTTAGGGACAACGCGTTCCACCTTACAGCGGCATCGAAAACTCGGCCCCCGGCAGACACTCTTTGATCTTTTCGAGTAACCGATTGATCGCGAACGGCTTTGCAATTAAACCGGCGACGCCCGGTTCCTTCAATAATTCCTGCGCGCGCCTTTCGTCAGCTTGGCCGGAAACGAGAATCAGCGGCGGTACTTCTCTGACCGGTTGAACATTTTGGTAAACCTTGCCGATTAGGAAAAATAACATCGCGCCGTCGATCATCGGCATTTGAAAATCGAACATGAAGAGATCGTATTTCTTCTTCAATGCGAGCTCGAACGCGTACTCCGGTTTCGGCGAAGTATCGACTTCGCACTGTAACGACGCGACCAACGCTTCCCGCACCACGCGCAGAAGCGCGACGTCGTCGTCCACCATGAGGAACCGTTTTGGTTCAGCCGGCACGGGTCTGTTTTAACCGCAGAGAACGCAGAGGTCACGGAGGATTTAATTAGGAACCCAGGAAAATTGGAGGTTACTGTCTCCGCAATCTCTGTGTGCTCTAGCGAGCGCGGCGAGCGGGTGATAAACTATTAGCTGTGCAAACCCAAACGTCCGATCTTGCCGCCGCACTACGCGAACGCCTCGCCATTATTGGCGACGAAAACAGCCGTCGCGATCCGGAGCGACATCTAGCGCGCCTCCGCGCAGTTTCAGCGAAGATCGACAACCTCGCCAGTGCGCTGCCAAAGCCGATCGATCCGCAACTGGCCCACTTTCTTCAGCGCACAAGCTACGACAAGGCGCTGGAACTCTTGGAGGGACGCGCTCCGTCGCGTCCCTAAAACCCATCTCAGTGCGGCTCGTCCAATATTTTGAAACGGCCAATTTGGCCCGATTTCATCCGCAGGAGAAGAAAACGTCCTTCGCGCCGCCCGAAGGCAAGTTCTTCGGCCACATTACCATCTTCGTAGAGCACGACGTGGTTGCGGATAAATTTCCATTCAAGGGCTGGATTTGTAGTAACACGACGTGAATCGCCATTCCGATCTGTCCACGCCTGTCCCCACGTTGTAAGCACGATCCTTTTCTTTCCCATCTTGCCGAACTCCAGGTACTCGATCTTTGTAGGATCGTTCACCAGCTTGATGGTCAGCTTCGAAACCGTTTCCTCCGTCCACCAAGTGTGCTGGCTCCCACGCAACGTCGTGCAGCTGATAAAGAGCAATGTCGAGAGCAAAAGGAAGTGTAGACGGAGCATCGTCGCTCCTTGCCGAACCTCCCTTATCGCGAGTACAACTCGACGATCAACTGTTCGTTGACGATCGGTTGCATTTCTTCGCGGGACGGGATGTGGGCGACTTTGCCTTTGAGGCCGTCGCGATCGACGGTCAGCCAATCAGGAACCGGAACGATTTGGGTAAGCTCGAGATTGCGTACTGCGAGCTGGCGCGATTTCGGTTTGTCCTTAACCGCGACCTCGTCGCCGGCCTTCACGTTGTAGGAAGCGACGTTGACGTTGCGGCCGTTGACCTGCACGTGTCCATGCGACACGAGTTGCCGTGCTGCATTGCGCGTGTTCGCGAACCCGAGCCGGTAAATGACGTTGTCGAGACGTGTTTCGAGCAGTTGGAGCAGCGTTTCACCGGTCACACCGCGTTTGCGCAATGCGTGTTGGAAAATGCGGCGAAACTGACGCTCGAGCAGACCGTATTGATAACGAAGCTTCTGTTTCTCGCCGAGCGCGATCGCGTATTCGGATTGTTTCCGACGCGAGCCTTTCGGGCCGTGCATTCCGGGCGGATAATTTTTCCGCTCGAGCGATTTCGATGGTCCAAAAATCTGCACGCCGTAACGGCGGCTGATCCTCGTTTTCGGGCCTGTGTACCTTCCCATGGGATTCGTGAATTCGTTAAATCGCTAAATAGATTACACGCGGCGCTGTTTCGGTGGCCGGCAACCATTGTGCGGAACCGGCGTTACGTCACGGATCAAAGTCAGATCCAAACCAATCGCCTGAAGCGCGCGCACCGCTGATTCACGGCCAGCGCCGGGGCCTTTGACGAGAACCTGAGCTTCTTTGAGTCCGTGGCCCATCGCCTGGCGCGCCGCATCCTGCGCGACGAGCTGCGCCGCGTAGGCTGTGCTTTTTCGTGAACCTTTGAACCCAACCTTACCGGCGCTCGACCAACCGATCACGTTCCCGTTCAAATCCGTGATCGTGACGATCGTGTTGTTGAAGGTTGCGTAAACGTGCGCGATGCCGCTGTGAATATTCTTGGCGCCTTTTGCCTTAACAATTTTCGGCGCCTCAATTGAATCCGCGTCGAGGGAAAGATTTTCTGAAGCCGGCGCCGCAGGAGCGACTCCTTCTTCCTTCTTGGCCTTGGCCGGTTGTTTTTTCGGCTTGGCCTCTTCAGCTGGAGCAGGCGGTTTCGGGGCCTCGGGTGTACCCGCGTTGGCCTCTGGTTTCTTCTCTTCTTTTTCCGCCTTCGGCTTCTCGTCCTTTGCCTTTGCTGGTTTCTTCGATTCAGCCATGATTAAACTTTTCCTGCTTTCGCGTCAGGGTTGCGGATTACGCCTACGGTCTTGCGCGGACCCTTGCGCGTGCGTGCGTTCGTCGATGTTCGCTGACCGCGCACCGGCAAACCGCGGCGATGACGAATCCCGCGGTAACAATTGATCGCCTGCAAGCGTTTCAAGTTTCCTTGAATGTCGCGGCGCAGATCGCCCTCGATCTTAATTTTGTTGTTGGTAATCGCGTGAATGATCTCGTTGATTTGTTGAGGCGTCAGATCCTTCGCGCGGGTGTTCGGGTCGATGTTAGTTTGCTCGAGGATCCGGCGCGAACTGGCGAAACCGATCCCGTAAATATAGGTCAGCGACGCTTCGATGCGCTTGTCCGCTGGTATTTCAACTCCGAGTAATCGTGGCATTTATCAAATCGTTAATTCGTTAACCAAAAATCATCCCTGGCGCTGTTTGTGACGCGGATTTTTGCAAATCACACGCACCACATTCTTGCGCTTCACAATCTTGCAAGCTTCACAAAGTCTTTTAACTGAGGGTCGTACTTTCATTTTGGTCGAAACAAAAAACGCGGAGTCATATCCGCGTTGTCACTTCTGGCGGAAGGTGATCCGCCCCTTCGACAAATCGTAGGGAGATACCTCTAGCATAACTTTGTCGCCGGGCAAGATACGAATGAAGTGGAGCCTCATTTTCCCTGAAATATGGGCCAGAACCTGGTGGCCATTCGGCAGCTGGACCCGAAACATGGTATTCGGAAGCAGCTCTACGACAGTGCCTTCTACTTCAATTGCGTCTTTCCGCGCCATGTCAGGATATCCGGCCCATCTTTCGTAATCAGGACCGTATGTTCAAAATGGGCTGATCGGGTGCCATCAGCGGTGCGCACTGTCCAGCCATCTTCGAGCAAGCGGACATCGGGCCCGCCAATGTTGATCATCGGTTCGATCGCCAATGTCATACCAGCCTTCAATTTCGGACCGCTTCCGCGACGGCCGTAGTTCGGGATCTGGGGCTCCTCATGCAACTTGCGACCAACACCGTGTCCGACAAACTCACGCACAACCGAGAAACTGTTGCGCGAAGCCTCGTGTTCAATCTCCGCACAAATGTCCCCTAGCCGGACGCCTTCATCGGCGACGTTAATCGCCCGTTCCAACGCCTTTTCCGTCACCCTCAACAGTTGATCTGTCCGTTCGTCTACGACGCCGACTGGAATGGTTTGGGCGGTGTCTCCGACCCAGCCATCCTGGATTACGCCAATGTCGAGTTTAACGATATCGCCGTACTGGATCCGTCGCTGGCTCCCAATTCCGTGCACGACTTCGTCGTTGAGCGAAATACAAATATTTCCCGGAAAAACGCGATGGCCTAATCGGTAACCGAGGAACGCGCTTTTCACTTTGGCCTCGTTCATAAAATCGGCCGCGGCTTCATCCACTTCCTTTGTGGTGACCCCGGGCCGAACCAGCTCGCTCACCCGATCGAGAATCTCACTCGCGGTCCGGCACGATTCCCGCATTTTCTCAATTTCCTTCGCGTTCTTGATTGGAATCATACCAACGCTTTGTCTTCGATTATCCGCGATATTTCCCCAAACACAGTATCCCGGTCGCGGTTGCCATCAATCTTTCGCAAGATCGACATCTTCCCGTAGAAATCGGCCAACGGTTGCGTCTTGGTGTTATATTCGCGGAGGCGCTGTTGCAGCACGCTCAGATCGTCGTCGCTGCGCCGCTCGAGCCGGCCTTCGCAATACGGACAGATCGGACGGTTGGCGAACTGCGCGCTATCGACGCTGGTCGTGAAACCGCAGGTGCGGCATTGAAGGCGGCCGGAAATTCGCGAGTGGACGGTGTCTTCTGATACGTCCAGCCAGATCGCAGCATCCAGTGAGGCGTGCACACTTTTCAGGATCGAGGCGAGGCTTTCCGCCTGCGGCAGGGTTCGTGGAAAACCGTCAAACACGAAACCGTAGCCGCCGTGCAGATGCAGCCAGTCCTCAATCAGTTTCACGATGATTTTGTCGGAAACCAAATCGCCACGTTGCAAAATTTCCGCCGTCTCCAAACCAAGCGGCGTTTCAAGATCTCTTTCGCGTCGCAAAATCGCGCCGGGCGACGTGACTGGAATACCAAAGTGGCGGGTGATCATTTCCGCCTGAGTTCCTTTTCCGGAACCGGGAGCGCCCAGGAGAACGAGTCGCCGCTTCACTTCGACGCCAAAAACGCGGCAACTCCGCCAATCACGATGATGGCAATGCCAACATAGAGCCACATCAGCGTCCGTTGCGCCGCCGCTTCGCCGCGAACGTAAGCGGACCGGCCGGTAAATCCACCGCGAACGCGCCCCTTACGCAAGAAGCCGTCGTAATGCCGCTGGATCAAATGCGTTTCCACCTGCCGCATGGTGTCGAGAATGACGCCGACGATGATGAGGAGGCTCGTGCCGCCAAAAAACTGCGCCGTCACCTGCGGCACATGTAGACCCTGACTCAATAAACTCGGAAGGACCGCAATCAGGGTCAGGAAAATCGCGCCGGCGAACGTCAGCCGCGTCATTGTGAAATCGAGAAACTCGGCCGTTGGTTTACCGGGGCGAACTCCTGGAATGTAGCCGCCGTACTTTTTCAGATCGTCGGCGATCTGCGACGGCTGGAATTGAGTGGCGACCCAGAAGTAACTGAAGAAGAAAATCATCGCCGCCAAAACGAGGTAATGCAGCCAGCCGGTGGACAACATTTCCGAAATCTGGCGTGCAGTGGGACTGTTCGGGAAAGCCCAGCTCACGATCTGGTTCGGAAACAACAACAGCGCCCACGCGAAAATAATCGGCATCACGCCGGGATAATTCACCTTTAACGGCATG
The DNA here is from genome assembly GCA_035568035.1 of Chthoniobacterales bacterium. Taxonomy (GTDB): domain Bacteria; phylum Verrucomicrobiota; class Verrucomicrobiia; order Chthoniobacterales; family UBA10450; genus AV40. The sequence goes on along the minus strand of DATMOU010000002.1, from coordinate 29,155 downwards.
TATTGCGTGTTACCGCCGTACTGTTTTCGGCCAACAACGCGTTTGGCGTATTGCACCGTAATTTTCCGCACGGCCTGGGTGATCGCTATCACGCTGGCAATAACCAAAAACAAAAACGCCACCATCAACACCAGGATTGCCGGGTTGACCTGACTCGTGCCCGTTTCCGATGAAGGCACGAACGTTTTCCAGGCCTGGGCAAGTGCGGCGGGCAGGCGCGCGACGATGCCAATCGTGATGACGAGCGAGATGCCGTTACCGATGCCGCGCTCAGTGATCTGGTCGCCGAGCCACATCAACATCAACGTGCCCGTGGTCAGGGATATGACCGTCACCACGCGAAACACCCATCCGGGATCGTCGACCAGCGGAATTCCCAAACGTGCGATGGTTTCCGAAATTCCGGGCAGCGCGACACGATACGCTTCCGGATGTTGGAATGAAATCGCGAGCAGATAGCCTTGAAAAATGCAAAGGCCGACGGTCATGAACCGGGTGTATTGCATGATCTTCTGCCTGCCGCCGTCTTCGCGCGCGAGTCTCCCAAGCTGCGGAATGACCGCTGAAAGCAGCTGCATCATGATCGATGCGCTGATGTATGGCATGATGCCGAGTGAAAAGATCGCGCAGTTCTCCAGCGCGCCGCCGCTGAACAAGTTCAGCAACGCCGCAAGATTCCCCCCGGATTTTTCAGTCAGCGCGCTTCGAAACCATTCTTGCAACACGGCTTGATTGACTCCCGGCGTGGTAATCGCCGCGCCAAGTCGAATAATCACTACTACTGCCAGCGTGAAAAGAATTCGGCGCCGCAGCTCGGGTATTTTGAGCGTGTTGAGAAAGGCCGAAACCATCGGTTATTTCCGGGAACTTTTCTTCTTCGCCTTGGAGGCCGCTGCCGATTTTTTCTTCGGCGTCGCGTCTTGAGGTTCCTTTGCCGCTTGATCGACGTCCTCTGCGGTCGGCGGGTGCGTCGCTGGTTCACGCATGGTGATTGTTCCGCCGGCCTTCTCGATTTTGGCCTTGGCCGATTCACTCACCTTGTCTGCTTCAATCTTCAATGCGTGTTTCAATTCGCCGTCGCCGAGAATCTTGATCCCAGCCACCTCGCCCCGAACGAGGTTCGACTCCCGAAGTAGCCGTTCGTTTACAACCGTGCCGGCCTTGAATCCGTTGAGATCGCTCAAATTAACGATTGCGTATTCTTTATGGAACGCGGTGTTGTTGAACCCTCGCTTGGGCAAACGTCGAATCAGCGGCATTTGTCCGCCTTCGAATCCGAGGCGAAGACTGCCGCCCGAGCGTGCCTTCTGGCCTTTGTGGCCTTTGCCGCTCGTCTTTCCGTGACCGGAGCTCTCGCCACAGCCAAGGCGCTTCACCCGATGACGCGCGCCGGGACGTGGACGCAAATTATGTAAGCGCATCATGACCGGCCGCGGCCGCCTTTCCATCGCCGCCTTTGATTCCGCGCACTTTGAAAATCTCATCCTTGCGCCGCAAAGATTTCAGCGCCGCGATCGTCGCCTTCACCACGTTGGCGTGATTGCTCGAGCCGAGCGACTTCGCGAGAACATCGCGAATTCCGGCTGCTTCGACGACCGCGCGCACTCCGCCACCCGCGATTACACCGGTTCCAGGTGACGCTGGGCGCAACAAAACGCGACCACCACCGAACTGACCAATCGTTTCGTGTGGGATGGTGTTTTCATAGAGTGAAACTTTCTCCATCGATTTCTTCGCGTCCTCGGAAGCTTTTCGGATCGCCTCGGAGACTTCGTTCGCTTTTCCAAATCCAACGCCGACCGAACCGTCGTGATCGCCGGCGACGATCAACGCGCTGAAACTGAAACGCCGTCCACCCTTCACGACTTTGGCGCAGCGATTAATGAACACGACTTTCTCGGTCGTATCGCCTTTTTGCGCCGGCGCTTTATCGGCGCCGCGTGATTCGTGTCGTCTGCCTGTGCCTGTGTGTGCTGCCATGAAATTAAAACCTCAGTCCGCCTTCGCGCGCCGCATCCGCCAGCGCCTTCACTTTTCCTTGATATTGAAACCCGCCGCGATCGAAGACGACGTTCTCAATTTTTTTACCGCGAGCGCGTTCGGCGATTGTTTTGCCAACAACTTCAGCGCTGGCACGATTCGCGCCGGGCTTGCTCTTACCAAGCACATTCTTCTCCGCGGTCGACGCGGCGATCAAAGTCTTGCCCGCGTCATCATCGATGACCTGGGCATAAACGTGCTTGCCTGAAAAATATACTGACAATCGCGGACGCGAGGCTGTCCCCGAAACTTTCTTTCGTATCCGCTGATGCAATCGCTGCCGAGCTGCCTTTCGATTAAACGCCGCCATAGATTATTGGACGGTCTTGCCTTCCTTGCGGCGGATTTGTTCGCCGACGTAACGAACGCCTTTGCCTTTGTACGGTTCCGGCGGGTAGTAACGACGAATGTCGGCAGCCACCTGGCCAACCACTTTCTTGTCCGGACCCTGAATCGAAATCTTGGTGTTGTCGGTGACGGTAATTTTGATGTCTTTCGGAATCGGGAACAAAATCGGATGCGAAAACCCGAGACTAAGATTCAGATTCTGACCTTGCACTGCCGCCTTGAACCCGACGCCCTCAATCTCGAGATTCTTCGTAAAACCTTCGCTCACCCCCACCACCATGTTGTGAACCAGTGCGCGGGAAAGACCGTGCAACGCTTTTACGCTGCGGGTTTCCGCGCCGCGCGCGAGCGAGACGTGATTGTCTTTCATGCTGGCTGTGATTTGCCGCGGCAATTTCCAACTCAGTTTGCCCTTCGGTCCTTCCACCGAAACAGCGCCGTCATTGGCGATGTTGACTTTGACCTTCTCGGGAATGTCGACCGGCTTATTTCCAATTCGCGACATAAATTTTACCAGATATAGGCAAGCAATTCGCCCCCAACTTTTTGCTTTTTCGCTTCGCGGCCCGACATCACGCCGCGCGAGGTCGATAAAATCGACGTCCCCATTCCGCCGAGCACTCGCGGAATCTCGTCAGCCCCGACATAACGCCGCAGGCCTGGCCGGCTGACCCGTTTCAAACCGGTGATCGCACAAGTGTGATCGACCAGTTTGTTAGTGATCTTGATCCGCGGATGGGCCGCTTTGGTATCGACTTCGTAGTCGCTGATGTAGCCTTCGTTCTTCAAAATCCGGATAACTTCGGCTTTCAGCTTCGAGTACGGGACAAAGATCTCCATCTTCTGCGCGCGCGCGCCATTGCGCACCCGGGCGAGCAAATCTGCAAGTGGATCTGTAACGGTACTCATTAAATTCAGGCGGCCTGTTCTCGCCCAGCCGGTCCGCCTTCGGACGGACTCGCCGTGGCGAGTTTCTTCGCGCGGTCAGCGAACGGCATCCCCATTTCGCTCAAGAGCGACTTGGCTTCTTCGTCCGTCTGCGCGGAAGTGACAATGGTAACATCAAAACCGATGTTGCGCTTGATTTTATCAAGCTCGACCTCGGGGAAAATCGTCTGATCCGTCACGCCGAGCGTGTAGTTGCCGTGTCCGTCAAAGGAGCGCGGCGAAACTCCACGGAAGTCTCGAATTCGCGGCAGCGCAGCCTTGATCAGACGTTCGAGAAATTCGTACATCCGATCACCGCGCAGCGTAACCTTGGCGCCAATCAGCTGGTCCTTGCGCAATTTGAAATTCGCGATGCTCTTCTTCGAGCGCGTTTCGGCGGGCCGTTGTCCAGTAATCAGCGCCAGCTCGGCCTTCGCTTCCTCAAGCGCCTGCTTCACATCCGGCTGGGAGCCGATCGACGTGTTGACGACGACCTTCTCGACCCGCGGAATCTGGTGAACGTTCTTGTACTTGTGACGTTCCCGCAACGCGGGCACCACTCGATCCTTGTAATGACGGTAAAATTCGTTCTCCATTACGCCGCCTTCTTCTCAGCCGCTTTCTTTGGCTTCGTCTTGGTTTTCTGTTCCGACTTCTTTTCGGTTTCGAGCAACTTCACATTCGAGATATGAATCGGGCCTTCGCGCTCGGCGATTTTCCCCTGCGGATTGTCCTCCGACTTACGTAAATGCTTCTTAATGATCCGCACGCCCTCGACCAGCACCTGCTCTTTGCTCGGAATCACTTCGAGAATCTTTCCGGACGAACCTCTGAAGTTTCCCGAGATCACCTCAACGTTGTCGCCTTTTTTAACGTGGAATTTAAACCGGCTCATAACACCTCCGGCGCCAGCGATACGATTTTCATGAAATTGCGCTCGCGCAGTTCGCGAGCAACCGGCCCGAAAATGCGCGTGCCTCGCGGGTTTAAATCTTTATCGATGATGACGATCGCGTTGTTGTCGAAACGCAGAAACGAACCGTCATCGCGACGGATCGGCTGCCGGGTGCGAACCAAAACCGCCCGCACCACTTCACCTTTTTTCACCGTGCCGGTCGAGCTCGCCTCTTTCACGTTTGCCGTAATTACATCACCGATCCGGGCGTAAAGCGTGGCCTTGCCGATCACGCCGATCATCGTCGCCATCCGCGCACCGGTGTTGTCCGCTACGTCCAGTCTGGATCGAATTTGCACCATAAGTTTACCTCTGGAGTACCTCCACCAACCGCCAGCGTTTCAACTTGCTCAGCGGTCGCGTTTCCATGATCCGCACCGTGTCGCCGGTCTTCGCCTTGTTCTCTTCGTCATGGGCGTAGAATCGGCGGATTTGCTTGACGATTTTGCCAAACTTTGGGTGCGGTACACGCGTGGTCGTCTGCACCACGATCGTCTTGTTCATCCGATCGGAAATCACTTCGCCCACGCGGGTTTTCCGCGCAGCGCGAGTGTACTTCGCCGGTAATGGGGGCGGTTGCGGTACTGGTTGTGAAACTTGCTCGGCCATAAATTACTTTTTCTTTTTCGCCTTTGGCTCTTCGGCAGGAATGGTCTGGGGTTGTCTTGAGCGTTGGGTAAGAATCGTTTCGATCCGAGCTACGTCGCGACGGATCAAACGCAACCGGCTCGGTTGTTCGAGCTGGCCGCTTTGCTGTTGCAAACGCAAATGCAGCCGTTCCTGACGAAGATCGCGCCGCTTGGTCAGCAACTCATCCGTGCTCATCTCAACTATTTCTTTGATTTTCATGTTCGTTAGGACGCGGCCACGTGGTGCCGGCTGATAAATTTCGTGCGCACCGGCAATTTGTCGGCGGCGAGCCGGAGCGATTCACGCGCGACCGATTCAGTAAGACCATCGAGTTCAAACAAAATGTTTCCGGGTTTCACCGTCGCCACCCAAAATTCCGGCTGACCTTTTCCTTTACCCATTCGGGTTTCCGGCGGACGCGCGGTCACCGATTTGTCCGGGAAAATCCGTATCCAGAGCTTGCCTTTGCGTTTCATGTTGCGAGTTAACGCAACGCGCGCAGCCTCGATCTGTGTGTTTGTGATCCACGCGCGTTCAAGCGTTTGCAGCCCAAACTCGCCGAAACTAATTCGGAGATTACGCGAAGCAGTCCCCTTGCGGCTTCCCCGCTGGGATTTCCGATACTTCACGCGTTTGGGCATCAACGGCATAAAAAATCTCCTAGGCTTCGACCGGCTCCGGTGCGATCGGCGGTGGCGGAGGAGGAGCCTGTGTTTCGGGCGGCGCTTCTTCCTTCTTACAAATCCAGCATTTCACGCCAATTTTTCCGTAAACAGTGTTCGCTTCGGCAAAACCGTAATCGATCGGCGTGCGAAGGGTATGGAGCGGAATTTTTCCTTCGCGGTACCATTCGGAACGCGAAATTTCCGCGCCGTTCAGTCGACCCGAGGAGCGGAGCTTGATTCCCTCAGCGCCAAAATCCATGGCAGTTTGCACGGCCTTCTTCATCGCGCGGCGATAAGCAATTCGGCGCTCGATCTGCAACGCGACATTTTCGGCAACCAGCTGAGCATCGAGCTCGGGCGTCTTGATCTCCTGGATGTCGATTTTGATTTGCTTGCCCTGGGCCATCTTGGAAATCTCTTCCGTCATCTTCTCGATCTCCGCCCCCTTGCGGCCGATCACGATTCCGGGACGCGCCGTGTGGATGGTCACGCGAATTGAATTCCACGCGCGCTCGATCACAATTTTTGCAACCGCTGCGTACTGAAGTTTTTTCTTCACGTAAGCGCGAATCTCCAGGTCGCTGTGCAAAAAGTCCGGCAACTCCTGAGCGGAGGCGTACCACCGCGAACGCCAGTCACGGTTCACGCCGAGCCTGAATCCAATCGGATTAACTTTTTGTCCCATAAAATTATTTCTTCGCCGCTTTCGCGGTCTTCTTTGTTTTCTTCGGCTTCTTCTCAGCCGCCGCCGTTGATTTTTCTTCGGATTTCTCCCCCATCGCCTGCTTCTTCTCCGGCTTTTCGTCAGTCAAAACGATCCGAATGTGACTCGTCCGCTTCAAAATTCGGGCTCCGCTTCCGCGGGCCCGGGTCGCCATCCGTTTGAAAGTCGGACCTTCACCGACGACGGCCTCCTTAACGACCAAACCGTCCGCTTTCAAGTTCAAGTTGTTCTCGGCGTTCGCGATCGCGCTCTTGAGTGTCTTATTAATCAAGAACGCGGCCTTCTTCGGCGTGAAAGCGAGAATGTCCAGCGCCGCCGATACCGGCAAACCCTGGATCTCTCGCGTGACTTCCCGCACCTTAAACGCCGAAATCCGCGCGTACTTATATATCGATCTAACTTCCATTTATTTTAAACTCACTTTGGACGCATCGACCCGGAGCCGATCGCCCACTTTAATTTTTTCCTTCCCAGAATCCTCAATCACTGCACCGCAAATCCGCTGACGCACGTCCACCACTCGCAAAGTCGCGATCGTCTGATCACTGCGCATCACGCGAAGCGGCATTCCGATCTTTACACCGTGTTGCTCGCCGATGTTTGCGACCACAAACGACCATTCGTCCTTCACGCTGAGCACGCTTGCGTCCATCAAACTCGGTTGCGGCTGTTTCGAGGCGGTAGATGTCGATCTTCCCACCAGCTCGTTTGTCTTGCGCAACTGCGCTTCAACATCCGCTCGCGCCTGGGCGTCGCCCCCTTGCGACGTTTTCAAATATCGCAAAAGCGTTTCGTTCAAACCAAGCAGCTGATCGCGCAATTCATCGCGCTCTTTCAGCGCGATTCGGAGGTCGCTCACCGCCGCGAGCAATCGTTGCTCAAGTTTTGCGCGATCCTTGCTCGCGGATGCCAGGCCCAGCGCTTCCATCCGCGATTCCAAATCCGCAAACTTTCGCCGGAACACTTCAGCTTCCGCGTTCGATTCCGCCAGGCTCGCCGTCAAAGTCTTAAGCGACTCCTGTTGGATCGACAATTGCTTGCGCAATTCCTCATTCTGCCGAAGCAGCGTCTCCGCGGTCACCCCGCCATCGCGGGGTACCGCGTCTTCAATTTTGGATTCTGTCAAAGAACTATCCTTTTGCGCTTGCGCGCCAAACCCAATCGCAAATTGCAGATTTAAAATTGCAAACGTCAGCAACCGCCGCTTTCGCCACGACTGCCGCAATCTGCAACCTGCAATCTTCAATCTAAAATTACTTCGCAACCTTCGCCGTGTGCGAACCGTGCTTCTTAAAGATTCGCGTCGCCGAAAATTCACCGAGCTTATGTCCAACCATGTTCTCGGTGATAAAAACGGAATTGAATATCTTTCCGTTGTGCACCAAAAATGTGTGGCCGACAAAATCCGGCGTTACCATCGAGCGGCGCGACCAGGTCTTGATCGCCTTTTTCGAGCCCGAGGCATTCATCTTGTCGATCTTCTCGAGAAGATGCGATTCGACGAAGGGTCCTTTCTTTAGTGATCTTCCCATAAAAATCAAACTTTCTTCTTTCCGCGGCGCCGTTCCATAATGAACCGGTCGCTCGGTTTCCGCTTCGCACGGGTCTTAAATCCTTTGGCGAGTTGTCCCCACGGACTGACCGGGTGATGACGTCCGCCGCCACCTTTCGATTTACCCTGGCCGCCGCCCATCGGGTGATCGATTGGATTCATCGCCATACCGCGCACGTGTGGACGGCGTCCCTGCCACCGAGAGCGACCTGCCTTTCCGCTGGCCACGTTCATGTGATCAACGTTTCCGACCTGACCGACGGTCGCGAAACAGTTCTCGTGAATCCGGCGGACTTCGCCCGACGGCATTTTCACAAGCGCGTAGCCGCCTTCGAGGTTGTTCAAGATTGCCTGTTGACCAGCGCTGCGGGCTACCTGGCCGCCGCGGCCGGGACTGAGCTCGATATTGTGGATGCCTGTTCCGAGCGGAATCGCGCGCAGCGGCAATGAATTGCCAAGGACCGGCGCTGCGTCGTTACCGGCGACGACCTTCGAGCCGACCTGAAGTCCATTCGGAGCGAGGATGTAACTCAACTCGCCGTCGGTGTACTTAATAAGAGCAATTCGCGCGGAACGGTTCGGATCGTACTCGATTCCGACTACTTGCGCGGCGACACCATGCTTACGGCGTTTGAAGTCGACTTTGCGATAATGCTGTTTGTGCCCCCCGCCGATGTGCCGCGAAGTCAGGCGCCCGTAATTATTGCGGCCACCGCTTTTCTTCTTTGGCTCGAGCAAACTCTTCGCCGGACTCCATTTTGTGATTTCATCGAAAGCCGGCGTTTGCTTGAAACGCTGGATCGGCGTGAGTGGGCGATAACTTTTGAGTGCCATACAATTAAACCAGTTCGATCTTCTCGCCTTCCGCGAGCGTCACGATCGCTTTTTTCCAGTGGGCGCGGCGTCCAAGCGGTCCGCGGACGCGCTTTTCCTTTCCGGCGTAGTTACACGTGTTCACACCGACCACTTTCTTTTGAAACAAGCGCTCAACCGCGTGCTTGATTTGGATCTTGTTCGCGCGCGGACTGACTCGAAAAACGTACTTGTTATGTTTTTCGCTCAGGAGCGTCGATTTCTCAGTCAGCGACGCAGTCTCGATAATTTCGTGCGGCTCGCTCATTTCAATCTCTCCGCTAGTTTTTCGAGCGCCTTCGAGGTCACCAAAATTTTGTGAAACGCCAGCAACTGCTCGGTGTTCACGTCTGCAGCAGTCGCGAGCTTAACCGGCTTAACATTGCGCGCCGATTTATAAGTCTTGTCATCGAACGAATCGGAAACGATCAGCACTTTCTCAGCGTCGGTTTGCTTCCGAACAAGGTCGACAAACGCCTTGGTTTTGATTTCGGAAACCGCGAATTTGTCGATCGCCAGAACGTCGCCGGCTTTGATTCGTTCGCTTAGCGCTTTTTGAAGTGCGAGGCGCCGCACTGATTTCGAGACTTTCTTGGAATAGTCGCGGGGATGCGGTCCGAATACGACGCCGCCACCACGCCAAACTGGTGAAGAAGCGTAACCCGCCCGGGCACGGCCGGTTCCTTTCTGCCGCCATGGTTTGGCGCCGGACATGTCGACCGTCGCCTTTGTTTTCGTGCTCGCAGTTCCCGATCGCCGTGCCGCACGCATCGCAGTCACCGCGTCGTGGACAGCTTGGGAACCACGACCATCCTCGATGATGTCGATCTTCGCCTCCTTGGCTGCGGCTTTGGTTAAAACTTTCGCGCTCATTTCCTCGCGGCTTCCTTCGCTTGAGCCTTCTTCTCTTCGGCCAATTCCCCTGCTTTCTTCGGCTTCTTCGCATGCACCGCCGCGTCTGCTTTCGCGTGTTGCTGATGCAACGCGAGTTGCGCGGCCGGATCCTTGATCGCCGGCCTAACAACGACATAACTACCGTTGCATCCCGGCACTGCGCCGCTTACTAGAATTATTTTCTCGGCCTCGCGCACCTGCATGACCCGCAGGTTCTGCACCGTCACGCGCTCATCGCCCAAATGACCGGGCATGCCCATGTTTTTCCAAATTCGTCCCGGCGTGGAACGGTTTCCGATCGCGCCGTTGCGGCGATGGGTCTTCGAGCCGTGGGCAGCGCCTTGTCCATGGAAATTGTGCTTCTTCATCACACCCTGGAACCCTTTGCCTTTGGAGCGGCCAATCACGTCCACGAAATCGCCTGGTTGAAATTGCGTCACGCTGAGGTTCACGTCGCCTTCCGGCAGATCAGCCCTTAATCGAAATTCGCGAACGAACCGCTGCGGCTCGACGCCCGCTTTCTTGAAATTGCCAAGCTCCGCTTTGCTAACGCGCGATTCATTTTGCACACCAAATCCGACCTGCACCGCAAAATAACCGTCGTTCTCTTCCGTTAGGCGGCGAAGAAGAACGTTATCGCCAGTTGCGATCACGGTCACAGGATGCAGCCGACCGTTGGCGTCGTAGACGCTGGTCATGCCGATTTTTTGTCCTAGTAAACCGATGCTCATGTTGGCGACGTGGGAAAATTCTCAAGCAGCTAAATCTTAATCGTGATATCAACGCCCGCGGGCAGGTTCAGTTTCTTCAACTCATCCACCGTCTTCGCGGTTGGCTCGATAATATCGAGTAACCGTTTGTGCGTGCGAATCTCAAATTGTTCCATCGATTTTTTGTCAACGTGCGGAGAACGGTTCACGGTGAACTTTTCGATCAAAGTCGGCAGAGGAATTGGACCGGCCACGCGGGCGCCAGTGCGTTTCGCGGTCTCAACGATCTCAACCGCGGACTGATCGAGCATTCGATGATCGAACGCCTTCAGTCGAATCCGAATTTTTTGTCCGTTTGCCATTACTTCTTCTCCTTCTGATCGAGAATGGCGGCGACGAGATTCGCCGGCACCTGTTGAAAGTGCGACGGCTCCATCGAGTAACTCGACCGGCCCTTCGAAAGCGAGCGGATCGCGGTGGCATAGCCGAACAGCTCTGCCAACGGAACTTCAGCGTGGACGATGGTCAGGTTTCCGCGCGACTCGATGCTGTTCACCTGACCGCGCCGCCGGTTTAAGTCGCCGATAATGTCACCCTGATATTCTTCCGGAGTGATGTTTTCGACCTTCATGATCGGCTCGAGCAGGATCGGTTTGCCCTGCCGGAAGCCGTCCTTCATCGCGAAGATCGCCGCCATTTTGAACGCGAGCTCGCTCGAATCGACTTCGTGGAAGCTTCCGAAAACAATGTCCGCCTCAATATCGACAACTGGGTAGCCGCCAAGCACGCCATCGAGCACTGCTTCTTCGATGCCTTTCTTGACCGCCGGGATGTACTCGCGCGGAATGATGCCGCCTACGATCTTGTTTTCGACGACGAGACCTTTGCTGCGCTCGCCAGGCCGTAAATCTACTTCAACGTGTCCGTACTGACCTCGACCGCCTGACTGTTTGATTAGCTTGCCAACGCCGTGCGCGTTGGTCGTGATTGTTTCGCGATACGCGATCTGCGGTTTGCCCGCGTTTGCGTCGACTTTGAATTCGCGGAACATGCGGTCGCGAATGATTTCGAGATGCAACTCGCCCATGCCGGCGATGATCGTTTGGCCGGTGTCTTCGTGCGTGTAAACGCGGAAGGTCGGATCTTCTTCGGCGAGTCGTTGCAGTGCCAATCCCATTTTTTCCTGGTCCAACTTCGTCTTCGGCTCGATTGCCATGGAAATGACGGGATCAGGAAACGTCGGCGGCTCGAGCAGGATCGGATGGTCTTCGTCACAAAGAGTGTCGCCAGTCGTGATATTCTTAATTCCGACGATCGCCGCGATGTCGCCAGAGTAACAAGTTTCGATGTCTTCGCGTTTGTCGGCCTGGATTTGAATCAACCGTGAGATGCGCTCGCGTTTGTTGGTGCGCGGATTGTAAACGTTGTCGCCTTTACTGAGCGTGCCGGAGTAAACGCGGAAGAAAACGAGTTTGCCGACAAATGGATCGCTCCAGAGTTTAAACGCAAGGGAGCAGAAGGTCCCGTTATCGTCAGTCGCCGCTTCCATCGGCTCGTGCGTGTCGGGGTCCATCCCCTTGGCTGGCGGAATGTCGAGCGGACTCGGCAGGTAATCGACTACCGCGTCGACCAAGTACTGCACACCGATGTTCTTCAACGCCGAACCGCCAATGACCGGCACAAATTTGTTCGCAATCGTTTGCCTCCGGATAGCCGCTTTCAAAATCTCCGGCGTGACCGGTTTCTCTTCGAGAACAACTTCCGCGACTTGGTCATCGAGATTGGAAATCTGTTCGACCAATTCTTGGTAAGCCTTTTCGACGACGTCGACATGTTCCTTCGGGATGTCCGTGACTTCGTAGGTCGATCCGAGCTGATCGCTGTCTGAGTAAATGATCGCCTTCTTATTAATAACGTCGAGCTGGCCTTTAAGCTGATCTTCTCGGCCGAGGGGCAGCAGAACCGGCCACGCGTTCGCGCCGAGTTTCTTATGAATGCTTTCGACCGACATCGCGAAGTCGGCGCCGACGCGGTCCATCTTGTTGATGAAAGCCAGCCGTGGGACGTTGTATTTCGTCGCCTGCCGCCAAACCGTTTCGGATTGCGGTTGCACTCCCGCGACGCCGTCAAAAACCGCGATCGCGCCATCGAGCACGCGCAACGAACGCTCGACTTCAGCCGTGAAATCGACGTGGCCGGGCGTGTCGATGATGTTGATGCGTTGCTTGATTCCTTCGAAAATTTTGTAAACGCCTTCTTCTTTGCGCTGCGCCCAACTACATGTCGTCGCTGCGGATGTAATAGTGATTCCGCGCTCGCGCTCCTGTTCCATCCAGTCCGTGACGGTGGTGCCTTCATGCACCTCGCCCATCTTGTGGATCATGCCGGTATAAAACAAAACGCGCTCGGTAATCGTCGTTTTGCCGGCATCGATGTGCGCGGCAATGCCGATGTTGCGCGTTCGCTCGAGCGGGAACTTGCGATTCGACGAGTTAGGGCCCGCCGATGTCGATTTTTTCTTTTCGAGCGTCGCGGGCATAAAATTACCAACGGAAGTGGGCAAACGCGCGATTCGCCTGCGCCATCTTGTGTGTGTCCTCGCGTTTCTTGATCGCGTTGCCCTGGCCAGCGGCCGCGTCCTTGATTTCCTGGGCAAGGGCCTGCGCCATCGGCATGCCTTTGCGTGTGTCGGCGTATTGAACAATCCAACGCGTCGCTAAAGAAATCTGTCGGGCAGGCGGAACTTCCAGCGGGACTTGATAAGTGGCGCCACCGACGCGACGCGATTTTACTTCGAGCCGCGGGCGAACGTTCTCGATCGCCTTGTTGACGACTTCGAGTGGATCGACGGAATCGGACCCTTCGCGCGATTTCTCAATCGCGGTATAGACAATGCGCTCGGCCAGCGATTTCTTGCCGCGCTTCATCACCGTGGAGATGAGACGAGCGACCGCCGGACTCCCGTAGCGGGAATCGACGCGCTCTTCCTTTTTGTAAACTCTCTTCCGTCGCGACATTGTCGATCTTCTGTTTCAAAATTTACTTTTTCTCTTCCTTGGCCGCTGCCGGCGCCGCTTTCGCCGCGCCGCCTCCGCCAGCCGCGCCACCTTTCGGGCGCTTCGCTCCGTACTTGGAGCGGCTCCGGCGTCGCCCATCGACGCCGAGACTGTCGAGCGAGCCACGCACAATGTGATAGCGCACGCCCGGCAAATCTTTCACTCGTCCCCCGCGCACGAGCACGATGGAGTGCTCCTGCAGGTTGTGCCCCTCGCCTGGAATGTAGGCAATCACTTCCTGGCCATTCGTCAAGCGGACCTTGGCCACTTTGCGAAGAGCAGAATTCGGCTTTTTCGGGGTGCGCGTCATCACCTGCACGCACACGCCGCGACGCTGCGGACAATTGCCCAGCGCCGGTGACTTCGATTTCACCGACACCTTCCGGCGTCCTTTCCGAATCAACTGGTTAATCGTGGGCATTTTTTCTCAACAAAGCGCCGCCCGAACGGGGTTAAAATCCGGACGACAAAAAACCCGCCCAAACGCGTTAACACACTGTCACGCGCCTGATGCGGTGAGTCGCGACTATAGAGGAGAAAATCGCGCTCCGCAAAGAATATTTTGCGCGCTGATTGTTATTTCGCGGAAGTCGCGGAATCTCTCCTCCTGATGCAAAAAACGTTCGAGCTTTTAAGGCAGGATCGGCAATCCAAAGCGCGTCATGGGCGACTCCTGACCGCGCATGGTGCGATCGAAACGCCGGCGTTCATGCCGATTGGAACGCAAGGCTCGGTGAAGGCGGTGAGTCCGCGCGAACTCAAAGAGCTTAACGCACAAATCATTCTCGGAAATACGTACCACTTGTTCGTCCGACCGGGAATTGAGGTGATCAAACATTTTGGCGGCCTCCACAAATTCATGAATTGGGATGGACCGATCCTGACTGACAGTGGCGGTTACCAGATTTTTTCATTGGCGAAGTTGCGGAAGATCACCGAGGACGGCGTGCAGTTTCAAAATCACGTGGACGGCACGCCGGCATTTATCTCGCCCGAGATCGCCATGGAAATTCAGGCTGCGCTCGGGAGCGATATCGCGATGGCGCTCGACGAATGTCCGCCGTGGCCGTGCGAATACGATTACGCGGCACGCAGTTTGGAGCTGACAGCGAGATGGGCAAAGAGATGTAAGGAAGCTGTGGAGGCAGGCGTCTCGCCTGCGAATCAAAAAGCTGCAGCCGGGACGGCTGCCACCACAGAAGAGAGTCAAACGCGCCAGCTTGTATTTGGAATCGTCCAGGGCGCGACGTTTGAAAATTTGCGCAAGCAATCGGCGCAAGCGCTCGTCGAGATCGGATTTGATGGTTACGCGATCGGCGGGGTGAGCGTCGGCGAACCGGAAGAGGAAATGATGAAGGCCGTGGAATCGAGCGAGCCGATTTTGCCCGTGGACAAGCCTCGTTACGCGATGGGTCTTGGCACACCGCCGCAGTTGCTGGAAATGATCGCCCGCGGAATGGACATGTTCGATTGCGTTCTGCCGACCCGCCTGGCACGTAACGGAACCGCATTCACCTCGACCGGCACACTCAATCTAAAAAATGCGGAGTTCGCGATGGACAAGCGCCCCATCGAAGAAGGCTGCGGGTGTCCGAGCTGCCACGAATTCGCCCGTGGATACATCCGGCATCTGATCAAAGCGGAAGAGATTCTCGGTCTTCGCCTCATCACGATCCACAATCTGCACTTCTATTTAGAGTTGATGCGGCAGGCTCGCGAGCAGATCGATACTGGGACATTCGACCAGTTCCGGGGCGGGTTTGTGTCGAATTACCAAACGCGCGAAGTCGATTCTGGGGAGTAACGATTCTCGATTGCAGCGGAAGCGTTCGGGTTTAAGCTCCCGCTCGCCAAAACTTTCTGATGTCGACTCTTCTTACGATTTTAGCTCAAGCACAGCCCGCGGCGCCTGCTCCGGCTCCCGGCGCCGGCATTATCCAATTCGTGCCGTTTATTCTCATCTTTATTATTATGTACTTCCTGCTGTTTCGACCGCAGAAGAAGCGGCAGCAGGAACAGCAGCGATTGATTTCCACGCTGAAAACAGGCGACAAGGTGGTAACTAACGCCGGTATTCACGGATTGATCGCGAATGTGAAGGATACAACGGTAATGTTGAAAGTGGCCGATAACGTGAAGATCGAGGTCGAAAAATCGGCAGTCACCAACGTCTTAAAGGAAAGTTGAGCGGTTGAGGTGTTGAGAAGTTGAGATAAAAATTATTGTGATGCGGAACAATTGGCTCACCCCTCAACGACTCAACAATGCCAGTCCGGCTCTGACCTCAACTCCTCAACCTCGTCGATGAGCCCTGCAGCCACATTTTTCGCCGGCATCGGTTTGCTGATTTTGTTCGGCTGGTATTTCGCGACCGACAGCGAACGGATCCGCCGCCTTCTGGGAACCGTTCTGACGATCGCGATTACCGCGTTCTGTCTGGCATCGACCTATCCGCCGTTCGATCAAAAGCGACCTGACGGAACAATCGTTCGTCCTGGCAAAATCCATCTCGGTCTCGATTTGCAGGGCGGCACTTCTTTTTTGATTCGACTGGAGCCGGCGGCAGGTCCTGAAGGAACGAAGCGCCCAATCACCAAATCGATGGTCGATCAGGCGATCGAAGCGATCCGCAAGCGCGTCGACCAGTTCGGAGTGAGCGAACCGATCATTACTCCCCAAGGCACGGACCGGATCCTAGTTCAAATTCCGGGCCTTGATGCTGCAAAAATTCAAGAAGCGCGCACCCAGCTTCAGCGTGTAGCGAAGCTCGAATTCCGGCTGGTGTATCCCGACAACGGCGACCGCTTGGCCAAGATCGATCAAGGCCAGGAGGTGATCCCTCCGGATTACCACATTGAAACCTACACGATGCGTGCGGAAGGAAACGAAAAGCCCCGCGAGGAAAGGTTGCTGATCAAGAAAAAGGCCGATCTCGGCGGTGATCGCGTGACGGAATCTCATGCCTATTACGGCAATGAGGGCTGGACGGTGCAGATGAAATTCGATGGCGAAGGGGCGAAAAAATTTGGGCAAATCACTGAGGCAAACAAAGGCCACCGGTTCGCGATTGTGCTCGACGGCGCGGTTATATCCGCGCCGGTGATCCGCGATGCGATTTACGGTGGCGACGCCATCATTACCGGCAAATTTGACGAGACCGAAGCGCGTGGGTTGGCCAGCGTGCTCGAAAATCCGCTCCAGACGCCGGTCAAAATCGAAGAAGAGCGCCAGGTGTCGGCCAGTCTCGGTAGTGATTCTATTAAGAGCGGCATCTACTCAGGCATCGCCGGCTTCGCCTTGGTCGTGGTTTTCATGCTGATCTACTACCGCCTCGTCGGATTGATTGCGGACATCGCGCTCGGCATCAATTGTATCATGGTGGTCGGCGCTCTCGGCATGTTCAACAGCGTCCTGACGCTTCCCGGTATCGCCGGATTGATTCTCAGCCTTGGCATCGCCGTTGACGCAAACGTTCTGATTTACGAACGCCTCCGGGACGAGATTAAACAAGGTAAAACGCTGCGCACCGCAATCGACACTTCGTACCAAAAGGCGTTCAGCGCGATTTTTGACGCGCACGTCACCCAGTTTCTAACCGCGGTGATTTTGTTCTGGCTCGCCAGTGGACCGGTCAAAGGCTTCGCTCTGACACTGACGATCGGCATCGTCGCTTCAATGTTCTCGTCACTGCTCGTCACCTACACCTGTTTCTCATGGGCGTTCGCACTCAATGTTCTAAAGAAGGTGTCGATGCTGCACCTCATTCGCTCCAAGGATTTCGATTTTCTCGGAAACGCCAAGAAATTCATGCTCGTCTCAGGAATTGCCGTTGTGGCCTGCCTCGCTGCTTTGTTCATGCGGGGCAATCGGAATCTTGGCGCGGATTTTAGAGGCGGCGATTTGATGGTGCTGTCCGCCAGTCAGAAACTGACGCCTGATCAAGTTCGCACTGCGCTGGCGAATACCGGCCTCCAGAACAGCGTGATCCAATCCGAGCGCGTTGCGAATCGAGATCTCATCAGCATTCGATCCGACGCGGGGAACGCGGACAAGATCAAGGCACGGTTGCAGGAAGCGCTTCCAAACGCCGGTTTGAAATTTGAACAGACCGACCATGTCGGTGCGCTGGTCGGCAAAGAATTGGCGAGCAAGAGTGCGCTCGCTCTTACCCTCGGTTTGATCGGCATCTTCATTTACGTCACCATGCGGTTCGGCACCTCGTTCGCCGTCGGTTCGCTCGCCGCGCTAGCGCATGATCTCATCATTACGCTTGGAATTTTTTCCCTCAGCGGCCGCGAGCTTTCGCTGATCATGGTAGCTGCGGTACTCACGATCGCAGGCTATTCGATTAATGATAAAATCGTCGTCTTCGACCGGATCCGCAGCGGTTTGCGCGATCGCCTGTCGGGCTCGGTGGCGCAGGTCATGAACCACTCGATCAACGACACGCTGTCGCGCACGATCCTGACCGGCGGCACGGTTTTGCTCACAGTGTTGGCCCTTTACTTTTTCGGCGGCCCGGTGCTCAACGATTTCGCGTTCTCCTTCCTCGTGGGCGTAATCGTCGGCACCTATTCCTCAATCTTTATCGCTTCGCCGATTGTCCTTTGGTGGACGCGCGCACGCGGCAAAGACACCAGCTCGCTTCGACGTGAAGTCACGCAGGCGTCAACCAGCGCAAATCCAATCCCCCGTTAGGCCCGAGTCCAGGCCAAATTTGACGGGAAGCGATCCCCCGCTTAGGATCGGCCCGTCTGTCACGCAGTAGTCCCCGCGACCGCGGGACGAAAGCGAACCCAACGGGCACAAAATTTGCAGATCAGGAGTTGATTATCGATGCCAGAAGTACTCGTTCGCAAAGGTGAGCCAGTCGATCGCGCTTTAAAGCGGCTAAAGAATAAGCTGGATGCCGAGGGCATTCTCGAGGAAGTGCGCCGTCTGCGCGCTTTCGAGACCCCTTCGCAGAAGCACCGCCGCAAAATGAAGGCGAACGCCAAGCGAGGCCGGACGAAGTTTCGTTTCAATCCGTAGACCGACAGGATTAACGGGATTACTCGGATTTTCTTACTCGAAAATCCTGCCGATCTTGTAAATTCTGTCTAGTTTCTGACTTGCTGATCGGCGTCAGTTCTTCCTTCGGCCCGATCACAGATGCTTTTTGATTTCGGGTCTCGTAAAAATCGGGCGAATCCTGTCTAGTTTCTGCTCGATGAAGATCTCCGTCGTCATTCCGGTTTTCAACGAACGCGCGACGATCGAGCAGATCGTTAATGTGGTCCGATCGGCCGACGTCGGCGAAATTGAAATCATCATAGTGGACGACGGGTCGACCGACGGGACGCAACAGATGTTGAAAGAAAAAATCGCGTCGGTCGCGAATCAGATCATTTACCAGCCGCGCAACATGGGCAAAGGCGCCGCGCTGCGGGCGGGATTTGCTGCCGCGACCGGGGACGTGATCCTGGTGCAGGATGCCGATCTCGAATACAACCCCGCCGATTATCCGACTTTGCTCGAACCGATCCTGACGGGAAAAGCCGACGCCGTTTTCGGTTCGCGATTCATGGGCGGCCATCCTCACCGCGTTTTATATTTCTGGCACATGGTCGGCAACAGGTTCCTCACCCTGCTCTCGAACATGTTTACCAACCTGAACCTCACCGACGTCGAAACGTGCTACAAAGCATTTCGCGCAGAAGTGATCAAGAGTCTCGATCTTCGCGAAGACCGTTTCGGGTTCGAACCCGAAGTGACGGCCAAACTGGCTAAAGCGAAGTGTCGCATCTACGAGGTCGGCATTTCCTACAACGGCCGCACCTACAGCGAAGGCAAGAAAGTGAATTGGAAAGACGGCTTCCACGCGATCTACGCCATCCTGCGCTATAATTTGTTCAAGTGACCAAATTCCGTCGCAGTTCTAACTCGATTTCGTGATCTCGTGCACGCGGGACAAGATTGGCTTCGCAATTCTATTTGTCTTGCTGGCGGGCGCTGGCTGCAATCGGGCCAAACGAGCGTCGTCAGAGTCGAGCGCCTCGCCAACACCCCATGGCGCGCCCATCACTGCGCACGCGCCGGATGCATTCTACGATCCGCCGTCGGACCTGCCGCATCAGCCTGGCGCGTTACTGCGGAGCGAGCCGCTCGAAGACGTGATACTGCCAGCCGGCATGCGAGGTTGGCGCATCCTTTACGCAACCACTGTGGACGACAGCACGCCAGCGACAGCGGTCGCGACCGTGTTCGCGCCGAACGATCCTCTCGGGAGCCCATGTCCTGTCATCGCGTGGGAGCACGCCACGACGGGCTTGCTCCAGAAATGCATGCCGTCGCTTTTTTCGGCGCCGAGCGCGGGCATCCTCGCGCGCGACCGGATTGTGAAGGTCGGCTGGGTCGTGGTCGAGACAGATTACTCCTTCGCAGAGCAGGGTGGTCCGCATCCCTACTTGATCGGCGAAGGCGAAGCGCGTGCGGCGCTCGATGCTGTCCGTGCCGCGCGGCAGATGTCCGATCTCACGCTGGATAAACGCATGGTGGCGTGGGGTTACTCGCAGGGGGGACATGCCGCGCTTTGGACCGGCATCATCGGGCCGCGCTACGCGCCGGACCTGGAAATCCTCGGCGTCGCGGCAATCGCACCGGCCGCGAATATTAAGAATATTCTCGCGATAAACGTCGCGATGGACAAGCGGTTTGGACCGTATCTCGCGCTGGCTTACAGCCGGTTCTACCCTGACATCAAATTCGAGCAAGCGATTCGGCCCGAGGCGCTCAACGCCGCGCGTCAGATGGTTAACTTATGCGAGTCGGTCCCGCCCGAGGATTCGGCGCGCATCGAGGCACTGATGTCAACGTTCGACGGTCCCGCATTGGCGACGAGTTCGAACAAAGTGCTGCAAGCTCGGCTTGAGCAGAACACGGCGGACGGGCTGATAGAGGCTCCCGTTGTAATCGCGCAAGGCCTTTCGGACACCGCCGTGCCGTCGTCTGCCACCGACGCCTACGTCGCAGAGCGCTGCTCCGCTGGTCAACGAATCGAGTATTGGACATTCGCGGGGCGCGACCACTTCACGATTACCCAGCCCGGTACGCCGGTCGAGGAGCTGCTGATCAGGTGGACGACGGCGCGTTTCGCGAATGAACCGCAACCGAGCGGTTGCGTCCGCAAGTCTTTCTGATTATGGCGCGGGCTCGAAAGGGCCCGGCTGTTTGCCAATCCCAATTTACGTCAGCCAGTTACTTGGATCTGATAGCTGTTGACGGCCAGTATTCACTCGTAGCAGGTGACAAATCCTGCTTTTGAAACGACGAACCCTTTCCCACGCCGCGCTGCTTCAGTTGTTTAACCGCCGACGCTAGTTTTGCCAAACCTTGTTCAATTTGCGCTTGCGCCCAGGCCGCGAATCCAAAGAGGAATGCCGGATCCAACTGAGCCTTGATACAGAAGAAAGAAAGAGGCCGGGGCCAAACGCCGGTTTCCTCACGAGCACGCATGAACAACGATAAATCTTCCCTGCGCCGCAGCCAGGCGATGAAGTGCAAACCGGCTGGCGATACTTCCAGATCGAAATAGTCGCCCAGCCATTTTTGGAATTGTTCGATAAAAAACAGGCGTCGATGGGCATAGAGTTCGCGCATCCGTTTCACGTGGTTGAGGAAAAATCCTTCGGTGATGAAACGCGCCAGGGTAGCTTGATCAATCGCTGGCGAGTGCTGGTCCATCACAGCGCGCACCTTGACGAGGGTGTCTACAAGTTGTGGCGGTGCGATCACAAAACCGAGGCGCAGCGATGGGTAAAGGATCTTGCTCATTGTGCCGGCATAAATCACCCGGCCGGCATGGTCCAAACCTTGAAGACATGGCAGCGGCGGCCCATCGAAACGAAACTCGGAATTATAATCATCCTCCAGAATGTAGCCGTCGCGCGACTCTGCGAACTCGATCAGAGCTTTCCGCCGCTTCAGGCTCATCGTGACACCGAGGGGAAATTGGTGCGAGGGTGCGACGAAAATGAGTCTGGGAGAATTTTGCCGTGAGCACTTCGCGATCATCAACCCCTCACGATCGATCGGGCGCGGGACCATTTTGGCTCCGACAAAAGCCAAGACATTACGTGCCTGATGGAAGCCGGGATCTTCGATCCATGCCACTTCACCCTCATTTATTAAAGCGAGCGCGCACGCCAGCATCGCCTGCTGCATGCCGCCGACGACTACGATTTGGTCGGGATTACAGTTGGCGCCGCGGAAGTCGCACAAGTAAGTAGCGATAGCCTTGCGTAGTTCGATCTCGCCACGGCTCGAGGCGTAACGCAATAGGTGCGCTCCCTTTTTCGTCAAAACCTGTTCGCGCAAGCGTTCCCAAACAGCAATCGGAAATTCATCCACAGCCGGCAACCCTGCGACGAATGTCACGCTTGGCGGGCCGCCAGCGCCGACATCGAGCTGTCGACCGCTGCGACGATCGGTCATTCTGGTCACTCTTCGGGCGACTCGCGGGGGATGTTCGGTGCGCGTGGTTGTCACCGGCCTGGCAGCCTTCAGGAAAGTTGCCGGTAAATGATCGGCGACAAAGATACCAGACCGTTCCCGGGCTTGAAGATAGCCCTCTGCAAGTAGTTTTGAGAACGCCTGATTTACGGTGAGTCTCGAAATGCCGAGAGTTGCCGCGAGAACTCGTGAGGAAGGCACACGGGAGGCGCTTGAATCAAAACTGCCGCTCTCGAGTTCTTCTCGTATTTGACGATACAGTTGTTGGTAAAGCGGCTCGGACGACGCGCGATCCAGCCGCACCATTTCGAACGACATGACTAAACGACGCCGGCGCTGCCTTGGGACCGACGAGACAGTACGCCCGTAGATCACGCCGTTCATCTTCATGACACGAGTTTCGCATCCTGAGAATGCTTTCTCAAGAGAGGCTGAGCACCTCAAAGCCCTTGCTTCCCGCGACAAGCGAAACTGGTCTGCCTTCTTAGCGAGATCTGGTTATAGCCAGCCGCTTTCCAATGAATCAACCTGAGTGCCTAACAAAAACTAATTATGAAAAACACTCTGGTTAAAACTCCCACAAAAATCTTTAAATCAATGGCTTTTTGCCTGGTCCTCTCCTTGGGACTCGGCCTTTCCGTGAATGCGGGTCAAAAGAAGACGTCCATCACCACGTTCGACGCACCGCTCGCGGGCACAGCCGCCGGCCAGGGCACCTTCCCTTCGGGCATCAACGATTCGGGGGCGATCACGGGATTCGTCCGGGACGCCAACGTTGCCCGACACGGATTCCTGCGCGCTCCCGACGGGACCTTTACCAGCTTCGACGATCCGAACGCGGGCATTTGTTCAGCATCTTGTGGGACCATCGGGCCCGGCCAGGGTACACGTGCTTACTCCATCAACCAATCTGGGGAAATCACGGGATTCTACAGCGACAACAGTGGCGGATGTCACGGCTATGTGCGTGCAGCCAACGGCACGTTCACCCAAATCGATGCTCCGGACGCGGGCACAGGACCGTTTCCCCAGGGGACTTTCCCTTCGGAATTTACTGCCGCTGGCATCAACCCGGCGGGCGCGATCACGGGATTCTATGTGGACGCGAGCTCAGTACAGCACGGCTTCGTGCGCGCTGCTAACGGCACGATCACCGAGTTCGATCCCACGGGCTCCATACTGACCAACCCCAACGCCATTAATGAGCCGGGCGACATTACGGGATTCTACTTTGACGCAAACTTCGTGGGTCACGGCTTCCTGCGCGGAGCCGACGGCACCATCACGTCGTTCGATGCTCCGGGCGCTGACTCGACCCCGGGCTCTGGCAACGGTACGTTCGGCGTAGACCTCACTCCAAGCGGAGAGATCGAAGGAATCTTCGTCGACCAAAGCGGTGTGCTTCACGGCTTCGTGCGCTCTAAGCAGGGCACGTTCACCACGTTCGATGCTCCCGGCGCGGGCACAGGTCCAGGCCTGGGCACCCTTCCTGAAGTCAACAACAACCCGGGAGCGATCGCGGGAAATTACACCGACGCAAACGGTGTTAATCACGGCTTCCTGCGCGACAAGCAAGGGAGCTTCAACACGTTCAATGTTCCGAGCGCGGGCACAGGCACAGGTCAGGGGACCATCCCCTTGGGCAACAACAACCCGGGAGCGATCGCGGGAGAATATATTGACGGGGGCAATGTGGCCCACGGCTTCCTCGTGGAAGGCTTGTAAGTGTAGCTGGAAGTGGTCAAACGTCCCTGCAAGTAAGTCGCCAACAAATCAGCAAAGCCTAACAAGCAGCAGCATTTCACAATGAGCCGTCACGTTTTACCGCGTGGCGGCTTTTGTTTTGCGCTGTGGAATCCCGTTCGTCCGTGAGGATGGCCGCCGTTCTTGGCACGAAAGGGCCTATCGCACCAGGAAGCGGGTCAATTGGATAAATCTAGGGTAGCCGAGCAAAACGCTCGCCATTCCTCAACCGATCGCTGTTGCTTGAGACGTAGGTGTTGGAGTACGGCCACGACCGAAATCGCCGATCAATTCGGCGATTCGTTCATCAGAGGAGTAGGAATAAATGTCCATATACACTCCGCACAGCTCCTCGATCAACGCAGAATCGTCGATGGAAAGCTCTCGACTAACACGAGAGCTTATGTGACATCGGAAGTCGTTTGCTACGCCCGACTGCATTCTAGAAATTATAGCAGCGGCTGTGCCAGCCGTTATTTGGATCGTCCGCCTCACAGAGCAAAAAACTTACTCTGCATCTCCGGTGTCACGCCAACAGGCTTAAGCTTGACTTATCAATATCTAAACCTCAAAAAGGCTTCCCTTTTTGTGGGTACGCATTCGAGAATTTGCAGCTGTTGCGCGCTAACTGGGTTAGTTCTCGCTCCCCACATCTTCCCTGTTTCAATTGCCAGCGCCGCGCCCAACGAGGTCCGAATTACAGCTATCGTTAAAGAAGCGAATCTGGTGACGAACGACGCCGGGCGGCGGGCTGGTTCAGTTGGCGATGCGGTCAGGATAGGAAATGAAATAATCACAGGCATCGATTCGCGCGCTGAGCTTACCTTCGAAGACAAGGCGGTGGCACGTCTGAGCGCGAATGCGGCGCTAACGCTGAAGTCCAAGAACGTTTTGGAATTGTCGCATGGCGCAGTCTTGCTTCAGTTTCCGGGCCGCACCAAAGGCAAGGTGCAAGCCGGAGCGGTATCGGCTGCAGTTGGTAACGCGACTGCATTACTTGAGTATCAGCCGACGGTTTTCAAATTCCTCGTGCTCGAGGGCACAGCGCGGTTATATCGGCCCGCCCGGCTGGGCGATTCTATTCTCGTTCGCGCGGGGCAGATGGTTTTTGGGAACGCGAACGCTTCTTTAACCGATCCGGTTGATTTTGATATCGAGCGTTTTGTAAAAACCTGCCCGCTCATTCAAAACTTCGCGTCGCTCGAAAACGAGCGAGCGATCGCGGCGGCCAATGAAAAGCAGCAACGGGACAAATCCAAGAAACGATTACTCGACACCAATCTGATCATGTTCGGCGGTGGCTCAACGGTTTCGGTTGTCGGTCCCGACAAACGGTCCTCCGAGGCTGCAACGACGACCAATCCAACGGCGACGACGGCGAACCCTTTTCAAAGGACAGCAGCTTCGGAGACCCGCCCATGAAACCGATCCTTCCCGTCCTGTTGCTGCTTTGTTTCGCACTGATTCCAAACACGGAGGGTGCAACTTTCCAAGAGGCTCGTGTCTCGGCAGTAATCCAAGACGTGCGTTTACTGAGTTCGAATGCCGCTGCGCGTCAGGCGGCTGTGAATGATAAAATCAGACAAGGAACGGCTGTCCGAACGGGTGCGCAATCCCGCGCCGAATTAACATTTGCCGACCTTACGATCACGCGACTAGGCGAGAATACCGTATTCAGTTTGAATGAATCAGCCCGTGAGATCCACGTTGACCAGGGTTCCATTCTACTGGAGGTGCCACCGAAAAGCGCGGCAGCAAGGATCACCAGTGCGGCGGTTACGGCAGCGATTCAAGGCGGCACCGCTATCTTCGGCACCGGGCCACCTACAAAATTCATGGTCCTGGAAGGCGTCGGGACCTTCTACCCCAACGCGCATCCTGAAGAAACGGTAACGCTTCACAGCGGCGAAATGATCATGCTCACTGCAGACGGTCATCTCACGACACCGCAGAAATTCGATGTAAAGACGGTCCTCAACTCTTCGGCCCTAATCGTTAATTTTCCTGATCTCGCGAATCTACCGCTGATTTTGCAGGTGATAGATCAACAGCAGGCGGATCAATCGTTAACCGCAAACGCAAATCCAGCCCAATCTCCGCCTTCCCAAAGCATCATCGATGTGATCTCTCAGAACACGTCGGCCAACCCGGCAGTGACCCAGACGCCCTCGCCCCCGCCAACTCCCACTCCTCCACCTACTCCGACGCCATCAGCATCGCCTTCTGCTACCCCGAGCAAATTTGGTACGCCATCGACGATCGCGTCGCCTAATCCCTACGTAATCACGAGCGGCACCACCATCAATACCGATCCGACGATCACGACGAATAGCGTTACGGATTTTGGGACGCTTTATCGCGGCACGGCCCTGGATGGGTCGCCTCCCGAATATTTGTTCGGCGAAGCGCCGACGGCCTTCGATCAATTGGTATTTAGCGGCTCAAATAACCATCTTCCGATTGCGGTCTTCAAGTTCGCGGATCTGCAATTGACTGGAGATCCGACTGTTACGGTCCCAAGCGGCGATACAACTTTTCTTGCTCTGGTTAGTGTCGGCGACATCACCTCCGGCGCGCCTGGCGGAACATTAACCTTCGCTGGTATCACCCGCCTTGATTTTATCACGCAAGGCGGTTCGATTACGCTCGGGCCGGAGATCTCATTTGCAGGCTTCGATCACCTAGAATTTTATGCGCGCGGGACCGGATCGAACCTGACGCTCGCGTCGCCGATTTCCAACGTTAACACGGTAAAGTTAAATGCTGAGGGTTCGATCCAGGTGAATGGGGATGAGACCGTCATGAACTTTAACGCCATTTCCGGGGTGAATTTCCTGGCCGGCTCGGGAACAATTACGGCGAACTCTGTCGATATCGAGTCGCTCGGCGACATTAATATTGACGGAAGCAAGTTCCCGAATCCACCAGGCGGTGGCGGCTCCTTCACTTTGAATGCCACCAACACTTTGAACGTCGCCATTGTGGGCGGGGGTCAACCTTTCGGCTGGGACACCCTTTCGGCGACGGCGACCACGATCAATCTCACAAGTTCAACACCCGTCACATTCGACTTCTCCAACTCGAGCAGCGTGACGTTCACCGCTGGCACTGGCGGCATTAACGCGCCGAACATCGATTTCGTTGGTTCCCCGTCTGGTGGTTTAAGTTTTCTCTCCGGGGGCAGCATTAGCATTCACTCCCTCAACTCCGAAGATGCAACAATCTCTGCAGCCACTTCGTTCACCGCGTCGGGCGACGTTACGGGCGCCGTTATAGGAAGCACTCTCGTAGCGGGGACGACCGTGGACGTAGGCGGAAATCTCTTCATTCTCACGTTGACCGCCGGAGGCAACATCAACGTTGGCCATGAGTTTATATCGCTAAACGTCCATGCTCCTTCGAGTATTCTGACCGTTCAGGGAGCCATCGTCCCATTTGGTGGCGAGGGCTCTCCCCAATACACTTTCAATGTCGACTCGATCGTCACGCCCCGTATTGATTTCAGCTTCAATGGCACGCCCGACTTCGTCGGTAAACTCACGATCAACTCGAATACATTGACGTTCGATCCGTCGACCGGAATCGGGTTCGTAAACTTTAACGGCGTGAACGCCAATGAATTTGGCAGCGGTAATCCCGCGGAAGGTGGGAATGGCGGAACGTTTATCGTCAATGCGAACGGAAATATCACCGCTAATAGCGGTGCGAACATTACCGCAACAACCGGATTAAACAGCGCTGCGGGAGTCTACAGCGGGGCCGGCGGGTCGGTCACGTTGCTCTCCACCGGCGGTATGGTGACAGTGAACGACACTATTCAAGTCTCATCGGATGATTCGAGCGCTCCCCGGCAAAGCGCGAGCGGCGGCACGATTGATTTGCAAAGTAATCTCACGACCGGCACGGGAATCACGGTCGGTGCAAACGGGCAGTTACTTTCATTGCTCAACGCGAACGCTCCGGGTCCCGGCGGCTCGATCACTTTATCGACAAAGGGCGCGAACATTGTCGTTAACGGAACCATCGAAGCCGATCGCGGTACCATCACCATGGACCAGAACGATCCAGCGGGTTCGACGCCAACGATCACGATCGATGGCGCAACGATCATCGCTCAGACATTGAATATTACTACCCCCGGGGAATTGGATGTCGGACAAAACAGTCCAGTGACGCTAGATGTGGGTGCGATGACGGTGTCGGTTGATAATTCGAATGGGAATATCAGCACTGGCGGTAACATCATACTCAATCTGGCCGGAGATCTTGCCCTCAGCAGTGGCGATTTGGCCCTCACTATTCTGAATCCGAACGGTCATATCGGTACGGGCGGTAACATAACCCTCACGATCCCGGGCAATCTAACGACGGGTTCGGCGACCGTGCGGATCCTCAATACCACTGGCAGCATAGGTGGCAACGCTACGACCAGTCTAAATGTTAACGGCAGCGCAACGGTTTCCGGTGTGTTGCAGATGTTCATCGAGAACTACGATTTTAGCGGCAACACGCCAGGGCAAATTGGAGGAGGTGCCAATATTTCCATCACCACGGGTGGCGATCTATCGGCCGGATCGCTATTCGGAGTGATTAACAATCGTAGCGGCGGCAGCATTGGATCGGCGGCGAACTTTATTGTTACCGTGGGTGGTGCGCTGACCACTTCGACCGACAATACCGACCCGTTCGGATTTCCGGCGAGTCTGTCGCTTGCCATTTCTAGTCGCTTCGATAACACGCAAGGAAACCCAGCGGGCGCGTCCTCTATTAATGGCGACGCTACTCTAAGTGTGAACGCCGATAGCGCCTCGATCGGAGGGGAACTTCATGCCTACGTTAGTAACTCAGGTAGCACCCTTAACGGGAACGCGCTTCTTGAGTTTGGCATCACAAACAACATGACCGTCCAGAATGAGGCTGACTTTGGGATTCTGAATGACGCCGATAGTGCCAGCCCAAGCGCGGGTACGATTCATGGAAGCGCGACTCTGCAGGTCAGCGCGAATGACTTCACGGCCAATGCGTTGTTCGCGTCTATTGACAATCGTCGAGGCGGCGGTGTGATCGATCGCGACGCGACCATTGCTTTTAATCTAACTGGAAACTTTTCCATTCCCGGAACGAACCCGGGCAATCCAACCTTCGATAGCACCGTACCCGGCGAAGCAGACCTAATTATTTTCAATAACAAAGGCGCTGGCACCTCTGGCGGCATGATTGGCGGAAACGCTTCGATCACGCTGAGTGCTAATAACATTTCGACCGCAGGTCTGCTCGCCCCAAACATTATTAACAATTTTGGAACGATCATGGGCAACGCCACGATCGGAATTACGAGCACTGGAGATCTGACAGCGGATTCATTGGACGTTGAAATCGACAACGTCGGGGGATCGATTGGAGGAAATG
Organism: Chthoniobacterales bacterium; assembly: GCA_035568035.1. GTDB lineage: Bacteria > Verrucomicrobiota > Verrucomicrobiia > Chthoniobacterales > UBA10450 > AV40. Next base: position 160 of record DATMOU010000002.1, on the reverse strand, counting down.
AGACCATCAATATGAATGTTGGCGGCACCGCTACCACAACCGGCGATGCTACGTTTGCCATTAGAGGAAATGACCCTACCGGCGCGGCCGCAATCAATTTCAACGGCGGGACGTATCAGATCGGTGGAACGTTTTTCAATACAATCGATGGGAACGGCAC
>DATMOU010000001.1:0-8325 GCA_035568035.1 Chthoniobacterales bacterium | reverse complement strand
TTCGTCCTTCATGCCAGACAAAGATGACAAGCAGAATGATTCCGGCGCCAACGAGCGCGGCCTGCATCAGTCCGATTTGTTTCTCACCGAGATCGACAAACGCCCACATCAGGCAACTGCCGCCGGCGCCGGCGAGGAGCGCACCGGCAAAATCAAATCGGCCGACGCTATGTCCGGTACTCTCGCGCATTCCGGCGATTACGAGGAAACCAGCCACAATGGCGATCGGCACGTTGATCAGGAAAGCCCAGCGCCATGAAACGTGCGTCACGATCAACGTCCCAAGGAGTGGTCCGGCGACACTCGCGATCGCCCACGCGCTGCTGGCCGCGCCCAGCGCCCTGCCGCGTTTGTTAGGCGGGTAAACAACGCCGAGCAGAACAAACGGAAGAGTCGCAACGGCTCCCGCTCCGACGCCCTGGATGGCGCGGGCGCCGATGAACTCCATCATTGTGCGCGCGATGGCGCAGAGTCCGCTTCCGACCGTGAACGCGACAATGCCGATGAGATACGTGCGCCGGCGTCCCCAGCGATCGGATCCCGGTCCCCAGATCGGCATCGATACCGCGGCGGCGAGCATGTAAGCCGCAAATGTCCACGCGTAGAGGTGCGGACTGCCGAGCTCAGGCAACGCCACCGGCATGACCGTGCTGACGATCGTGTTGTCGAGACCGGCAAGAATGAGCGTGAACAACACACCGAGCAGAACCAGCAGGCCGCTCTGTCCGGAATCCAGCGTTCGCATGCTTCTTCATATCGCGCGTGGCGCAGCGCACCGCAAAGTCCGAGGTGCGAGCCGCACTTGCGTATGACTGGCGGACAAGTTGAGAGCTAATGATTGAGAGATATCCGAAACCGGGCGACCCGTCGTAACCGGCTTATGATCTGGTCAGCTATTTGAGAAATAAGACAATCAAAGTAACTGCGGTTGCGAGATGAAGAAGAACGTGCGCGGTGTTTGGCGCGATTCCATTACGGACTGGCAGAAGCGTGTGGGTGTTTCCAAACATTCTTTGATACCGCGCCGCTCGCTTGGGATCGGCTTTGAAAAGATACGGAATCCACCAGGCTTGGAGTTCGCCCACGAACAGGATCACGTAACTGATCCAAAGCCAACGAATGAGCCATCCCGGATATTTGTGATGCAAATAACGAACGCTAAAGAACAGCCCGACAGCAAAGAACGCAGTCTGGATGATCGTCGTAATGATGAGTCCCCGCATCCGGATTTCTTTGCGGACCGCAGCCGTATCGTTGAGTCGGCCAAGCGGCACCCAATCGTGGATCGCCAAAAACAGGACGTGAAAGGCTTGCAGGCCAATTAAGATCGTTTCGAGCATAATGAACTACGTTTATGCCGGATATCCCCGGCCTCGCTCACGCTACTGTCCGTGAAGCTGTGGTAACACGGCGGGCACGATTGAATTGACTATTACATTCGTTAGGCCGGCGATCACGAATTGGACACCGATCGCCGCGACGAGCAATCCGAGAATGCGCGTGGCGATGCTCAGACCAACATCGCCCAACAGTCTTCTCAAGAATCCACCCGAAAGCAGAATCACCAGCGTGAACAAGGAAACACCCACCGTTACGGCCACCAGGCCCGAAGCCAGTTTTGGGCTTTTTCTTTCCCAGGCTTCGCCGGCGTAAAGGATCAAGTTGGCGATAACGCCCGGTCCGACTAGCAGTGGCATGGCAAACGGAACAACGATCTGGCCGTAAACGGACTCGGCTTCGCACAGCGCGCCGACTTCCGATGCGACTACGAGGTCTTGCGCCTTGGTCGTAGGATCGCGGGCGACGGTACGGATTCCAATCAGCAACAGAAGGATTCCACCCGCGACGCGGAAAGCGTCGATGGTGATCCCAAAGAAATTGAGCAACGCTGTGCCGGCAAAAAGAAACAGGAGCATCAACCCCAGGACGGTGATCGAGATGAAAAGTGCCAGCCAACGTTGAACGCTGGTGCTTCTGCCGGCGGTATAACCAATGAAGACAGGAAGCATTCCGAATGGATTGAGGAGAGCAAACAAGGTGGCGGCAAACGTGCCCAGAATACTGGTCTCACTCGTTGGAATCGGATAAAGCACGCAACGTCCTTACATTGACGAAGGGACCTGTGACAAGTGACGAGTGACAAGCCAGAGACGTTGAGGTGTCGAGAAGTTGAGCAGAAACGCTGAAAGCGGAAAGCTGAAGAAGAGGTTGAGATGGGGAAAGAAATCGGGGTCAGATCTAAACTTTTGACACTTCAACAAGTTGAGATGTTGAACAGTTGAGTTGTTGAGAAGTTGAGCAGAAACGCTGAAAGCGGATTCAGAAGTGACCAGTGACGGAAAACTGAAAGCGGAAAGCTGAAGAGGAGGTTGAGATGTTGAGGCGTTGAGAGGTTGAGGGTAGTGCGAGTGAACAAGGTAAAGCGACGAGGGAAGGAGCGAGTGAGCATGGGCAGCGAACGAGTTTCAAAGCGGATCGCACTTAACGATCAGAAAAACGCATTTGGCCATTTGTTAGGCATCGTCTGACAACCCTCGCGGCGGGGATGCGATGCTACCCGAAATAGTCTTGCGGTAGCGTGAGCAACCGGTTAACGACGACGAACATGAAAAAAACGATCGCGTTCTTAATTGCGATGATTGGCTGCGCTGTGCTGGCACAGGCCGGCGATGTGAAGGTGAAAGCAATGATAACCACCGGCCCCGGAGATGAAGAAATGACAAGTCTGGCGCCGGATACGCCGAAAGTGTTCGCGATATTCAAAACCAAGGGTCTCCAAAAAGGTGACAAGCTGCGCGGTGTGTGGATAGCGGAAGATGTTGGCAGCGCGGCGCCGGCGAACTCGAAGGTCGGCGAAAAAACGCTGGCGCTGGATGAAGACACCGACGACGGAGATTTTTCTGTGTCGAAGCCAACGAAAGGTTGGCCGGTCGGGAAGTACCGCCTCGAAATCTACGTGAATGATAAGCTAGCCACGACTGAGAAGTTTACGATTAAAGGCAAAACAGAGAAAGAGTCGGCAGAATCAGAGGAATCGGCGGAGCCAAAAGAGTCTGGAGATAGCGACTACAGCTTCAAGGTTCACAACACAACGAAGGATCGAATCAAAAAGCTGCTTGTATCGGAAGATGGTGAAAAGTACGGGACTTTCGATATCGGGAAGGGGATTGGCCCTGACAAGACAGTCACATTACAGTGGGACAAATCGACGAATAACTCAGACTGCGAATGGCTAATTAAAGCGGTGTTCGACGATGGTAGCGAAACGCCACCCAAGAAGTTCGACTTTTGCGAAGAAGACTTGGAGCTCGAATTCTGAAGCAGGGACAAGTGAAAGGAAGTTGAGACGCTGAGGCGTTGCGAGGTTGAGAAGAGAAAGCAGAAAAACTGATAGCGGAAAAACTGAAAGCTGAAGAGGAAGTTGAGACGTTGAGAAGTTGAGCGGTGGAGCGCGTCAAGCTTCGCGATCGAAGATAAGGATGTTTGGGATGCGCTGATCCACGAGGTGCCGGGTCATGGTCAGGGTCTTGAGGTCGGGCGAGATGGTTATCTCGCGAGTTTCGACAATCTTGCCTTTGAGTCTTTTGGTTAATTCGATGGAATGATCGCCGAGGCGGCGCGCGGACGTGGTGGCGCTGCCTGCAGCGGGACTGGCTCCGGCCGGCGAATATTCTTTTCCATCGAACTTTACGTTGTTCGCTGGCACGCCGCCGGAAACGAGGAAGGACAGTCCGTCGGTCTCGTAAGGACGAATTTCAATCTCATACGCTGTATCGGCCTTTTCTTGCGTGGTTTCCCAAGTGCCCGGGATGCCGGAGTTGCTTGCGCTGCCTTCGGCGCGTTTGTAAACCAGGTCGACATGCGACGTCGAGCCATCCGGCTGGTTGCCAATGAACGTGTCGGTGAGCGCTTTGCCGTCGTCGGAAAGCTTCCAATTCGCGTCGACCACGGTGCGGCTGCCTTGTTTGCGCACGATTTTCCAGTTGTTAGGCGCTTGAATCGTAATGGAAATGGTGCTGCCAAGAACTCCGGGCTGGTCGGTGCCATCCGCCATCAGGGTCTCGGTGTCTCCGACACCGGCAAAGGTGAGGGTGTAGCGGTTTGCGCCCGCGGGCGCGATCGTCATTTGATCGGCGAGTTTGCTCTTGGAGAGGTTGAGCTTCCATTTCCCGATGAAGGGTTGATCGGCCGCGCGGGACAGCGGTGCAGCGCCGACGCACAAGACTGCGATGGTTGCGAGTGAGATCGTGGTTGATTTCATAGAGCTTTCTTTCTTGGGCGGTTAACGATGAGACATCCAGGACTCGATGCCGTTCAAGGACGCACGGTTGGGAAGAAGTGACAAGTGACGTGTGACCAGTGACGAGCGAAAGCCGTTGAGACGTTGAGGTCCGAGCCGGACTGGCGTTGTTGAGAAGTTACGCTCCTGCTAGTGCGTTCAGAATGAGAGGCGGGGTCAGATCTAAACTTTTGACATTCAGATCGGCTGGGAGCCCGGAGTTTAGATTTTTTCCCAAACCCGCTCGGCCACTGGGTCCCGGCCTTCGTCGAATTCGATCTGGTCGATGAGGGTTTCAATCGGTTTGCCGGTGAGACCGCTTTCTTGGATGCGCTCGGGGAGGACATGGCTGCGTTCGTCGCGCCAGCCCAGCTTGGCGATGAAACGGTTCCAGACGTGACATTCTTCGTCGTTGCGCGGAGTGCCCTGAGCGTGCGCCCAAGCCAGAATGGCGTCGTCGGTTTCGCCGGCAAGCACACGGCTCTTGATCTCCGAGTGGGGAACGCCAAGGAAACGGCAGCAGCGTCCGTCGAGGGTTAAGAATTTCTCGTCGCCGAGGTTATCGTGGTAAGCCGCCGGGAGTTGACCCGCCGCGTGGAGACGAATCTTGTCCAGCATCCGCCCGAAATAAATGAGGCGCCCGACTTTATCGTAGCAACTGCGCAGCCCAGGAACGTTCGGCATGGACAAACGTCGGTCAGGGCGGGCGCGGTTGCCACCTTTGAAATCGGTTAGGCGGGAAAGGGGGATGCACGAAATGAAATTGCAAATCCGGCTTAATTTTGACGGATGACACCAGAAAGCTGACAGGCGGAAATGCCGAAATGGTGAGATCGGAAATCGGAATTCAGAAAACACCGAACGCCCAACATCGAACATCCAACTCCGAATGACGAGCGGAGCTGATCGCTCGCGTTATCGGTTACCCGTTATTGGGACAACTTGTGGCGCCGGGTGAAGCGTTCGATCAAGCCGGCGACCGAATAACATGACAAACAGACCGCCGGCGGCGGCGATGGTCGCGTGCATTGCCCAAAATCCGGCGGGCGTCATCTTCTCGTAAAAGCCACCGATCCAGCCGATCAAGGTGTTCGAAACAAACAGGCTCATAAAGACCAGTCCCATCAGGGTGGCGTTCACTTTGGCCGGCGCCGCTTGCGAAACCAGTGCCAGAAGCGTCGGCCAGTAGTAGAGGAACGAAATTCCTAACCCGGCGCTATAGAGAAACGGTATGAGCGGATGAACTAACGAGTTGCCCGCAACAAAGATTGCCGCCACCAGGATCAGGTTGCTGGCCGCGGCGATCCACGCGCCCGCGGCGATCTTTGCCAGATCGTCCGGTTCTCGCCGTCGCAATGCCTGACGACGCCAGATCCAAAGCACCAGCGGAACTCCCACGATGCTGAAAATCGAATTGATTGATTGAAACCAAGGGACCGGGATCCGGAAATTACCAAGGTCGAGCGCAACATGGTGTTGAATCCAGATCGAATTCACGTTGAAGACCTGATAGAAGGCCGTTGACTGAAAGATCGTGATGATGATCACCGCAATGAGCGCATAGACGATGCGCCGCTCGGCGGCGGTTAGTCGAGTGCTCTCGGACTTGCGCCGTTCCACGCGCGCCGGTAGATAGCGGTATCCATATAGATAAGTGGCAAGACCGAGGAGCATGAAGATCGCGGCGATGCCGAAGCCGTAGTGCCACCCGTAGACCTGAGCGAGCAGCCCGCAAAGCAAGGGTCCAATGACCGCTCCGACGTTGATTGCAGTCGAGAAGATGACGAAACCGCGAGTCCGCCAAGCTTCGTCCTCCAGTGGATACAGGGCGCCCACTTGTGCCGAAATATTTCCCTTTAGAAAACCCGAGCCGACGACGAGCAAAAGAAGAGCGAGGAGAAAGGACTGGTCGAAAGCCATGGCGACGTGACCGGCGCTCATCGAGAGGGCGCCGATGACGACGGCGCTGCGCTGTCCGATCCAACGATCAGCGATCATGCCGCCGAGGAGCGGGGTGAAGTAAACGAAACCGGAGTAGAGCCCAAAAATTTGCGACGCGAGCGCCTGGGTTGAGAGAGGACCGACAATCGATTCTATCGCCGCGCGGAATTCGGAAAATCCGGCGATGTGTTCGACATGTCCCGGCATCAGCAACTGATTGACCATGAAAAGGACGACCAGCGCCGTCATTCCATAATAAGAGAAGCGTTCCCATGCTTCGGTGAACGCGAGATACAAAAGACCTCTGGGATGACCGAGGAAGGTCGCTCCGCGAACGCGAGTCGAAGTTGCTTCGCCGATGATCATGCGCGGCACCCTATCAGAGATTCTTAAGAAGTGACCAGTGACATGTGACCAGTGACGAGCGAAAAGACGTTGAGGAGTTGAGAAGGAAAACGCTGAAAACTAAAATTCTGAAAAACTGAACAAGAAGTGACCAGTGACGAGCGACAGAAGCAGAGTTGATAGTTGAGATGTTGAGCAGAAACGCTGAAGCGAAAAGGAAGACTGGTCTGGCTAACTGTAAGAAAAAACGGCCGAACGTTTTCACGTTCGGCCGCTGTTAACTAAATCTATCGTCGGCAAAGACGCGCAGCGTCTATCACCGAATCAGAAAGCTAAGACTTGTCGTAGAATTGGGTGCTAGTCACCTTCTCGCCCTTGGCGTTTGTAATCGTGCTTGTGACCGTGCGCGTTTTTCTATCTGACGCCACGACGATTGTTCCCTCACCAACGGTTTTGCCGTGCTTCTTACTCACCATATCGAGGGTGTTTTCACCGTTCAACTTGAACGAGCGAGTATCGGACTGCGCATCGCCCGTGATGGGGTAATCTTTGCCATCCAGTTTTCCGTTCCACACACTGTGAGTTTTCTTACCGTCAGCGTCAGTTCCGTCGACCGTGCATTTCTGCTGGCTGCCAGCTTTCTCCCACACCACCATCGTGCTTTTACCGGCGCCGTCGCCGAACGTGGATTTGCTTTCATTCAGTTTCCACGTGCCCGTCGTCGGGTTGTTCGCGAAACACATTGCGGCTGCCGCGATTGAAAGCAGCACGCCTAAACCAATTGTTTTTGTTTTCATATTCAAGATTCTCAGATTTTTCAGGGTCTTATTGTTTTGGCAATGGATCTGATCCGAAGTTTGCGTGGACCAAACTCCATTTGTCGCCCTTTTTCACGTAAACGCGGGTGGATTTTGCACGGGTCGCTTCCGTCTTTCCGTCCTTGTCCTGGGTCAGGCCGACATAGTTGTAAGTTAGGATGGCAACATTGCCGTTGTATACCTGGACTTTTGGATTAGCCATTTCCGCCACGGTCGTCTTGCCAGAGTCTTTTCCAGAAGCTTCCGTCATCCGCGAATTCATCGCTTTCCCATCGAGTCGCGTGGCATACTGGCCGTTGAACTCGGTGTAGTCGTCCGACATGTCCTTGGTCTGTTCAGTGGCATTAGTCGGATCTTTGATCTCCGCCGCCCATTGCGCTTTCGTCATCGCAATGATGGCATCGGTTGTTGCCTGGTCGGCTTGCTGAGCCGAGGCATTGATCGTGAAAGCCGAGCAAACGGCTGACGCGATTAGTACGAACATTAATTTTTTCATTTCTATTTCCTTCGGGGAAAACACCCCGTGTGTCTGAGTGGACCATGCCCATTGTTTAGACCGCGACGGGCAACGGTCGATGCTATTGCCGCCGAACCGGTTGAAAAACCGGATGCTCGCTTGCTGGGCGTTACACCCAGATAGTCCACGACACGCTTAAGTCAATCGGTTTCGGAAAAGACAATGGGGTCGTATCTAAACATTCAACATTCTAAGAATGTTGAGTTGTTGAGGGGTTGAGAAGGGAACGGAAAGCCGAGAACCGACTCAGCCAAGCCGAAGGGCAGTGATTGCGGCCCACAAAATGATCGCGTTCGGGAATGTGATCGCCCACGCGAAGCCGGTTTTGCGACAGATCAATTTCGGCGCACAGTGAGAGACGATGCTGCGAAGAAAATCCGGACCGCCAACGTTGGCTAAAAAATTTCCTATTGAGGAGGCAATTC